>WJMI01000356.1 GCA_014728015.1 Chitinivibrionales bacterium | reverse complement strand
CGCGTGCATGTCAACACACCCGAAAAGCTCAGCCGCGAGGAAAAGGAGCTCTTCGAGAAGCTCGCGGCGATGGAGAGCAAGCCGAAAAACGTGTTTCAACGGGCCAGGGATATGTTCGCGTAAGAGTCCGGGCTGGGACGGGTTTGCAGCTATGATTCTCCGAACTGAACCTTCTCGAGTATCTCCCGTATCTTGATCGCCTCAACCGCGACCTTCTTGTCATCCGAGGAGCTGCTTTCGATGGCGCGCACTGATTTGTCTATGCGCGCGAAAATATCCCGGTACGTTTCAGCCATGAGATTGCACTGGCGCGTCAGGTCCTGCATTTGACGGTCTTCGCGAAACGCGAGACGCGTTTTGAGCTGGCCGGCGGTCAGGGCGGATGCCCATTTCTCTATTTTGTAGAGGGGCACCGCCACCTTGCGTGACGAGAACAGCCCGATCCCGATGCCAATCAACAGGCTCACTATCTGCGCGGCAAAAAGCGGCGGCAGCACCAGCCCGAGGATGCTCTGGAGTTTCAGATCTTCCATGATATTGTTGCTCATGTAGTAGAAACTGCCCGCCTGTGACTTCGCGTTGTAGATCCACGCCAGAAGCACGGTCATCACGAGAACCGAGATCAACATCACCAGAAGAATCTTGCCGATGATGTTAAGCTGGATGGACTTCTTGATGAAGAAATTGCTGACCGGCTTTCTCAATGTCTTTTCTGCCATACTGGTTCCCCCGCTCGGTTTGCAGATCATGCCGCGATGCCGTTCCAGGCTAATATAACATTCTGTGAATGTAAACGGATGAGCGTATTCACGTCAGCGCCCTGAGGCCCGCCCTCAAACGGCGGGCGCCGGGCGATACCGGGATGATCGCTGCTTTCAAGAAGGGAGAACTATATTAGGGTCTTCCCATGGATACGATAGCAGTACTGGATTTCGGCGGGCAATACACCCACCTGATCGCGAATCGCATTCGCCGGCTCGGCGTGTTCTCGGAGATTGTGCCGTGCCACGCGCCGGCATCCGACCTGCGTCCGTTCAAAGGGATCATTCTGTCCGGCGGACCCTATAGCGTCCTTGACCCGGGAAGTCCTACGGTTGAGGCGGAAGTCTTCACCCTTGGCATTCCGGTGCTCGGCCTGTGCTATGGCCACCAGCTCATGGCGAGCCTCCTCGGCGGCGGGGTCTGCAAAGGGAAAGTCCGTGAATACGGAACCGCGCGAATCGCCATAACGGAAGAATCCGCATTGTTTGCGGGGCTCGACACCGACCAGGTTGTCTGGATGAGTCACGGCGATACGGTCGACCGCCTTCCGGAGGGTTTCGCCGTGCTGGCATCGAGCGAAGACTGCAGCACTGCCGCGGTCGGCGATGCGTCGCGCCGGCTGTACGGCCTCCAGTTTCATCCCGAAGTCACCCATACGCCCAACGGCATGACGATCCTCGACAACTTTATCGGTATCTGCGGATGCCGGCGCGAGTGGAGCGCGGAGTTCTTTCTCAAGGAAATGACCGCGGGGATCGAGAAGCAGTGCAATGGCCGCAACGTGTTCCTCCTGGTCTCCGGCGGTGTCGACTCGACGGTCGCCTTCGCCCTGCTCAACGAGACCCTCGGCCCGGAACGCGTGCTGGGGCTGCATATCGACACGGGGCTCATGCGCCTTGACGAGTCGGACGATATTCTTGCGTACCTGCGCGAGCACGGCTTCAACAACCTGCACATTGTCGATGCATCCCGGCGGTTCCTTGCCACGCTCGGCAATATCGCCGATCCCGAGGAGAAACGCGCGATTATAGGGAAGTTGTTCATCGAGGTGCAGCAGGCGGCACTGGCCGAGCGCGGCCTGAACGCCGAGAAGTGGATGCTGGGGCAGGGCACTATCTACCCCGACACCATCGAAAGCGCGGGAACCGAGCACGCCGACCGGATAAAGACACACCACAACCGCGTGGATATCATACTGGAGCTGCTGCGGAAAGGTCTGGTGCTCGAGCCCCTCAGCCAGTTGTACAAGGACGAAGTGCGCGCGCTGGGCGAGGAGCTCGGCCTTCCTCACAAGCTGGTGTGGCGGCACCCGTTTCCCGGCCCGGGTCTCGGGGTGCGGGCGTTGTGCTCCGACGGCGCGCATCAACCGGTCGATTCGTCGGTCGAAGACCAGACCGTGCGGCTCGCCGGGGCGCTCGGCTACGCGGCCAGGGTTCTGCCGGTTCACAGCGTCGGGGTCCAGGGCGACGGACGGACTTATGCGCATCCGGCCCTGGTGACGGGCCCGCGCGACTGGGAGGCACTCGAGCGTGTCTCGACCAGGATCACGAATGCCGTGCGCGGGGTCAACAGGGTGGTCTACGGCCTGCGCGTGAAAAAACCTGAGGACGGCTACCGGGTCGAAAAGGCCTTTCTCACGCGGGATCGTCTGGACAAGCTGCGAAAAATCGATCATGCCGTCACCGAGGCGCTCTATGCATCGGAAGAATACGATGCTGTCTGGCAAATGCCCGTGGTCCTGCTGCCGCTAGTCAATTGCGACAACGAGGAATGCGTCGTGCTGCGGCCGATCATGTCACAAGAGGCCATGACCGCACGGTTCGCCCCGCTCTCCGAACCCGCGCTGAACGCTATCATCGAGTCCGCGCGCGCCATCGACGGTGTCGGTGACGTGTTTTTCGATGTAACCCACAAGCCGCCCGGTACTATTGAGTGGGAATAAACGCTGCTGTCGGTGAACGGCAATCAGAGATCGACAGTCGATAATCTGCTGCCGGGGCGACCGCCTCGAGCCACGGAACCAATCAAATGGCCGCCGGTAGCCGATTACCGATCACCTGTCCCTTAAAACTCCGCTCCCAGCGAGAAATAATCGGTGGGATCTTCCAGGTAGGTACGCCAGTCGGTGCGCCAGGCGCGGTCGTACCGAAGTACGAACATGCCGAGATTAATCCGCAGTCCGAAGCCTGTCCCCCCGAAGATATCGTCCGGCAATGGCACTGTCTCGTACTGATCGCTGCGGTCCCAGGCGTTGCCGGCATCGATGAATACGGCGCCGTTGATATAGCGGATCTGCATCGGGAGGGGCCAGGCAATGTCGATCTCCCGTACGAACGGGAACCGGAATTCCGTGTTGAGGAGCGCGAAGCGCGTCCCGCTGAAATCGTAGTAGTCCCATCCCCTGAAGGGAACGATGTGGTCCGAGTAGAAGGTGTGGGAGAGGTTCTGCTCGTAGTTGTCGCCGTTGATGCGATAGAATATCCAGTTCTCGCTTCCCCCCAGAAAGAACCTGCGCGCGGACTTGTCGCGCCCGATCGGAAAGCTGGCCCCCAGTGCCGCGCGATTGGCCCAGACGAACCGCTTGGCGAAATGGAAATACTTACGGAAGTCGATGTCAAATGAGCCAAACGATGCATCGGTCGGTTCGAGCGGCGGCGCAAACAGCACCGTGGCTTGCGCGCGGATACCGTTGACCGGCCCGGTCAATCCCCAGAGAATGTTGTCGAACACATACGAAACCGAAGGAAGCGTGATATTGAGAGACTGGGACTTCCGGGAATCGTCGCGGACAATGTCCAGCCCCTTGAAGCGGTACGGCTCCCGGTCGAGGTGGCGATAGTACATGTTCAGGTCGACCCGAGACGTCATGGAGAAGGGGTAGCGCACGAGAAACATGGCGCCGATATTCGTATCGTGGTACAGCGAGTCCGTGAAATAGCCGCCGGCATAGGTGTAGTACCTGCTGTAGAACCCGCCCACGCCGAAATCGACCCGGTACTTCGAATTGAGGTATGAAGAATACACGAAGTACTCGTCAAGTCTTCCCTGCACGTCGCCGGCAAGCGTTATCCGGTGGTTGCCCAGAAGGTCGCTGAGAAGCACCATGCCCTGCCCGGAATAGCCGTAGAGCGTGCTGACCGCCATGCCGACCGAGATCATGTCCGGAGAGAATCTCGCGCGGTACCGTTTCTTGGTAAGATGCTCTGGAAGCTCGGGCCTTTCAGCGACCGTATCCTGTTCGGCGAGCGTGACGGTGTCCGTGGTGACACTGTCCGCGGCAACGGTGTCAACGGCGGCCGTGTCTGCTGTGACGGCCGCAATTCCGGAATCCGCTTCGACTGAATCCGGGGTCAGCGTATCCGGGAGGGATTCGGTAATGCCGGAAGCCGCGGGGCCGGGTTGCGTTGTATCAGTTACCGTTGAATCCTGCGCGGCAATCGTACCTGAAGCCGTATCGCGAGCGCTGTCGGCGGAGTCCCCGGCAAGCGGCACGCGTCGGAAATACTCGATACTTGTGTCCTGTTGCGACCGCACCCAGAGCGTTGGCTCGAGCGCCGAGTCCAGGAGTTTTCCGGTGGGTTCGTCGATGCGCCACACGTCCCATCCGCCTTTGTGAAAGAGCGTGAACACCATCGTGTTGTCATCCGCGGCCCAATCCGGGTGGGAACAGCCGCCGATGAAGTCGGTGAGCGGGCGGGCGCTGTCCGGAGTGTCGACCGGCGCGATATAGATGTTGTCGATGCCGTTTCGATCCGACACGAAAGCGAGCTTGCCGCCGCCGGGCGAGAACACCGGGTGGCGCTCGTTGTAGGGCGTCTCTGTCAGCCGCGTGACAGCGCCGGATTCGATGTCGAGGACATAGAGGTCGCTGGACGGCCGGGCCGCCGCGTTTGTCCGGTCGGCGAGACCGCACGTGTCGGTTGCGGTGAATACTATTTCGCGGCCGTTGCGGGAGAAGCGCGGATCCGACTGGGTATGGATATCATCGGTCAATTGTCTGATTTCATCATTCTCGAGATTGACCATGTACAAATCGGTGGCATGGCCGTCCAGTCCGGCGAACACGATAAACGAGCCGTCGGGGGACCAGTCGGGTGAGCTGATCGCGGCCAGGTCCGGCCGGATCGTGCGGCTTTTCCGCCGGCCCCGCGTATTCACGATGCGGATCTCGTTGGCGCCCTTGTTCTTGGTGACGAACGCCAGGCGGTCTCCCTCGGGGCTCCAGCACATGCCGCTACGGAACGGCTGGAACGACTCGAAATACCCCCCATAGCCGTACTGGGATATTTCCTTCTTGATATCGCCGTCTCGATCGGAAATCATGATCCGGGTGTAGTCCTTGACATCGCTGAAAAACGCGACGCGCCGGCCGTCGGGCGATATGCGCGGTTTCAGGTTGAACCCGGAGCGGCTTTCAACATGCGATGTCAGCGCCACACCCTTGTCTTCGGGTTTCAGACGCTTTCCTATTTCGGGCCAGTAGATCCGCTTGAGCTCCTGTTGCCATTCGGTGCCCAGCTCGCGAAGCTCCTTGCCGTAGGTCCGTTCGAGTGCATCGTCGACATTGCGTGTCTTGCGAAACGCGACCAGAAACGCGTGAAAGGCGCTGTCCCCGCGCGAGCTTTCGAGAAAATGAAAGAAGGACTGGCCGCCCTTGTAGACGATGTAGCCGCCCATGGTCGGGCCGGGCAGGGGAAGCGAGCCGAAAACGGCCTTGTCCATCATGAACATGTCCGCCGAGGCATCCCAGCCGCTCGACAGGTACTCCGCGGTGCCCTCGGCGAACCAGAGCGGCATGTGCACGCCCGTGTTGCGAAGGATGGTTCCGCCGAATTGATCGTATAGAATAGCGAATTGAAATGCGTGCACCAGCTCGTGGTGGATTACGTGGCGGTAGTCTTCGTAGGAGCCCGTGAACGGTATGACGATTCTGTTCTTGAAAAGCTCGGTGAATCCCCCGACACCTTCGGGAATAACCTCGAGGATGACATTGGTCTGCTCGAACAGGGTCGGGCTGGAGAACACCAGAAGCGGGATGCGGCGCTTGTGCGTGAACCCGAACTCGCGAGACAGTTCGTAGTAGGCCTCTTCCGCCCATCGAGCGGTTATCGCGGGCAGGTCGCCCTGGCCCTGGTGAAAGAACGACTCGAAATGGGGAAGCTGGTGGTAGTGCCACGTGAGCCGTTCGTACTGCACTTTGTTTTTGCCGAAACCCCAGGATGTCCCGCAGATCAGCAGAACTGCCAGAAGCGCTGCTGTTCCAGTCTGCCGCATGCCGCGGATCGTCCTCACGGCCGGGGCGGGCAAGAGGTGTTTGGCGTGTCGCCGGGGTGTTCGCATGTGGCGGGGTCTCTCCTCGCGCGCAGGGTGGTCGCTTGCTGCCGGTTCTCTGAGATTACGAATGCATTCGCGAACGATTGTCGGCCGGTCTCGGGGGCGGGGCCGGCCGCTTGGGACAAAAAAGATACTACATGCCTGGACGGGGCCGGCCCGGGAAGCGGGGAGGCCGGCCGGCCCGGCAATCGCATTTTTCGCGCCCATGCAAAAAAATCTTGCTTTTAGTTCGCGAAGGATTTTAATTCTAACAGATTCTTTATTACACGGAGGATGAGGAACTTGACTCCTTTTGCAGTCCAACGTATTTTGATTGGTGCCGGTTCCAAATATCACTCCGGGCTCACTGTCTGCCCCTAGATCATTTAAGCCCTTAATACGTTTCCAGTAAGTTGGCCTATGCTTTTTACAACACGCTCCCGTATTGCCGTCGGCCTTGCCTGCCTGCTCATTGTCTCGAGCTCCGTGCTGGCGGGAAGAAAGATTGTCGTTCCTCACGATTTCCCGAGCATTCATGCGGCGCTCGGCGAGGCCGACGAGGGTGACACTGTCTATGTGGTCAAGGGCGTCTACAAAGAGAACGTGGCCCTGACCGACAACGTGGTCCTCATGGGGCAGGACATGGTGAAGACCGTCATTGACGGTCGCCGCCTGGGGCCGTGCGTGATCGGCGCCGACGGTTCCATGATCACCAATTTTACGATACGCAACGGCACGACCGGGATTCTCTGCAAGAACACCCGTCCGGTGATCGAACGGAACCTGATTGTCGACAACAAGGGCGCCGGCATTCACGCGCTCATCTCTCTGCCCGATATCAACAACAATGTTATTTACCGGAATGAGTGGACCGGCATTTTCCTCGAATCGGTTCGCGGCACCAGGACCTCGATCGATCACAACGTGATACTCGAGAACGGATACTGCGGCATTTTCAATGCGCATCGCACCGAAGTGCTGATTCGCAACAATATCCTGTTCCAGAACAAGCAGTACGGCGTGTATGTAGGGCCGGATGCCCGGCGGACGCGGATTATTTACAACAATATCTACAAGAACCGTCTGCCGTTCAATGCCGAGGCCGTTGTCAACCAATCAAACATCTCCAAAGATCCCATGTTCATTTCGCCGGGGCACCCCGAGTACAACTATTTCACCAAGCCGGTATCGGCGTGCCAGGGCAAGGGCGAAAACGGGACCGATATCGGGCTCATTACCAAGAAAATGGTCGAAGCGCTCGCCACCGACCGCGATGGCGACGGCATCCTCGACGATATCGATCAGTGCCCGGATGTTCCCGAAGACCGTGACGGGTTCGAAGACGAAGACGGGTGCCCGGATTTCGACAACGACAAGGACGGTATCTACGACCAGCAGGACCAGTGTCCCAACGATCCGGAGGATCGCGACGGGTTCCAGGACGTGGACGGCTGTCCGGATAATGACAACGACAAGGATGGTATCCAGGACAATGTCGACGCCTGCCCGAACAATCCCGAAACGGTCAACGGCTACAAGGATCAGGACGGCTGCCCGGACGAGAAGCCCCAGGAGATCAAGCAGGCGCTCATTCTCAAGGGCGTGAATTTCAAGCTGGCGAGCGCGGAGCTTCTGGAAGAATCCTACTATGTGCTCGAAAAGGTCTACAACAGCCTCGAGGCGTATCCGCACGTGCGTGTCGAGATTCAGGGGCATACCGACAGTCAGGGAAGCGACCAGTACAACATGGCGCTTTCCTACGACAGGGCGAAATCGGTTCGGAACTATCTCATCATGCGGGGGATCTCCCCCGAACGTCTGATCGCGCGCGGATACGGTGAAACAAAACCGATAGCCTCAAACAACACCGCAGAGGGACGTGCCCAGAACAGACGAGTAGAGGTCGTACCGGTCAAGTAACGCCGTTCAAGAAGGTTGGTGCTAGTGAAAAGACGCAGGCAATTCATGAAAAAACTCTTGCAGATGTGCTGTGGGCTCACCATCGCGCTGGGACTCGGCAACCCGGTTCACGCTTTGCAGGCAACCGGCGGATTCGCCTCGCCCTATTTCCAGGCGGACTATATCCAGGACCTTTCGGATTTCAGCTCCGGGATTGTCAATCCCGCGCTGCTTTACCGGGTAGACCAGCTGCATTTCCAGTTGGGCATCTACCGGTGGAATTTCGACATGGACGTGGGCACCACCGATCTGGGATACCAGCAGACATCGTTTCTCGTGCCCATACGGCTGCATCAGACAGCCGGCCTGACCGTCATCGGCGTGGGCAGTTCCATAGACAGCATGGGTATCGATGAGCTCGAGGGAATCCAGGCCACCGACCGCTCCCTGCGGTATGCCGACCTCTGGCTGGTGGGCCATTACGCGCTGCGTATCCGGCGGCTCCCCTGGCTCATGATCGGCGCGAACCCCAAGTTTGTCCGTCAGAACCAGTTCAGCCACGGAGCCGGCTACGGCTTCGGCCTCGACCTGGGTGTGTATCTCAATCCGCTCGACCACTACCGGTTCGGGGATCTGGGGTTCTCTATCTGCTTGCAGGACATCATTCCCGCGCAGGTGACCTGGGCGGGCGACCGCGCGCCCGACGAGAAGGTCAAGCAGCTCATGACCACGCGTTTCCGGGCGGGTATCCGTTACGCCCTCCTGAATGACCGGCTCATTTTCGACGGTGAGTTCGTGGGCGACAATATGTTCGCCACCCTCTGGGAAAGCGCCATGGACGCCAGTGAGCTTCTGGGCGACACAACCGGCACTATCGAGAACCAGTGGAAAAAGATAATCCCCCGAGGAAGCGGGCATGTCAAGGTCGAGTTTATCCCGCAGATCTGGCTGAAGGCCGGGTGGGCCAATAACAATATCCCGTATCTCGGGTTCAATTTCAATTTCCTGTACCCGCTGCCCGAGATGATCAACCATGCCGGCGCGGACATCCATGTCGGCTACAGCGTGCAGGAGGCCGAGCGGGGGCTGACCCTCATGGGCAAGTTCGCCACCGAGTTCGGGCCGACCCGCGAGCAGCGTGAGTCGAAGCGCCTCTACGACAAGCTGATCCTCGCCCCGATGAATGCCTATATGGAAGCCATGCGGCTGTACCTGGCCGGCCGGTACTGGGAAGCCGGGTTTGCGTTCGGGAAGGTCATCTCCCTGTTCCCGAACTTCCATCTCAACGACAAGGCGACGTTCTATCTGGGGAACTGCTACCGGTTCCTGCAGCTCAACGATATTGCCCGGGAAGTCTATCGGGAGGGACTGGCCGAGTATACAACATCAGAGCAGCGCCCGAAGCTCCTCTACGGCCTGCAGCATCTCGACTACAGCGAGGCCAAATACGAAGATGCGCTCAAGAACCACGCGTTCATTACCAATCTGTACCCCGAGAGCGAAATAATCCCCGATGCCGACTACCTGGCGGGGCAGATCCATTTCAAGCGCAAGAACTACAACGCGGCCCAGACATTATTCGAGCGGATTCAGCCCGAGGCGCCCACCTACGCGTACGCCCAGTACACGCTGGCGATCATCCATATCGAAAACGGCAAGGAAAAGCTTGCCGAGGAATGCCTGCGGAATGTCGTCGTGGACACCACCGACGACCCCGCGGAGTTGCTTCTCCAGGACGGGGCCAATACCAAGCTGGGCCAGCTGTATTTCGAGCAGGTGGACTTGCGGAAGGCGGTCGAATCGTTTGACCGCGTTCCCGAGGGATCGCCCTACGGTGATGAAGCGCTTCTGGGCATTGCCTGGTCGTGGATCAAGGTCAACCGGCCGGAGCTCGCCCTCAATACGGTTGAGCGGCTTATCGCGGCCCACGAGCAGTCGCCGCTCATCCCCGAGGCCTACCTGGTCAAAGGATATTCGCTCATGCTGATGCGGCGGCACCGCGATGCAATACCCAATTTCGAGAAATGCATCGACTTGTGCAGAAAGGACTTCGCATCCGAGCAGGACCTCGATGCCCGGCGGCAGCAGTTCGAGCAGTATCTGCAGCAGTTCCGTCCGACCATGCAGCAAATCAAGAAGAACGCGCTTCGCAAGCCGACCGACAAGACCATTTCCGAGCGTCCGCAGATGAAGGGCGAGTACGACGGTTACGCGAAGGAGGCCCGCGAGCTCTTCAGCTTCAGCCTGCTCGTCGAGGACAACAAGAAATTCTTCAAGCGCAAGGACGAGCTCCTGGCCGATGCCGAGTATGCGCTTGCCAAGGCGTCGAACATTGTCGGTGTGGCCAAGGAAACCAAGATTATCGAGCGGGAAAAGGAAAAGGTCGAAAAGGTCGACGAAGAAATCGAGAAGCTCCAGCAGGAACTGCAGGAATTGGACGAGTAGTCCTGCGGAGGAATCCGAAAGGTCAAACTCTCTAACCGGAGTATGCTGTGATGATTCGTTCGAAGAAATCCATTGTCGTTGCCGTCCTACTGGCCGGCCTTGCTGTTCATGTCACCATGCCTCCGTCCGCCCGCGGCGCGAGCGACGACAAACGCAAGGAGGAGCTGCAGCGGAAACTGGAAGAACTGCGGCGCAAGAAGGCCGAGCTCGAGCAGGATGCGCGCAAGAAGCTCGATCGCGTGAAAAAGCCTACGGAGTCATTGAGCGAGGTGATCGCGCGCTACGAACGCTTGTACAACAATTGCCAGGGGAAGAAGAACCAGCGGTGTGCCGATGTCATGTATACGCTGAGCAAGCTGTATTACGACCAGGCGCGAGACCAGTACATCCAGGCGCGCAACGACTACGAAAAGAAAATGGACGAGTGGGATAAGAACCCCCGCGGCCCGGAGCCGGTCAATCCGACGCCCGATTATTCAAAAGCGCTCAGGATGTACGAACAGAGCACGGCCATGTACCCCGATTTTGAGAAAGCCGACGAAGGGTACTACCAGATAGGTACTATCAACATGATTCTGGGGAACGTGGATGAATCAAAGGATGCGTTCAAGCAGGTCGTATCGAAGTTCCCCAACAGCATTCGGGCATCCGCCGCGCATTTCCGTCTTGCCGATTATTGTTTCATGGACCGCGATTTCACCTGCGCCCTGAAACATATCGAGAGGATCAAGCCCAATGAAGTGAACCTCGAGGTGATCGAGATGTCGCACTACCGGAAGGCGGAGATTTATTACAATCGCGCGGAGTTCGACAAGGCCGCCAAGCTGTTCTTCGAATACATCGAGAAGTGCGACGCCGGCCAGTATCAGAAAAAAGACCTGCGGGGCGAGGCGCTCGAATACCTGGCGATCTGTTTCTCGGATATGCCAAACGGCGGCGAAGAAGCTGTCAAATTTTTCAAGCGTGAAGGAAGCCGCCCGTACGAAGACTATGTATTGTATACGGTGGGCATGAAAAACTTCAATCACGGGCAGTATGACGATGCGATACTCTCGCTGAAAACAGCGTTGCGGGCGTATCCCTACTACGCCGATGCGCCGACAGCCCAGCAGATGCTTGTCGCGTGCTACGTGATCAAGAAGAAGTATAAGGAGGCGAACGAGGAACGCGAGCGCCTGGTCGACTACTATTATAAAGACGGCGAATGGGCATCCCGCAACTCATCAAACAGAGCCGCGATTGAGAACGCTGCCAATGAGGTCCGGCGGGCATTGGGCCAGATTGCCATTTATTACCATGCCGAGGCCCAGAAAAAGAAAAAGCGTGACCTGTTCGAAAAGGCCCTCAAGCGGTACAATGAGTTTTTCACCAAATTCCCCGATGATGTATGGCGCGTGTATGAGTACAAGTACAACGTAGCCGAAATCTACAACGAACTGAAGAACTACGAAATGGCCGCCAAGAGCTACGATTATGTGGCCCAACAGAACTTGTCCACGTATCCTGCCTATAAGCCCGAGGAAGACGACACCCTGGGTCTCGACGAAGAGGAAAAAGAGCGCCTCCGGCAGGAAAAGGGCAAGAAAAGCTCGCCGGTTTCTATCTCGCAGGAAGATGCCGGCTACAATGCGATCGTCGCCTACGACAACCTGCGCAAGCAGAAAATGGCCGCTCAGGGGTTGAGCGATCAGCAGGCATACAGCCTTCCTGAAACCCAACAGCTGTTCGACTACATTCACGCGTTCCAGCAGCGCTTTCCCAAGAGCCCGACTGCCCCGGAAGTGCTCTATCTCGGCGGCAACATCCACTATGCGGCCAAGGCGTACGACAAGGCAATTGCCGAGTTCAAGCTCATCAACGACACCTATCCGAGCTCGAAATTTGCCGGCAAGTCTCTCCGGATGCTCGCCAACAGCTACGCGAGTTCGGGCGAGTACGAAATGGCCCTGTCAACATACCAGCGGCTGCTCTCTAAAGAAAAACCCGGCACCCAGGGCTATAACGAGATCGTCGACCTGGCGGCGGGCGCCATGTTCAAGAAGGCGGAAGGGTTGCGTAAGGGCGGGAACCTTGTCGGTGCCGCCGATGCGTTCAAGGCGGTCTATGATCAATATCCCAAGAGCAAGGCCGCGGATCGCGCGTGGTTCGAGGCGGGCATGTGCTACGAAGAGGCCAACAGCCTGGAGCTGGCCGCGCAGACGTTCGCCTCGCTGGGAGACAAGTTTCCCCAATCCGACCTGCGTGAGAAATCCTATGTGCGCGCGGCAGAAGACTACAAGAAACTGAACCGCCTGGAAGATGCGGCCAAGACATACGAGCTTGCCGCATCCAAGGTTGCCAAGCCCGACTATGCCATCCCGAGCCTGTCGTCGGCATCGGAGTGCTACAAGAAAGCGAATATGTATGGAAAGGCGGGGCAGGTATCGGAGGTCATCTATCAGAAATATCCCACCGATTCCCGGACGCCGCTTGCTTTGTACAACGCCGGGCTCATTTACGAAAAGGGCAAGCTGTATACCGATGCTATTCGCGTGTACCGACGCCTTGCCGAGAAGTACCCGCAGTCTGAATATGCGTCAGAGGGCTACTATTCTATCGGCTACTGCTACCAGAAGCAGGGCAAGAAGAAGGAAATGGCTGATGCCTTCTCTGCGTATGCCGAGAAGTTTACCGGCAACAAGTCGAAGCAGGTGATGGCATTGGTCAAGGCCGCGGAGGCGTACTACGATATGAACAACGTGGCCGGGGCCGAAAAGACCGCCCAACTGGCCGCCGGTATTTTCGAACGATACCGGGGCAAGGCGGATGTTGATATCGCGGCCGCATCACGGGCATACTACTTACTCGGCGAAATCAAATTCAAGGCGTTCGATGCTGTTTCCCTGAAAGGCAACAGCGAGCGGGCGGTCGAGAAACAGCTCAAGGCCAAGACCGAGGCGCTGGAGCCGGTTCTCAAGGCCTATGCCAAGGCAATCGAGCTGGGTGTCGGCGAGTGGACCATACGTTCTACTTATCGTGTCGGCGAGAGCTTCGTGGCCATGGCAGAAGCATACCGTAATCAGAGCCTGTTCGGGACGAAAGACCAGCAACTGGCCGCCAAAATCAAGATCATCTCGGGGCTTGAAAAGTACTACCTGAAAGCCGCGGAGAAGTTCGAGTGGAATATCAATACGGCCTACGAACAGGGGATTGTCAACAAATGGGTGGACATGTCCGAGGACATGTTCATGAAGATGCTCTATCTTAACGGGCACCTGTTCGAGGAAGTCGGCCAGATTTTCAAGAATGCGCCGATTCCGCGCGGGCTCACCCCGGAAGAGCAGCGGGCGTACAAGGACGTTCTGGAAGAGAAAAACCTCGAGGCGCTTGACAAGGCGCTTCCGAAGTACGAGGCGGCGGTGCAGGCCGCGGCAAACCTGGGTATCGCGAAGAGCCCGTGGCTTGACAAGATACGGGAGCGTGTCCGGTTTATCAATCCGGCATCCCAGATGCTTACCCTTCAGATCACGCCGCGCGAGCCAAAGCCCGGACCCGCTTCGGCGAGCGCGGAGGGCGGCGCGGTCACCGGCGGCGCCCGCGGGACCTCGGCCGACGAAACGCTGCGGAGGAACCTGGAACGCATCAACAATATCATGGAAATGCGAATCCCGGCTAGTGACAAGCTAAGTCAGTTGCGCAGCATTGAAAACGATGCCAAGCGCGCTATCACTCGGGAGAAGGAGCGAATTGAAGATTTGAAGATACAGCTGGGTCTGGACCAGTGACGGGTATAATCGAAAAAAGCCAAAGGTTTTCTTTGCTTTTTGTGGATCGATTATATTACGAAAAATCGGGTATGTTCCGAACTGCCGGGACCGCCCGAACCACCAAAGAGTTAAACTGTTTGTAACGTTGTCTCCCACTTAAACGTTTTTATCTGAAAGGGGTGTGCAATGCTGTTCAAATTCATCGTTGATGGGTTCACGTCTCCGGGGTACTTCGCTATGTGGGCCATCCTGCTCATGGCGTTTGCCATCATCGGTATCGTGATCGAGCGCGTCTGGTACCTGTTCTTCAAGTGCGGAACCAGCAGTGCCTCGTTCATGTCGGGTATCTCGAAATACCTGAAGGCCGGCGACTATGAAAAGGCCATCAAGTATGCCTCGTCGGTAACCACGCCGCTCGCTAAGGCTATCGTGGTTATCCTGCAGAACCGCGGCAAGAGCACCAAGCAGGTGCAGAAGGCGGTCGACGAAGTGTTTCTTTCGGAAACACCGAAGGTAACGCGGAATATCAATATCCTCAACACCTTTGCGAACCTTGCGACGCTGACCGGTCTGACCGGGACAATCTTCGGGCTGATGATGGCGTTTGATGCTATCGCGAATGTTCCCGCGGCCCAGCGCGCGCAGGCGCTCGCAACCGGTATCTCCGTGGCTATGTCCACGACACTGTTCGGTCTGATTGTCGCGGTCCCCAGCATTCTTATCCAGGGCGTTCTTGCCGGTAAGTCCGACAAGGTGGTGGAAGAAATGGATGAGAAGACCGCGAAGCTGATCAATCTGGTTGAGGAATAAATCGCGAGCACATCAAAGGGAAGGTCACGGTAATGGCCAACAAGATCAAGAAAATAGGCGGCGGAGAGCAGGAAATGGATTTGAAGCCATTCATGAATCTCATGGTGGTGCTCATTCCCTTGCTCCTGATATCGGCGGAATTCGCTCGAATCGCGATCATCGATATCAACCTGCCTGAGGGCAGGGGATCGCAGACAAAGACGGCGGTGAAGAAGCCACCCAAGGAAGAGATGGATAACAAGCTGCTTCTCACGGCCATCGTCACCGACTCGGTTGTCACCCTGGGCGCGAAAGGCGGGTTCCTGCCGAGTCTGTTCTATCAGGAGTTCCATCGCTATGTCGCCCGGGATGATCAGGCGGAGTTCACGGTCAAATACGACCCGAAAGAAAAGACGCCGCCGAAGCATCCGGTTTCCGGCCGCGAAATGACTATCCATGAACGGCAGGATATCCTGTTGTACGCCTGCGACGAGACCTTCTCGGAGATCAAGAAGTGCCTGTACACCCCTTTCGGTGAAATGGTGACCGATGCCGACGGGATTGTTGTAACGGCTGTCAATGTGGGAGACACCGTATACGCGCTCACGAACCCCCGTCGGCTTATCGTGGTCGAGAATCCCGCCGAGTTTGAGCTCAAACCGCTTTCTATTTACGATGAGCTCAAGAACCGGCTGATGAAGGTCAAGGAGCGATTCAAGGATGCAGACGATGCCGAGGACATCATCATCGCCGCGGAAAACGAAGTGATATACGACAAGATAGTGCAAATCATGGATGCGGCGCGCATGGCTGATTTCCCGAATATCTCGATCGCCAAACTGAGGAGCTAGTATGGAGCAGCGAGGCAGAATGCCCAAAAGGAAGAGACGCGAGAGTCTAATGCTGACTTCGATGATGGACATGTTTACCATCATTCTCGTGTTCCTTCTCAAGATGTACTCGGCCGAGGGAAGCGTGCTGACCAACGCGGACAACCTAGTGCTTCCCAACTCCATATCCAAAAAGAAACCCAAGGAAGTCAGCCTCCAGGTGGCGGTCACCGGTGATATGATCCTTGTCGACAACCAGCCTGTCGCCCCGACCGAGGATGCACGTCGTATTCCTAACGATGAGCCCAATCCTATTGTCGCCAAGCTCGAGGAAAAGCTCGCAGGGTGCTACGCGCAGGAGCAGGAGATGGTGAAAATGGGGGCGCTCAACCAGATTATGGGCAAAGTGGTTGTGCAAATGGACAAAAACATCGAGTTTGACGTGCTGTTCAAGGTCATGAACACGTGCGGCAGCGTGGGATACAATAAGATGAATTTCGCGGTAATGGAAAGAGAAGGTGGCCTGTGAAGTACAAAGTATTAGTACGGAAGTGCGAGGATCCTCAGGAGGCCGCTCGTGTCGCTGAGGAAATCGCGAAGTGGTCCGGCAATACGCCTGATGCCGTACTCGCAGCACTTCGAGAGAAATCCGTGTGCATCCGCAAGGAAGCCGACGAGGCTGAGGCACAGGACCTCAAACGGCAGTTCGAGGCCGTGGGTGCCCAGATTGAGCTCGTGAGTCTCGGGGCTGCCGCCGGCGGCGGGGGCGGATATGACGACGATGACGATGACGAGCAGGGGCGGGTCCTGTCGGACCAGGAGTATGCCGATATGCTCAAGAACCGCGCCGACATCTTTACGATCGAAAAGGAAACACGCCTCCGCAACCTCGAGGTGGTCTGCCTCATCGTGGGTATCATTTTCGGCGCCTGGCTGAGCACGCGCGAAATCGTCGAGGTCGCCACCGATTTCTTCGAAAAGCTTCCCGAGGAGCGTGTCGCCAAGATAGTCAAGGAACTCCCCGAGACGCTCAAGGAGAAGAAGGAAAAAGAAAAGAAGAAAGAGGACGAGTTTAAGTCCGAAAAGAAGAAAATGAAGAAGAAAGAGCGGGG
>WJMI01000355.1 GCA_014728015.1 Chitinivibrionales bacterium | reverse complement strand
GGCGTGGGGCGATCGGCTCGACACGGCACGCATCGGTTTCGTTGGGCACTCGTATGGCGGCGGCGCCGTGCCGCGCCTGCTGTTTCGCGCCGCGGTCGAGCGGCAGTGGGGAAAAGATGCCGTCTTTGTTTTCATCATGGCGCCCTGGTACTGCTACGAAATGCCTGACACGGCGTTTGACCGGCTGCCGCCGCATGCGAAGCTCATTGTTGAAGTATTCGACGAGGACAATGTCAACGACCCGCGTATCGCGCTGGATATATTCAAGAAGTTCCCTGCGCCGCTTGAAGAAAAAGACTTTGTCGTGCTGCACGGCGACTCGCTTGCGGGCCAGGTGTTGCGGGCCAGCCACGGCGTGCCTGCGGGTGCCTTGAAATTCGGCCCTGAGGTGGACCTCCTGGACTACTATGGCGTGCACCGCCTTGTCGATGCGCTTGCCGACTATGCCGTCCACGGCACGCCGCAGGCCAAAACCGTCGCCCTCGGCAACGGGGCCCCGTCGCAGCGTTTCATGGGCATGTGGAACGATAATGATTCCGTGCGGGCCTTGTATGCGGGCGATAATCCGTCAATGCCCCACGCGCAGACCTACTACACGAATTTCTGGAGCCATCGTATGAACCCGCGGGCAGAGCTGACAAGCGGGAAAGCCATGGACCATGAGACGACCATCAGAAACTACATGCGCCTTCCCTGGTATAAGAAGATGGTCGAGGAAGATGCACGGCAGGAGGAAAGACCAGCGGTGGATACGGCGCAGCCGGTGGATCCACAATGCTACGTTCCGCCGCCGGACAGCGGCTACGGTGCGCACGGCAGACACGAAGTGTCCGAAAGACTGTTCCCGCATCCAGGCAAGGGGGATGCAAACGTGCACGTGATAACGCCGGACCGGCTGGACACGCTCATGCCCGTGGTCCTTTTCGCCCCGGCACTATGGAAACCGTCAACGCAGTTCTACCGGGGCCTCATCGACCACCTGGCAAGCCGCGGGAACCTAGTCATTTTCTCCACCTACAATTACAATCGTTTTTTCGACCATGAGCTCCGGTACCGGGTGCTGATACAGGGATTCGATGCCGGGCTGGATCTGGTGGCGGGCAAGGCCGATACCTCCCGGCTGGCTGTGGTGGGCCATTCCTACGGCGCGGGCGCGGTACCCGCGATCGCATGGGAATATGTCAAGAAACGCGGGTGGGGGAGCACCGGGGTCGCCCTGTTTGTCATGTCGCCCTGGTACATGCAGAATACTTCTCCGGAAATGCTGCGCGACTTTCCGCCGCATGCCAAGCTCGTGGTGCAGACCTACGAAGGGAACCGCCGGATGGACTGGCGGATAGCCGAAGACCTTTTCTACAATATCGGTATTCATCCCGATGAAAAGGATTTCGTATATCTCCGCGATGCGGTCAGCGCGCATTGTGAAATCGATGCAGACCATGATGCGCCGCAGTCCGAGGACCGGGATGAAACCAATGTGATTGATTTCTACGGTATCTACCGTATGCTCGATGCGCTCATGGATTACGCATACACGGGTGCCGATGCCGCTAGGAGGGTGGCGCTGGGCAACGGCGGCAGAGAACAAACATTCATGGGGTACTGGCCTGACGGGTCCCCGGTCGGGGCCATGCGCGTGACCGATCGCCCCTCGTGCCCGCATCGCCAGCGGTCGTTTCTGTTCGAATGGGACAACTGCCGCAACCCACGCCGCAGAGAGTATCATCCCGACGAGTGACCGCCCGCCCTTGTGCCGCCGCGAACCGAAAACATAGTTTGAGAGCAGGGGAATATGGGCGGATCGGGAAACTGTCCCGTGATGCCAGAGGACTGCTGTACGGTTGCGGTGCGGCTTTCCGGAACGGAGGCAAGGGTATGCGAATATCCTTCCTGATGTGCCTGGTCGTTCTCCTTCTCGCCCGCCCGAAAACCCACGCCGACTATTCAGGTTTTCATGTCGATGGCCGCCATCTGTATGATCCCTGCGGCAACAAGGTCGTGCTTCGCGGGGTCAACAAGATGGTTGTCTGGAATGATATTGACTGCGCGCCGTCATGCAGCGAGATAGCCCAAAGCGGGACCAACTGCCTTCGCATCGTGTGGACCACCGATACGTGGCACACATCGGCGAATCTTGATACGATAATCGCGCGTTGTGCATCCGAAGACATGATCCCCATGCCCGAGCTGCACGGATTCAGCCATCTGAGCGAACTTGACCAGGCCGTGGCATACTGGACGCGTTCCGATGTGCTCGAGGTTATTTCACGGCACGAGGACTATCTTATCATCAACATTGCCAACGAGGTGGGCGAGGGCCATCAGGATACCACCGAATTCAAGAATGCCTATGCAGCGGCCGTCACCGAGCTTCGCAATGCCGGAATTCACGTTCCGCTGGTCATCGATGCGGATTACTGGGGACTGGGTATCGACATACTCCAGACCTGCGGGCCGTATCTGACCGAACAGGACCCGGACCACAATCTCCTGTTCTCGGCCCATCCCTACTGGTCGGTGTATACAGTGGGGGAGTACCGGGCATCCCAGGAAGGCATAAACGCTGAACTTGACGAGTGCGTTTTGCTCGACCTGCCTGTTATTCTGGGGGAGCTGTGCGCCTACTCTCTCAACAGCACGATCCCCGAGGAGTGCGAGCAGGGAGTGGACTATCTCCACCTTATCAAAGCCGCGCATGAGCGTGAAATCGGCTGGCTGGCGTGGTCATGGGGAAACGGCAACAATCCGTGCACCCAGATGGACATGACCACGGATGGGACTTTCGAGACCCTCCATGGATGGGGCAGGGAAGTCGCTGTTGACGATACCTACAGC
>WJMI01000354.1 GCA_014728015.1 Chitinivibrionales bacterium | reverse complement strand
GACATCATCCACCACCCCGGCCTCGGCAATCAAGGCCTCCTGGTATTTCTTGGACAACAGCGTGTACAATTCCTCGTTCACTTTTTTTGAGCGCAAAAGACTCGAGTACTCCATCTGCTCGGCGGGAAGCTTCTTCAGCTTGCCGTCTATCTCGGCCTTCTCGGCAAGGAGCATGTCCCGTTTCTTTCCAAGCAACTCCGTCTTCTTGTTGTATTCCGCAAGCATCTGGTTGATGGTCTGCTGAATCTTGTTTTCAATGTCACGGGATGCCGGATGCTCCTCCTTGTAGTAGGCCAACTGGTCCTTGAGCTTGAACTGGAGCTCCAGCAGACGGCTGTTGAGCTGGGACAGGCCGGGATCATTGTCCGTGAACTGCGACACCCAGCTCATCTTTGTTTCCGCCGACAGCGTGTCCGCATCCGCTTCGCTGGCATCCTTCTTGAGCTGCGCGTAGTTCCTGCTCGCATATCTGTCCTTGAGCTTTTCCTGTTGTTCTTTGATTATTCTGATGGCGTTCTCGGTGTTATCGAGATCCCGCTTTACGCGGGCCGCTTCCTCGATTGCGTTTTGAGAGGCCTGATCGAGCGACGGTATCTCCTGACGCTCGTTGAAAGCCTTGACCTGGTTCTCGGCCTTGGACAGCTCCCGCTGAGAAATGTCCAGTTGTCGCTCGATGAACCGCTTGACTTTCTCGGCCTGCCGCCGCTTGCTGTGGGCCGAGAAATCCTTGTAGGCAAACGCCACGGCATTGGCTACGTTTTTCGCCTCGCCGGGATCACCCGAAGTCGCCTGGATACGGATGATATTGGTGTTCCCGCTTACCGATGTTTCGACCTTGGACTGGAGCGCGGCCAGTATGCCCGCGTATTTCTCCCGTTCTTCCAGCGACTCCGCCTCAGCGGTATCGGGCACCATGCCGAGGCGTTTTCCCGCGCGAAACAGCACGGGGTAGCTGGTTATCACCCGCGACTGGGTTTCGAGGCTCTGGTAGTCGCCCCACATGACCGTCGCCATGCCGAGGCCGGTGACATTGCTCTGGTCCACCTTTACCGTTGATGCGGCACTGTAACGCGGCGGCTTCATGCGGCCAAACACGATGCTGAAGGCCACCACGAGGGCCGCGACCGAAAACAGCAGCCGGTACCGTTTGCGGAATATCCGCTCAAAGTCGGTCATCTGGAAATCATACTGCGGCATTCGCTCCGCCTTTACGGGTTGGCCATGGACCTCACGAAGAAATACCAGGGGATGAACTCTCCGACCGTGGACAGGACTTCCTTGGTGGAGGAAAGAAAGCGCGGCGGCACGAAGACGATGTCCTGGTTCTGCAAGAGGATGTTCTTGTCGAGCTGGCCGCGGCGGAAAATATTGTTCAGATCGATAGTGGTCATGACGACTTTCTCTCCCTGCACGCGAATCAGCTTCACCGGCCGCGCGAAAATGCTGGTATTGATGCCGCCCGCATCCGAGAATAAATCGAGCAGCCGATAGCCTTCGTCAAGCGGAAACGCTCCCTGCTTGCTCACCTTGCCGAATATATAAACCTGGTCCTTGCCGATTTCCCGCTCGGTAATGGTTACCTCGACATGCGGGGAGACCACGTATTCCGAAAGCTCTTTCTCGATGAGCTGCTCTGCCTCGGCGGTGCTCAGGCCGCCAACCTTCACCGCGCCCATCGGAAGCAGGAATATCATCCCCCTTCCATCAACACGCCGCAGCTCGACCCGTTTCTCCATGCTAATCGGGAGCTTCTCGTACAGCGACAACCCGAGCTGGTCGCCGGGAAAAATCACTTCGGGCTTGAACAGGATCGAATCGGGGACCGCCACGCTATCCGTTGCCCCGCGGCGGGCAATGGCCAAAAACTCCTTGCGGTCCATGACCACCGTGTCATCGCTCTCGGCCTGCGGCAGCGGCACCCGCTTAACACATGCCGTCTGCAAGAGCGCGATTGCCGCGCAGGCGCACACTACCCCTTTCCCGAATTCATGCCGGGTCATACACACGCCTCTCTCCAGAAGTTCGCCTATATTTTATAATCGCCCCGGATCAGATGTCAACCACTCTCGGCCCCTGCGGGCGCCTTTATCCTGCGAAAGCATTCACCGCTGCGCATCGTCATGTCCCGAAAAGCCGCTGTGTTGCCACACCCGCCGCAATGCCGTGAGGAAACGAAGCGCGATGCCGAGCTGAGCGGCGACAAGGCTCCACGGCGGCTGCAGCCAGGCAATATATTCCCTGTTCCCTCGCTCGATCCGCTCCACCGTTCCCGCGATCTCCTTCCACAAAACGCGCAGGCGGGAGCCGGGCATGGCATCCCCCTTCGTCGATACCCGCCAACCCGCCTCGCCATCTTTTCTGCACCCGGCAATACGATGAATCACGAGCTGCTCGCCGACAAAGAACGCGACTACCATCCCGCGCCGCGGCCGCAGGGGGGGTTCGTGAATCACTACGCGATCCCCGTTTTTCACAAAGGGCCACATGCTCGTCCCCTGGACCGTTGCCCGGCACGTGCCGTGCTCAGCCAGGCTTGCCAGAAGCATTACTTTTTGATGGGAATCCATGCGTATTCAGCGCGCGGCAACCGTAGTGGCCACGTCGGTATCTTTCCCAAAGTGCAGCTCGAATGCGGGCACGCGCTCAACCAGGCTCCGGGCAACCTCCAGCGCCCGCGCCGCCAAAGCCGTCTCTTTACCGAAGGAACACATGCACTGCATGACCCTCACCAGGGCTTCCTGCTTGTCAATCCGCGTGCAGGCGGGAGCGCCTGCACCTTTTTTGAGAAACAGTATCCTGGCCAGATCATACGGCTTTGGCGCGGCCGGACCGGTGCCCATTTCACCCCAGAACGGGGTGGCCCACACGCGCGGCCGCCGGCCGTCCGCCTCCAGGCATACTATCTCATCGTTAAGGACTCGAAGGCCCCGCACGAGTCCGGTCACCGTTGTTTTGCCGCTTCCCGAACGTCCCGGGAACGCAAAACCCTTGCTGCCGCTCGCTGCCGCTGCCGCGTGCATGAGCGCCTTCCGGTTTTCAAGCGCACGCGTCGCCAGCATCACGCGCAGCATTCCGTCGAACGCAAACACCGATCGGTAGATGCGCGCGCGCCCCGTGCAGCCGCGCCAGGCGCACTCGAAATCCGGGCGCCGTGCATGCCATGTTCCGTCCCGCCCCTGCCACACATTCACTCGATCATCGCCGCCTTCCGGGGTGCTCGTGAACGCGCAGTCAATGGCAGCCAGCGGGCGGACCTTCTGTTTCAGGTACCCCTTGTAGCGCTTTGAAATGCTCGAGCGCATTGCGCGGTTTCGGATGCAAAACGACAGCGGCAAACCGCCGATGCTCAGTGTCAGCGGCTGCTGTGTCATCGCAGGGCCTTGAGGAGCAGTTTGATCAATACCCAGACGCGGATCACCGGCAGGACAACGTCGTGGTCGCCGCCGTACATCTCGCGCAGCACTCGCCGGGGTGGAAACGCGGAGCACCACAAATATGCGATGCTTTTCCACACGGACGGACAGAGAAACGCGAGCGCGATTTCGCCGGCCCCCTCCCGCCGGCCGTGCGCCAGAGCTGTTCGCTCTATTCGCCACCACCCCGCACCGCCCCGGAGAGCCTGCCGCGAAAGCTCTCCCCGGTCTATCAGTCCTTGCTCGCTCAGGTAGCGGGCGGTTGCGACGGCAATCCGAGAGCCGGTGTCGCGTATCAGAAGCTCGTTGAGAAATCCCCGGCGCCAGAGCATCAATGCATCCAGGATCCATATTGCCCGGCCGAACCCGTGTTTCAGTCCGTGGAAAAGACACTCCAGGGTCATCAGTTCGCTGCCAAGCACATAGTAGCCTTGCGCCTGCCTGCTTTCCATCAGCAGTAAGTCCTCCTCAGGCGCGAGCCATCGCCGCCGCGGAATGCGATCTTCGCCCCACAGGCTTTCGTGCAGATCGATGCAGAGGCCCTTGCGATACCAGACATTGCGATAGTTCTGGAATTTCTCGAATCCGTGTACCCGCAGGCAGCTCCGCACCTCCTCTGCATTCCCGTCGGGAAGATACAGGTCGATATCGCCCATCTGCCTGCACGCCGGCTCGGCATACAGAGACTCGGCGAGCGCCAGTCCCTGCAGGAGAACAACGCGTCCGCTCCCGCACAGGTCCGGACTCATCTGCCGGAGGGCATCCAACGCGACATCCTTGTGGACGAGGGCATCTTCATTGCTCCGTCGGAAGAAGTCCCTT
>WJMI01000353.1 GCA_014728015.1 Chitinivibrionales bacterium | reverse complement strand
GGCCATGGACAGCGCCTGGAGCATGGAGATTGACCGGTTCGGGTTTTCGGAGCCGATTCCGTTTGTTGACGGCAACCATGGATCATCGCGGTACAAGGTGGTTGTCAAGGACGTCAGAGATATCTACGGCGAGCTGTACGGCCTCACGTATCCTTCCGGTTTTGGCCCGGACGGCGGTATCCGCAGCTATATGGAAATACGAAACGACTGGAGCGCGCCCGAGTGGGGCGACTATGCGGAGCGGCAGCTTGACGCGGCGCATATCACCTGCGCCCACGAGTTCTTCCACGCTATTCAGTATGCCATGGGTCACAAGGAAGAGCCTTCCTACATCGATTTCTTCACGCTTGCCTGGCTCGAAGCCACCGCTGTGCTCATGGAGGAGCTGGCGTTCGATCATGTAAACGACTATCTCCAGTATGCCGGCGGGTATAACGGTTATTTCGACAACCCAACGCTTAGTCTTCTGAGTGACACCTGGGGGTCGATCGATCCGTATTCGAACGGCGTGGTTGCGATGCATCTCTACCGGTCCGCGGTCGACACCCCGTCGATACTCTTTGTGAGAGAGACCTTTGTCCGCAACGAAGATACACGGGTCGAGTTCTGGAAGAATATCGATGCCGTCTCGGCATCCATCGATACCGAGTGGCCCGTGCTGCTCAACGGGTTCCATACCGCATCGTTTTTTACCGGCTCCCGCGGGGATACGGCGCGTTTTCTGCCCGATGCAGACTCGCTCCCGATGTGGAACTATGCGCCGGACACCATGGATACGGACATGGCGGTCACCAAGACGCTCAGGCCGAATGCCATGCAGCGTTTCGTGCATCGCCGGGCCGATAAGTATGAAGATACGCTGCATATACTGCTTGCCGGGTCGCAGGAGGATGCCGGCGGCCGGTGGGCGGTCAGCACGATTCTCAAGGACACGGCCGGCGCATACGAAGTATATCCCATGAGCATGGAAACGCCCACGAATGCCCGGCTCCACGTTCCCGGCTGGGGCGCGTACCAAGAGGCCATCGTGGTCGTGTCAAACGGCGATTCCGTGCTCGAGCGTGATGCGACGGTGTTTTTCACCGATTACTACATGGAAAACCTGCATCTGCCCAATACGTTCGCGGTCTATCCAAACCCGGTCATGCATCATTCGCACGGCGTGCTGCAAATACGGGGCAAGAACGTTCTCGAAGTATGGTTGTACTCTATCGACGGGAAGCTGGTGGCGCATGCGGATGCCTATACGGAAAGAAGCAACGCGGCGATCAAGGCCACCCAGCACGGGTTCGACTGGCGGCTGTGCACCAGAACCGGCGATCCGGTCGTGCCCGGGAATTATATCGCCGTGGTCAGTTATAAGGATATTGTCAAGAATACCCGCAAGCGGAAACACCAAAACATCCTGGTACTTCCATGAAAACGACGATCGTTCTGCATGCCGGCATTGCCTCGCTCCTGCTGCTGGCCGGATGCGCCAAGACAGCCCGCGAAGGCCCCAAGAAGATTTCCATTGCGCACGAGAAGGTGCTCATCGCCCCGCTTGCCGGCCTGGAGACGCTCGCCGGTATCGAGGGGTGGCCGCGGGACAGCGCCAGGATTAACGCGCTGCTGACGGCCCTCGACGAACTGCATCAGGGCATTCGCGCCGAGTTCAACCGGTGCGAGAAATACGGCATGTACACGGTGGTTGACAGCATGCTCGCTCCCACGGTGATTGTGCGGCCGCGGCTCTCGTTCGAGCACGTGCGCAACGACACGCTGGTCATGCCGCTGGTTCTGGAAATTGACAACCGCGCCGCCGACAAGAAGTTCTCGGTCGAAATACAGGCGTATGGGCTGTTCGATCCTCACAACGAAAACGGGCCGCCCCTGCACCGGATCGGCCGCGCCCTGGCCTCCTACCGCCGCGAATTCCCCTACCGGGAAGCCGTGGCGCTGTTCTACCCCGATGTCCCTGCGTCCGCGGATTGACTCGCAGGTTGTCCGTGGACCGGCCGGTTTGACAGCGTTCGTGTCGCGGGGAAACAAGAGGGCCAAACGCCGTACCCTCACGGCCCCCGCGCCCTTCATGGGGGAACGGGCCCCTCTCCGCAGCGCCCCGGGAGCCTGACCTGCGTGGGAAACCCCGGCCCGGGAAAAGTCATTGGGCGGTAACGATTGCAACGGCCTGAATGCCCTCGCCCCTGCCAAACGAAGTCAGGCCTTCGCCCGAGGTGGCCGTGATTCCAATATGAGAGGCCCCGATACCCAGAATCCGGGCAATACATGCTTTCATATCGTCGATATGGCCGCTCAGCTTGGGGCGCGCGCATTCGATGGAGAGGGAGACATGAGTAATGCGGATGTCGTTCAGCGTGTCAAGCGCGCGGCGCAGGTATTCGGCGCTGTCGGTGACGCCCTGGTTTTTGCATAGATCGTCCGCAACCGCCCCGAGAATATTCACCCCGCTTATCCCCGATACCGCATTGGTCAGCGCGTGCAGCACGACATCGGCATCGCTGTTGCCCGCCAGCCCCGGGCAGCCGGGGACCGTAATGCCGCCCAGCCTCAGCGGCTTCGGACTTGCCCCGGGCTCAAACCGATGCGAATCCTGACCTATGCCTGTTTTCACCACGTGACGGTTTACCTTTCGGACGTTCGGTGATCGAAAGATACATCCGCGATGCGGTTCACGGGCCCACGGGGACCGGTTCGGGTTTGGCCGGGGGCTCTGGTGCAGGTTCCTCGATCACCGGCTCCATGACCTCAGGCTCGCGGACAGTTGTTTCACGCCGGCGGGGCTCCCGTCCGCCGTCCCGAGTGCCGCCGCGAAAACAAGGACAACTGCCCTGGTGGAACGCATCATATCGAATCTCCCGGCAAGAAGGGTGGATGGAACAGCCTGTTGGCGGTATCCGCGCAAAGGAATCCTGCCCGTGCACAAAATACCTTTGTTGTCAGGGCCTGCGCATATAGAACTAGGCGATCTCGACATCGTATGCCTCAAGCGACTCACGTTTCTTGCGGCGATCATAGGCGCGCTTGACACGGAAGGTCACTGCGCCTCCCGGATGCAGGTTGGCGCCCCGGCAACTTCCCCGGCTGAAAAAGATATCAGTGCCGTCCTCGGCATGAATGAAACCGAATTTCTCCTGAAGGTTCTTGATGAAGCCGCGTTTTTTCGGGTCCTCCGCCGCGTTGCGCTGCCGGGCCAGGGCCTCCACGCGCTCTTCGAGCTCAGCGGCGCCGGATGCCTGTTCTCCCGAAGGTACTGGGTGTTCTTTCGCGAGCGCCAGAACCTCATCGCCGATCGGCCATCCCCGCTCCTGCCGAAACAGAATATGGAAATGAAGGGGCAGCCATGCCAGTGGTGGATCGGTGTGGGCCAGTATCTGCGCCCACAGAAAAAACGCGCGCACCTTGAGCTGCATATTGCGGCATGCCAAAATGGCGGTCACCGCGTGCTGTTCGGCCGGGGCATATTGGCCCAGTGTGAAAAGCAGCTCCGCCAAGTCGGCGTGAACATACCATTCGTCATGCACCCCGATAAGCGCTTCGTATTCCTCCCGGGCCGTTGCGAGATCGCCGCGTGCCCTGGCGCACTTGGCCGCCCGGTGACTGAAGAAGTGAGCAGTTTTGAATATGTTCCGTGCCTTCCGGCAATACTCCCTGCTCAGTTCGTATTCGCCAAGCTTCGCAAGCGCCTTGGTATACTTGAAATACCATTTTCGCTTGTCGGAAAGCTTCTTGCCGGGATCGATCGTGGTCCGCTCCACCTCGACATCCTGAATCCGCTCGAGCCATGAGCGCACCGCTTCCCAGTCGGGTGACGGCTCCCGGGCGAGAACATCGGTGACCTTGAACGCGGTGAGCTTCCGCGGAAGCAGATCCTGGGTGAGGGCCATCACCTCCTCTGCTTTCTGAAGAAACAGGTCTTTGGTTGGGACCTCTATGGGTTTGATATACTTCGCGTAGAGGGTCCACACGTGCTCGGTCTTCAGCCACGGCGTGACGGTGCAGGCCTCGATTGCCTGCTGATAGAACTCTTCGGCCTCGGCGAGGCGTCCCAGGCCGCGCAAGCAGTTGATAATCGATGCCGCGATGCCCGCATCTGGTTTCTCGTCCCACGCCTCGCGATACATGACCAGGGCCTCGTCGTATTCGCGGTCTCGCCGGAGCTGTTGGGCGGCGCGGAGATCAACCATGACCGAGCTCTCTGTAGGTCTTGAAATGAATCTTGGCCGCATCCACAAGCGCATCCCGTCCGTGCGCGCGGAGAAACGCGCGCGCCGCGGCCGTAACCTTCTCCCCTGCGCCCAGCGGTATGCTCACGCCGAAACGCCGGTGAATGTCGGCAATCTTGCGTTCGAACAGATCGCGCGCGAGTATCGATGCCGCGGCAACCGCGGGATTGCTCTCGGCACGCGGGCGTTGAATGAGATTGAGTGCAGCCATCGATTTCAGCGCTTTCGTGATATACGCCGGATCTCCAAACTGGTCGGCAACCACCCCGTCAACCGCATGGCCCTCCGCGCCCCCGGCGCCCTCAATGAGGTTCTGTATGGCGCGCGCGTGCGCCCACGCGAGCAGGCGGTTGAGGTTGCGGAATTTCCCGTAGAGCTCATTGTATTTCCGTACCGACGGCGCCACCAGGGCAATGCTGTGCGGGTATCGTTTCCGAAGCTCGCCCGCGAGCGATCGGATCTGCCCCCTGGACAATGTCTTGCTGTCGCATACGCCAAGCTCCATCAGCTCGGTTGCCGTTCGCCTTGTCGTGTAAAACCCGGCGACCACCAGCGGCCCGAAAAAATCCCCCTTGCCCGACTCATCGGTGCCGATCCACGCGCGAAGCTCGTTTTCCGGGGTGCCGCTTTCCGCGGCGGCGGGGGGGCCATCGATTCCTCTCAAGACGGCGAGTGCCCGCGCGGAAACCGCATTCCTCGAGCAGTCGACAAAAGAGAGACCTTTTTTCTTTGAGAAATACACATTGATCAGGCCGGTGCCCCCGCTCCCCTCCAGGTTGATTTGCGTCCCGTAGGGAATCTCCTGCTTCAGCGAAAGCCCGATACCCTCGCGCCCGAGAGCGCCGGCCCGTTGGGCCAGCAGGTCTTGTATCGGCTCAATCGCCGAGAAGAACGGCGCCCGTTCCCCCATGAATAATGCCTCCCAAAGGAGTATGACATACGCCTCGGCCAAATAAAGTGTTTCCCTGAGGGTAAAGAATACGACATGCATTCCCCATACGCAAGGGATTTCTGATGCCGGGGCCCGTTTTCTACGGTTTACGAAAGGTAGGTTGCGGTCAGCGTGCGAAGCGTATCGAACAGGAGTACGAGACACGCGGTCGATTCAGCCACCTGCAGCGCGCGGATCCGAAGCAGCAGACGGCGAAATATCCACGCCAGAAGCGACAGGCCGATCAGCAGGAAGGCGTACCGCCTGAAGGTTTCGGATCCCGACACGAGCATCAGGACTATCGCCAGAAGGTACAGGCCGGAAAGGACAAACACGACCCGGTAGAACCGGCTCTGCATCAGTTCGCCCGGGTCCGCATCCGTGATGCCGAGAATCCGCCCCGGCGCGGCAATCGTGACCACTTCGGACACAATACCCGCCAGAACGGTCATGATAAGCGCTATGCGAAAAACATGATCCATGCATCCGCCCGACCGGCAGCCGCCCTTACCCGGCGACAAGCCCGCGGTAGACATTCAGCGTGGCCTCCGCCATGATCTCCTTGGTGAAATGCGTCAGCACGTTTGTCCGCCCCACCCGCCCCAGGCGCCGGCGAAGGCCGGGATCGTTCATCAGGACAAGCGACCGATGCGCGAGGCCCTCGTGGT
>WJMI01000352.1 GCA_014728015.1 Chitinivibrionales bacterium | reverse complement strand
GACAGGGATCGCAGCCGACTCGGGTGATCAAGGAGTTTGCGCGCGAATCCGCCGACGAGGACATGAAGCCGGGGCAGACCGTGGGCGTGGATGTGTTTGAGAACGTCAAGTATGTCGACGTGACCGGCATCTCCAAAGGCAAGGGATTCACCGGGACGGTCAAGAGATACAATTTCCACCTGGGCCGGGCGACCCACGGCAACACGAACTACCGGGAACGCGGATCTCTCGGCGCCGGCACGTATCCGGCCCGTGTCGTGCCGGGTCTCAAAATGGCCGGGCATCAGGGGGCTTCGCAGGTGACGGTCAAGGGCCTTGAGGTAATCGGCTTCGACAAGGAGGCCGGCCTGATATATGTAAAGGGAGCCGTGCCCGGCCGATCACGGGGCATCGTGTTTGTCCGCAAGAGCAACGGAAAGAAAAGCTAGGGAGCGCGGGGTTCACCGGCATGAAAGCAAAACTGTATACGCAGGCGGGAAAGGCCAAGGGCGAAGTGGATCTCCCCGACGAGGTGTTTGGCGCGGAAATCAACGAGCACCTTATGCACACCGCAATCAGGGGCTATCTCGCCAACCAGCGTCAGGGTACGACCAAGGCCAAGGGACGATCCGAAGTGAGCGGCGGCGGCGCGAAGCCGTTCCGCCAGAAGGGGACCGGCAACGCTCGGGCGGGATCGAACGCCTCACCGTTGTGGGTCAGGGGCGGCAAGGCTTTTGGTCCGCGGCCGGTCGCGCATACCATGCGCATACCGAAAAAGGTGCGGCGGCAGGCGCTGCGATCGGCCCTCTCGAGCCGTGCGCGTGACGAGAAGATACTGGTTATCGAGAAACTGGCAATGGACAAGCCCGCCACCAAGACGGTCGCGACCCTGCTCAAAGCGATGGCGGCGGCCGATGCACGGACCCTTCTGGTGGTGGATGGCGGCGCGCGCGAGATATACCTCTCGGGGCGCAATATCAAGAACGTGCAGGTGAGGCCGCTGGCGGAACTGCACACTTACGATGTGCTGAACAACGAGAACATCGTGTTCGCGGGCAAGGAACTTGTTGAGAAATCGAAAGAGGTGGTGTCGCTGTGAGTAAGCACCATGCGGTAATCAGGTACCCGTCGGTCACGGAAAAGAACACCGCCTTGCGGAGCGACCAGAACAAGTACGTGTTCGAAGTCGCGCCGCGTTCAACCAAGACCGAGATACGCGAAGCGATCGAGAAGCTTTTCAATGTGAAGGTACTCTCGGTCAATACCATGGTAGTCAAGGGGAAGAAGAAGCGGACGGGCCGTTTTGTCGGATACCGTCCCAACTGGAAGAAGGCCATTGTCAAGATCGCCGACGGTCAAAGCATTGACAAGTTCGGCGAGGTTTAGCAGCGAGCGGAGCAGATATGCCCACTAAGTCCTATCGACCGGTAACGCCCGTTCTTCGCTACAAGAAAGCGGAAGACTTCGGTCGGATATCAACCGATACGGCCCACAAGCCGCTTCTGCGGTCGAAGAAGCAGTCCGGTGGCCGCAACAGCAGCGGCCGGACAACCGTGCGGTATCGCGGGGGCGGCCACAAGCGCCATTACCGGATCATCGATTTCAAGCGGAACAAGGACGGGATTCCCGGCGTCGTGGAAACCATCGAATACGACCCGAACCGCACCTGCCATATCGCCCTCGTCAAGTATGTCGACGGGGAGAAACGGTATGTGCTTGCCACCACGCGCACGGCTGTCGGCGACCGGATCGTATCCGGGGAGCGGTGCGAGGCGGCAGACGGTAACTGCATGCAGCTCCAGCACATTCCCGCCGGCACTATGGTGCATAATGTGGAGCTGGTCGAAGGCAAGGGCGGGCGGATTGTCCGGAGCGCGGGGGCCTATGCGGAGATTCTCGCGAAAGAGAACCGGATGGTCCAGCTCAAGCTCCCCTCCAGTGAAGTCCGCGCGGTGCGGGAGACCTGTCGCGCGACTATCGGCCAGGTGAGCAATCCCGAGCATATGAACGTCGACCTCGGGTCGGCGGGCAGGAAGCGGTGGCTCGGACGGCGGCCGCACGTGCGCGGGGTTGCCATGAATCCGGTCGATCATCCGATGGGAGGCGGTGAAGGCAAGTCCGCCGGCGGGCGCCAGCCGGTGTCGCCGTGGGGGCAGAAGGCCAAGGGACAGAAAACGCGTAAGAAGCGCAAAGCATCGAGCAAACACATCATCCGCCAGCGGGTGCGGAAGAAGAAGAAAAAGCAGAAATCCGGCTAGGGCAGCGGGGAATTCATCATGGCACGTTCAATACACAAAGGTCCGTTTGTCGACAACCATCTCGCGAAGAAGGTCGAGATGGCGAACAAGACCGGGCAGAAGAAGGTCATCAAGACATGGTCGCGCCGTTCGGTTATCCTGCCCGAATTCGTCGGGCTGACCTTTGCGGTGCACAACGGCAACAAATTCATTCCCGTGTATGTCAGCGAGAACATGGTGGGGCACAAGCTCGGCGAGTTCGCCCCGACCCGGGTGTTCAGAGGTCACAGCGGATCCAAGGCCGCCACGGACAAAACAGCGGCCAAAGCGTAAGGGAGACGAGTCGACGTGGAAGCGAGTGCCACAATACGTTTTTTGAGAGTATCGCCCCGGAAGGCCCGGCTGGTTGCCGACGAGGTGCGCGGGAAGATGGTCGGCGATGCGCTCAGTGTGCTTCAGTTCGGGATCACCAAGGGCGTTTCGACCGATATCCTGAAGCTGATCAAGTCGGCCGTCGCCAACGTGCAGAGCAGGCAGAGCGATACGGCTGTCGATCCCGAGGAACTGAAAGTCAAGGAAATCCGCGTTGATGACGGCCCGCGGCTGGGCCGTTTCAGGGCGCGGGCACAGGGGCGTGTCGGGCGGATTACCAAGCGCATGTGCCATATCACGGTCACGGTCGCGAACTAGGCGGCCCGGAGGAGGAGAAGTTTGGGTCAGAAAGCGAATCCAATCGGGCTGCGGCTCGGTATTACCAAATCCTGGATTTCCAACTGGTTCTCGAAGGAACGGTTCACCGACTACCTGTACGAGGACCATCTTATCAGGAATTATCTCCGCAAGCGGCTGGAGCATGGCGGGATTTCAACCGCGGCCATAGACAGGACCGCCAAACGGGTCACGGTTTCGATATACACCTCGCGGCCGGGTATTGTGATCGGCAAGAAAGGCGAGGAAGTCGAGCGGCTGAAGGCGGAGCTCCAGCATCTCACGCAGAAAGAAATACAGATTAACATCAAAGAAGTCAGAAAACCCGAGATGGATGCGCAGTTGGTTGGTGACAATATCGCCCGTCAGGTGGAAAAGCGCGTTTCCTATAAGAAGGCGGTGAAGAAGGCGATATCCACCGCCATGCGCATGGGCGCGGAAGGCATCAAGATAACGGTCGGCGGCCGGCTGAACGGCGCGGAGATCTCCCGGAGCGAGACATTCAAGGAAGGGAGAATCCCCCTGCATACGCTCAGAGCCGACATTGACTATGCGACATGCGTGGCGACCACCACGTACGGGACGGTGGGCATCAAGGTATGGATTTGCAAGGGTGAGGTCATCAACCGCGGACCCCGCGGGGAGAAGGCGCGGGAAAACGCGCAGGCACGGTAGAGAGGATTGACGAATGCTTTCGCCAAAGAGAGTCAAATGGCGCAAGACGCAGCGCGGCAAGCGGCGGGGGAAGGCCTCCCGGTGCAATACGCTGGCGTTTGGTGAATTCGGCATGCAGGCGACGAAGCCGGCGTGGGTTGACAACAGGCAAATCGAAGCGGCGCGCGTGGCCATGACGCGATTTGTGAAGCGCGGCGGCAAGATCTGGATTCGGATATTTCCCGACAAGCCCATCACCAAGCATCCCGCGGAGTCGCGCATGGGCAAAGGAAAAGGCGCGCCGGAGGGCTGGGTGGCGGTCGTGCGGCCCGGAACCGTGATGTTCGAGATGGCGGGGGTCGAGCGGGAGACGGCATTTGAGGCGATACGGCTCGCTTCCCAGAAGCTGCCGGTGACGACGAAGTTTATTCAGCAGGAGAAGTAGCCGGGATGATGAAAGCCAGTCAACTCAGGGACCTGGCCCCGTCCGAACTGAAAGAGCGGATCGCGGGGCTGGAAGAGGAGCTCTTCAACCTGCGTTTTCAGCAGAAAATGGGTCAGTTGAGCAATCCGCTGCGCATGCGGATCGTGAAGCGGGAAATTGCGCAGGGAAAGACGGTATTGAGGGAAAAGAAGAACGCCGCAGCCGCGGGCGCATAAGTGGAGAAACGCATGGCCGACAGAAACAACAGGAAATCGAGGATTGGGGTCGTCATGAGTGACAAGGCCGACAAGACGGTGGTTGTCAGCGTGCGCCGTCAGTTGGTCCACCCCATGTACAAAAAAATCGTGCGGCAGAGCAAGAAGTACTACGCGCACGACGAAAAGAATGACTGCCATACGGGCGACACGGTCCGGATTGCCGAAACCCGTCCCTTGTCCAAGACCAAGCGGTGGCGGGTGGTCGAAGTCGTGGAGCGGGCAAAGTAACACGGGTACAACCCGGTGCAGAGGACAGCATGGTTCAGGTCGAAACAACGTTGAATGTGGCGGACAACTCGGGGGCCAAGAAGGTCCAGTGCATACGGGTGCTGGGCGGAACGCGGCGTCGCTACGCGCGTGTCGGGGACGTTATCGTGGTGGCGATAAAGGATGCGATCCCGAATTCTCCCGTGAAGAAAGGCACCGTGGCCAAGGCCGTGGTGGTGCGGACCAAGAAAGAGTTCGGACGGAAAGACGGGACGCTTATCAGGTTCAGCGACAACGCGGCGGTCATTATCAACGAGGCGAACGAGCCGCGCGGCACGCGCATCTTCGGCCCGGTGGCCCGCGAGCTGCGTGAGAAGAAGTTCATGCGCATCGTGTCGCTTGCGCCCGAGGTCCTTTAGCGGGGTGGAGATATAGAATGGCAATGCGCTTGAAGAAAAACGATATGGTGCAGATAATCGCCGGCGAGAGCAAAGGCCAGACCGGACGGATTGTCAGGGTGCTTCCCAAGAAGAAACGGGCGATTGTCGAGGGCCGCAACATGGTGAAACGTCATACCAAGCCCAACCCGAAAAACCAGCAGGGCGGCATCATGGAGAAAGAGGCATCGATTCACCT
>WJMI01000351.1 GCA_014728015.1 Chitinivibrionales bacterium | reverse complement strand
GCTCCGCCATGGCAATCACATCGTTGATTCCCTTGGAGGTGTATACCCCGCCCATGATGTGCTTTGACGTGTACTGAAGGCCGGCGTAAAACCGGTTGACATCGACCCGATCGATAGGAAGCTCGTTGGGATACGTGGGCAAAAGCATGAGATGGATATTGTCGAGACGGTCGGTGATTCTCACCACATTGACCAGGTCTTGCAGGTTGGCCCGACGGCTGGTCTGCGTATCATACTCGAGAATATTGAGCGCGGTGCCGCCGGTGCCGAAGTACACCTGGTCGGTGCCCAGTGATATGTCATGTTTTTCGCTTCTGCCGTAGAGAACAACTTCAGAAGGCACGGTGGACAACAGCTCGTTGACCGTTGACTCCCGCAGCCGGACTATGCGGCGCGTTGAATCCACGTGAGCGGTGGTTTTGCGAAAAAGGTCCCACGCTTCATCGTTGTGGACCTCAAACCCGACCTCTTCGAACGTCTGAAGAGTAACTTCGTGGATACGCCCGACATTCTCGCGGCTCAGCGGCTGGTACTGGGCATGCCCGTAGCTTCGACTTCGTTTCACGTTTCGTCCTTTGTTCATGTGCGGTTGGCCGTGCGAAATGCGCATCCGCGATGCGCGCATCGGTCACATGCGTTTCCGTAGCGCCCCACGGTTTCTTCAGGACCAATCCCGGCGACAGCGGTGATAGACTTGCGGGGCGTCATGATGAACCGGTCGGAGAGATCCACGTGCGCGGCCGCGTTCCCCAGAAGCGAGAACAGGACGGCCTGATCATGCAAGGGCCAGTCGCAGTGGCCCGGACTGTATCGTTTTGTCAGCGCACGCCCCGATGGCAACCGGTCCTGGAGAGCCGCCCGGACATTGTCGGCGGCGACATCGGCGGTGATAGATGCCACATGGTCTACAACAACCGCCTCATGAAGCGCGTTCTTCTGGTATTGGGCGATAAGCGCATCGATCGCGGGACCAAGAGTAACACAAAAGGCCACGGCACGGTGACACCCGCGCAGCGCGCCGGCGATTCTTGTGTTATCAATAGTGCGCGTTCCTATACATATGTGACGGCCGTGGTGTTGGAGCGGGTACACGGCACATCCGGCGACCGGATGAGCCACATCCGTGATTGCGGACAGTGCGTTGCGCGCCTGTGACATGCTTCGCGCGGAGCCGTGTCCATAGGCTTCAAGAACGCGTACGAATACCTCTGGTTCGGACAACCCGACCGGAAACACGGCTCTGGTGGATTGCGAATCTGAAATCTGTATGGAGCAGACAGAAGCATGCATGGATGCTCTATCCAACCAATGAGGCGCAGGTTGCTCAATAACCGGTGCGGGCGTTTTCAGCTCGTGCGTCATGTTCTCACTTTCAGGTTGATCGGGCGGGCCTGGTCGCTTGCGGAAACACGATCCCGGCCAGTGGGTGATGCCGGAGGTATGCAGCCGCTACTTCTGTCAGGGGCATGGTCCCTTGCGGGGGACACAGGGCACATCGAACTTCGTGTGACCGCATGACCTTGCCCCTGGCCGACATGCAATGTCACATGCGTATGCAATATAATATTCCGTGCAAATGGAAACAAATTTATCTTTTGTCTTGCATAGTTGTTTACCGCTGATTTATGTTATATGTGGGTAGATTGGCAATAAAAAATACTGCAATAACGGTAAGAAAGCTACATCTAGAAGTAACCATATCCATTACAAATCAATTAGTTATATCGATTATTGCCATTCAGGCCATGTATTTCCGGTATAAGAGTGCCGGTGGACGGGACCAGAATGTATAGCCCTCGAAAGGCAGGCGTTTTCACGAATGAGAACAGCCTTGCCATCTATCTGAAGGAAATAGCCAAGAGCAAACCTTTGTCCCGTGATGAGGAGAGCAGCCTGGCGAAGCGAATTCGCAAGGGCGACCAGGCCGCGCTCCAGAAGCTGGTCAAGGCCAATCTCCGTTTCGTGGTCAGCGTGGCACACAACTATGAGAACCAGGGCGTGCCGCTTTCGGACCTGATAAACGAGGGTAATCTCGGGCTGATCAGGGCAGCCAAGCGTTTCGATGAGCGCAAGGCGTTCAAGTTCATTTCATATGCGGTGTGGTGGATTCGCCAGGCGATACTGCAGTCCCTGGCGCATCATTCCCGCATCACGAAGATGCCGCTCAACCAGGTGGCAATGATCTACAAGATTGGCCAGGCGGAAAGCCGTCTTGCGCAGCAATATGCCCGTACGCCCGATGAGGACGAGGTTGCGGAGGAGCTTCAGGCGGAGCGGAGGCGTATCAGGGATGTCACGCGGGTGGGCAATCGCGCGGTATCGCTGGATGCAACGCTCCAAAGCAGGAAGAATTCCAGTCTCATGGATGTCCTGTGCGACAGCCGCCATCCTTCCCCGGAAGATCACCTGGAGCATCTCTCGCTGCAAAGCACGATAACGGAAATTCTTCAGCCGTTGAGCGATCGGGAACGTCGAGTGGTACGATATTATTTCGGCATCGAGGACGGCTGCCCGTTGACACTCGACGAAATTGGCCAGCGAATGCGTCTGACCCGCGAGCGGGTCCGTCAGATAAAACACCGGGCGCTCCATCGGCTCAAGCAGTCGGTTCCGCAGGAGCGGTTCGCGGAAGTGCTCGAAACCTGAACACGCATCCAGCCAAGGGAGGCTTTGCATGCTCACAGTAACAAGCCAGGCAAAGGAAGCGCTTGGTCAGATTCTTGACCAGCGCCAGCACGATTCCAACACCGCGATTAGAATTGCGCGGGCAAACGAGGGCCAAGGGAACCTGAAATTCGTGCTCGCCGAAGAGAATTCCGGCGACCAGGTGGTCAGCGCGGAGGACGGCACAAAGCTTCTTCTGGTGAACAACGAGCTGTCACAGACCCTCGACGGACTCGTGCTCGACTATGTCGATTCCGGCGAGAGCAAAGGATTCACTGTCTCTCAGCCGGCTGCTGGAGCAGGACAGGCCTGACAAGGCCGATTCATCGCTGGAGCGTGCATTTTTCCCGCCGCCCTGCCGCATATGACGGCAGGGCGTGCGCTACCAGCCAGGATGTACTATTTTCAAGACATGCCGCGTACTATTGACGAGAACAAGCCCCTGTTCACCATCGGGGCGGTCGCCGAAATCCTCAGCATCAAGCCGCGCGTGCTCCGGTCCTACGAAGATAAGGGCCTGATAAAACCGTCCCGCACCGAAGGCAACCGCCGTCTGTATTCGCTCAAGGACATTGATGTTCTTGCCTACATTCAATACCTTACCACGGTGAAGCGGGTCAACATTGCCGGCGTGCTGGAGATTCAGGAGCTGCTCACCAAGCTCGATGAGAAGACCCGCAACGCGTTCATGGAAGAAGTAGGCGAAGAAATCAAGCGCCTTCCCACCAAAGAGAAGCAGGCCTACGCCGGCGAGGACGACGAGCTTTCGGAGGTTGTCATCCGGGAAACCGTGGAATTCTCCGAGAATAAAACCAAGAGCAATGCATCCGGCAGGAAGGGCGAACCGAAGGGTGCGGAATAGCGCGCCCTCTTGAGGCGCCGGAAACGTGTCAGGGACACGGGCCAACCAGCCTTCGATGCCAGTCGTGCATGACCGGCTGAAAACCGCCTGCCCGCAGGTCTTCTCTCATCTGCTCAACACTTCGGGTGTCGGCGATTTCAAATTGGGCGGTTGACGGCCCGTGGGAGTGGCCGCCGACCGCGGTCGATACCCCCGCCGACATCCTGGTGACCCCCAGCGGAAGGATTCCGTCACGAAAACCCGGGCGCTCTCGCGTCGACAGTGTAATACCAACGCGTGGAAACAGGATGCGAAACGCGGTGACAATCTGCGCCAGCTTCCGCTCCGACACCGGATCGGGCACCGCGAAATCGCGAACCAGCGGACGAATCCTGGGAAACGACACGCTCAAGTCAACATCGGGCCATGTCTCCTGGATATGCCTGACATGATACGCCAGAGCGTACATCTCGCGAAGGACATCATTAAGTCCGAGAAGCGCACCGAGTGTCACGGAACGCATGCCGTTTTCGCATGCCCGTGAAGCCGCTTCCAGCCGGAAGTCATAGTCGCTTTTCGGCCCACCGGCGTGGTACCTCGCATACCGCTCACGATCGTACACTTCCTGGTAGACAGTCAATGAATCCACGCCTGCCGCAACAAGCGAGCGGTACTCGTTACCGGACATGGGATACATCTCAACGCCTACCGACGAGAAACGGCCGGCAATGATCTCGCAACTCCCGCGGACATAGTCGAACGGCGTTTTGCCGCGGGCCTCACCGGTGAGCACAAGGATATGGCGAATGCCCGTATCGGCAATACGTTCAGACTCCTCCCGGACTTCGTCGTACGAGAGCTGCCTGCGCTCGATATCGTGCTGCGCGGCAAATGAGCAGTAGGCGCATCGGTTGCTGCAATAGTTGGAGATATACATGGGGGTAAAAATGAATATCACATTGCCGAAATGGCGGCGGGTGAGCATGGCGGCCCGGGCGGCCATTTCCTCGAGTAAGCCAGCGGCGGGCGCGGACAGGAGTATGAGAAAATCCTCTATAGTGATTTTCTCTTTGCAAAGCACCCGCGCTGCCGATGATGCATCGACCTTTTCGAGAAACGCATCAAAAGGAAATTGCCGGGCGCGGTCGATTGTTTCGATGGCAGACTTCATGGTTTCGGGATCGGAAGCGAACGCGATTCGCAGAAAGCATGCGGCAATGACTCAGGGCTGCTTCTGCGCCATGCGCATGTGTTTGAAATCGAGAATCTCGGCACTCACCGCCGCGGCATGCGAATGCACGAGCGAATGCCCGGCGCCCTCAACCTGCACGAGCCGCGCGTGCGTGATATGTTCCGGTATTGCCGCAGCGGCATCGGCGGAAATAACCCTGTCGGCAGTACCGTGCATTGCCAGCACCGGACATGCTATTCGCCGCGCGTCCGCGCGACCGTCATACGTGTACAGCGATTCCAGCACCTGGCGATACCAGGCAATGCGCTTGGTCACCACGAGCGCGCTGGGTGATTCGTCGCTGCCGATTGTCAAACGCTCGAACCGCGTCAGCATGCTCTGCCCTTTCTGCAGCAGGTAGAAGAGCTTATAGTCCGGATACGGGAGCAGCTTGTCGGCCATGCCGCGAAACCTGCGGCGGTCCTCCTGGGTGGACCCGAATACCGTGGTCGAAAGCAGTATCAGTTTTTTCACATGAATTCCAGGATCGGATGCACAGTAGTGGAGCGCGATACCGCCGCCAACCGAATTCCCGGCGATAATCACCGTGTCGAGAAATATGGTCTCAAAGAAATCATCGAGTATAACACTGAAATCCGATAGGTGACCGGCGTAGTACGGCGATTCCTCCGGGAGGTTATAGGCAATGAGCTCGAACGAATCGGCCAGTTCGCTTACATTCAGAAAAACGCGGCCGTCAGTGTTAAATCCGTGCAACAGCACCAGCGGCACGGGATTGACGGCGCCGGACGCAAGGTGATAGTAGTAGTGGGTGATACCAGTCCGTTCCGACGGCGCCCGCTCAAATGTCCACCCGTTGAGATCCATGTCCACAACGCGCTGCTCCATCGTCGGCAACGCATCCATTTCTTGGAGCACCTTCTCCTTCGGCACGTACAAGAGAAACGCGCTGATGACGAGTGAAACCGATTTCTTCAGAACCGCTTCCAGCATATTCGGAAAAATACGAAACGCGGGCATGTCGCCGCCGGAGCGCGTGCCGCATCAGCCCGGCAATGCCTACTCGCCGCTGAGGAACCCTGTGAGGGGGGATGAAGGGTGGGCGTGACGTGATTCCCCGGGCATGCCGGCCAGGTACGCGGCACGCCCTGCGCGGACCGCCCATTTAAACGCCTCAGCCATACGCACGGGATCGTCGGCAGTGGCAATCGCGGTGTTGAGCAGGACCGCGGCAGCGCCAATTTCCATGGCCCGGGCCGCGTGGGAGGGACGCCCAATACCCGCATCGACTATTACCGGGACCTTGATCTCCTCGATAAGAATTTCTATCATATCAAGGCTCTGCAGTCCGCGGTTGGACCCGATAGGCGCGCCCAGCGGCATGACCGCGGCTGCGCCGGCCGCCACCATACGCCGTGCCGATGGAAGATCAGGGTTCATGTAGGGCAGCACGATAAAGCCTTCGCGGGCAAGAATGTCCGTGGCCCTGGAGGTGTGTTCGTTGTCGGGAAGGAGGTATTTCTGGTCGTTGATGACCTCTATTTTGATCCAGTTCCCACACCCCATGGCGCGGGCAAGCCGGGCAATACGGACAGCTTCATCTGCGGTACGCGCCCCCGAGGTGTTCGGCAAAAGAATCTTTCCCGCAGGCACGTGTTTCAGGATGTTCTCGGCATCACGCTCGAAATCCACGCGCCGAAGCGCGACCGTAATGATATCGCATTCCGCCGCGGCCAGCACCTCGGGGATGACACTTTCATCGCGGTATTTTCCCGACCCGGTGATGAGCCGGGACCGGATTTCCTGCCCGCCGATTATGAGGGAATCATGCTTGTTCATGGGCATGCAAGGTGTAGTACATGGTGTATGTTGCGGGCAATTCTCCCCTGTAACGGCGACTGACATCCAAACAAAAGAAAATGCCGACACGCCGGATGTTCAACCGGGGGAGCCGCATAAACGCAGCTTCACGCCGTATGCACGGGCGGTTCTGTTCTACAGTACATGAGCCGCTGAAAGTAATCATCCGCCACCGACAAAACGCAGGATTTCCACCGTATCGCCTTCGGCCACCATCCGCAAGCCGTATGCATCCCGCGGGATGATGTTCAGGTTTACTTCCACCACCACGGAGCCGGGCCTGATGTCTCTCTTTTCAAGCAGCGAGAGAATACTTGTGTTTGCGGCAACATGCCCTTTCTTCCCGTTGAGCGTAATAGTAATCGGATCGCTCACCTGCTGCCCCCTCAGTAGCTTGTCGTCTCGTGCACGTACTTGATCCATTCCGCATAGAACTCGTATCGATGGCTGCGCCACCGGTTGACCGGCGAGTCGAGATTAAAATTCAACGGAGGCGCCACATCTTCCCGGCCGCGGGAAATGTCCCGTTCATATTCCTCCCGGATACGCCGCGAATGATACTCCGGATGTCCCAGATGCACGAGAAACCTGCGGTCGGTAGTCTCGAAAATGGTATATCCCGCGCCTTCTGCAAACGCCAGAGGATTGATTATGCCGCTGTCGCGACCGCGCTCTATTTCCGCATCACTGATTCCGGAGTGGCGGCTCTGCGGACACCAGAACACATCATCCATCCCGCTCATTACGGGGTGATTCGGGTCGAGATTGCGCGTGGGATATACTCCGAATAGTTTTTTTTCGTATCGCTCGCTTTCGAGACCGAGGAATTTGGCAATAGCAATCCCCGCCCAGCACAGCCCGAGTGTCGATGCGACATTATTGCGGGCATACTTCAGGATGCGAAGGACCTCCTGCCAATAGCTGATTTCTTCAAACGGAATCTCCTCAACCGGCGCTCCTGTGATAATGAGGCCGTCGAGATGCGCCTGCTCGATACTGTCCTTGAATGACACATACAGGTTGTCGAGATGATCCCGGCTGGTGCTCTGATACGCATGGGTCGTCAGGCGAATCCAGATCGGCTCTATTTGTATTACCGAATATCCGAGCGGTTGAAGCAGGTTGAACTCATAGGTCTGGGCCTGGGGCATGATATTCAGAATGCCTATCCTCAGCGCGCGGATATCCTCCCGCAGTGCATCCTCGTGGGTCTTCCACGGGATCTCCCGGCGCTTGAGCGCATCACGGGCGTGGTAGTCTCTGGGAAGTACAACGGTCATGCGGTCAGCGGGCCTTCTGTTTGGTTTTCCGGGTCAAAAAGAGCAGGCGCCCTCTCCAGGAAAAATATCACCTGCATTTTACTGATGTACCTGCGGGGTAGATTTCTCCGCTTTCTACTCACAAGCCAGCTTAGCCAAACCAATCAGCGAGCTGTTCTTGCGGACCTCAAAGCGCTTTCCCTCAAACAGCACATCCTGCTTGTACGCCGCGGCAGCGGCAGTGGCGCCGCCTCCGGTCACGAAGACCGTGGGCTTGAGCGCGACGGCGCTTTCGCACTCGTGAAGCATGTCCGCCATGGGGCGCATAATACCCCTGACCGTGGCCTGTAGAAGATGCTCCCGCGTGGTCGACAGTGTCATGCCGCGAAACGATGCGGTCCTACGGCTGAGGCTGTACCGATCGCCGCACAGATGCGG
>WJMI01000350.1 GCA_014728015.1 Chitinivibrionales bacterium | reverse complement strand
GTCGAGACGGGGCGCCACGCGGCCCCGCGCGCCGGGAACGGGCCCGCCGAAACGCCGGCACCCCCGCGCGAGGCCCCCGCGGCCGGCAGGCCCCGGGCGGATGCCGCGGCGCGCGGTTCCCAAGATGACCTTGTGGCGCGCGTGGCCGACGAAGTGATACGGCGGCTGGGTGACAGTATCTCACGTGATGCGCTGCGCGATATGATTCAGTCTCTGGCGCGCGGGCAACCCGGCCCTCCGGACTCCGCCAAGATTGACTTGCGGGATGCTCCTCCTCGGGCCGCCGGCCGCGGCGCGGCGGCCGCGGAACGAATTGGTGCTATCGCAAGCTTTCCCGTTAGAAAGGAAACCTGCGAGGTGCCCATCTGGAAGGTGACGCTGGGCGCGACCCGTCGGGAAGGCGGCACGCGCGGGCAAACGCTGACCATTGGCGGGGCGACCTGCATGCCGTTTCACCTGTGGGAAGGAGACATGCCGCATCGCCCGCTGGTGGCGATGGAGGTGTTTGACACGGTAAGCCCGAAATACCCTGATGTGCTGCGCGCGATACACGGCGATATCGTCGACAGCCCCGCCGAAATGGCCAGGGTCTGTGTCGAGAAATACGGCGTGGACCTGGTAAGCATCCGGCTCGAAGGCACGCATCCGGAGAAAGGTAACCGCACGCCCGAACAGACCGTGGATCTTGTGAAGTCAGTGCTGGGGGCGGTCGATGTTCCCCTGATTATCACCGGGCACAGCCACTTCGAGCGAAACAATGACGTGCTCAAGGCGGTTGCCCGGGCCTGCGCCGGCGAGAACCTTCTGCTGAACTGGGTCGAACAGGACAACTACCGGACCATTGCCGGCGCGGCAATTGCCTATGGTCACTGCGTGGTGGCGCAGAGCCCGATCGATGTTAACATCGGCAAACAGATGAATATCCTGCTGACCAACATGGACATCAAGCAGGAACAAATCGTGATGGACCCGATGACCGGCAGCACGGGTTATGGAATCGAGTATACGTACTCGGTGATGGAGCGCATCCGCTTGACCGCGTTGGGAGGGGACAGGATGCTCGCCGGCCCGATGATCGTATCGCCGGGGCAGGAGTGTGCAAAGATCAAGGAATTCAAAGCGAGTGAGCAGGACTTCCCCGCCTGGGGCGATCTGCGTAAGCGGGCCGCCGCCTGGGAGCTGGCCACCGCAACATCACTTCTGTATGCCGGCGCCGATATCCTGATACTGTATCATCCCGAAGCAGCAATGCGAACGAAGGACACGATTGACAAGTTGATGCGATAGCGAAAACGACAGAGCGAGACGGGAAGGGTGTGGCTTGCATCCGCGTGCTTTTCCCAGACCAACGAAAGAAGCGAAGGTCAAAACACCATGGCGCTCACCGGACTGCAAATTCAAAAGCTGCTTCCGAAAACAAACTGCAAGGAATGCGGATCCAACACCTGCATGGCCTTCGCCATGAAACTGGCTGCCAAGAAGGCCGACCTTTCCGCCTGCCCGTATGCATCCGATGATGCGAAAGCCGTGCTGGGGGCCGCAAGCGAGCCGCCCGTGCGCACTATCGATCTGGGCGGCAACAAGGAAGTTCGGATCGGGGGCGAGACGGTCCTGTACCGCCACGAGAAAACGTTTGCGAACCAGACGCTGCTGGCGATTAACGTGAACGACACCGATTCCCCCGATGCCGCGATGCGGACACTCGAAGCGGTGCGCGATTACACGCTGGAACGCGTTGGCGAGACCCTTACTCTCGACATGGTGTCGGTAGCGCAGCGCGGCGACAGTGTCGACGCGTTTGTCGGCCTGGCCCGTACGGCATGGGACACGGTCAAGCGGCCGCTGGTGTTGCGCAGTAACAATCCTGAAGCGCTCGCGTGTGCTGCAGGAGCGGTGAAAGGCTCGCGAAGCGTGTTGTGTGCAGCACGCGCCGACACGGTGGATTCGCTCAAGAAGGCTGCCGCGGAAAACGGCCACGCGCTGGCGGTAAGCGGTCCCGATGTGGATTCTATTGCATCGCTGACCGCCACATTGAAGAAAGAAAAATTCAACGATATCTGTATCCAATTCGAGACACATTCGCTGGCCGGGCAGTTTCAAACCAACTCGGTGGCCCGTCGTGCGGCCCTTGCAGATGGTGTCAAGAGCATGGGATATCCCTTCATTCGTTTTGTGGACACCGACGATATTCTCGATGCGACGGTCCTGGCTGTCACCGAGATAAACAAGTACGGCGGCATCTGCATCCTGCCCCGCTTTGAACCCTCCCTGCTCGCCCCCCTCATGACGCTCCGGCTCAACATCTACACCGATCCGCAGAAGCCGATCCAGGTCGAGCCGAAGGTGTATCCGATTGGGGAACCCGACGAGAATTCGCCGGTATTCGTGACCACCAACTTCTCGCTTACCTATTTCATTGTATCCGGCGAGATCGAGAACGCCGGAACGAGCGCCTGGCTGGTAGTGCCGGAGTGCGAAGGCATGAGCGTGCTGACCGCCTGGGCGGCCGGCAAGTTTTCCGGGACCAGCATCGGGAAATTTGTCACCGAGAGCGGCACTGAGGACCATGTCAAGTCGCGCGAGATCATCATCCCGGGCTATGTCGCCCAGATCAGCGGCGAGCTGGAAGAGGCATTGCCTGGATGGAAAGCGGTTGTAGGTCCGCAGGAAGCCGGCGACATTGAGAGTTTTGTGAAGGCCCGGCTTTCCTGACATGCTGGTGCTCGGACATTATGACACTGCGTAACCAGCAACGGTAATCCGGTCAGGCCTTTGGCCGTCACGCACGAACGAGAAAAAAACCTGCTATGCCACGTGTCACCTTTCAACCTTCCGGCAAATCCATAGAGATCTCAGCCGGCATGGAGCTTCTCGAAGCTGCGCGGCGGGCCGGCGTCAATATCGAGACACCGTGCGGTGGCAAAGGCGCGTGCGGGAAATGCATTGTCCGGATGGTGCGCGGCGAGATCGACACGGAGAGCTCGGATCGGCTTACGCCCGGTCAGCGCAGGGCGGGGTACGTCCTGGCCTGTCGCACGCGTGTAAACGGGAGCGATATCACCGTGGAAATTCCCCGCCCGGCAGACCGGGAACGCGGGCAGTTCGGCGACAACCTCGAAGGGATATCCCTGCTCAACCCTTTGCTGGTCCCGAAAAAGGATGACCTCGTACCACTGACCGAAGAATCACATGCAAAGGTTTCTGCAGGGCCGGCCGGCCATCACTACGGAATTGCGGTCGACGTAGGAACGACAACAATCGCGGTGCTGTTGGTGTCCCTTCCCGACGCGCGCGTGGCGGCCGTGCATGCTGACTACAACGGGCAGCTCTCGTGCGGGACTGACGTGATAGGAAGGATTAACTATGCCCGGCGTGAAGGCGGACAGGAGCAGCTTCGCGCGCTCGTGCTGGACACGATCAACCGGCTCATGCAACGGGCGGCACAGATGGTCGGGATTGAGCCGCGAAGTATTGCAGGCGCGGCGGTTTCCGGAAACACCACGATGATGCACCTTCTCCTTGGCATCGATCCCGAGTGCATTCGGGTCGCCCCCTACCAGCCGGCCGTGCTGGAAGTAGGGCTCACGACCGGTCATGATATCGGCCTTGACATCCACCCCGCGGCACCCGTCGCAATATCACCCGCTGTGGGGAGCTATGTGGGCGGCGACATCACCGCCGGCATTCTGTGCACGGACCTCGCTGCCGACACTGAAGACATCTGCCTGTTCATGGACATCGGCACCAACGGTGAGCTTGTCGTGGGAAACCGTGATTTTCTCATGACCTGCGCCTGCTCAGCAGGACCGGCTTTCGAAGGGGGCGGCATTGACTGCGGCATGCGTGCGGCCGAGGGGGCAATCGAGCGCGTGGAGGTCGATTCGGATACGGGCAATGCGACCGTAAGTGTTATCGGGGGCGTCAAACCGCGCGGCGTGTGCGGCTCAGGCATGATTACACTTCTTGCCGGGCTGTTCACAACCGGCTGGCTCGACCAGGCGGGCAAGCTCAACCGTGCCCGGAAATCACCGGCCATTCGCGAAGAAGGCCGGCGGGCGGTGTATACAATCGTGTCGCGGGCGCAGAGCGGAACCGGCGGCGCCATCGAAATCGATGAACTCGATATCGAGAACATCAAGCGGACAAAGGCAGCCGTCTATTCCGCCTGCGCGCTGATGCTTGAGCAGATTGGGATCGGATTTGATGCTCTTTCGAAAGTGTATATCGCGGGCGGGTTCGGAAGATTTATCGACCTTCAGAGCGCGGTAACCATCGGCCTTCTCCCCGACATTCACCGCGACAAGTTCCATTTTGTCGGAAACACGTCACTGACCGGCACCTACATGCTTCTGGTATCACGACGGCACCGGGAGAAACAGAAGGAACTTGTGAAACGGATGACCTACGTGGAGCTCAATACGGATCCCTCGTACATGGACCAGTATACCGGCGCCCTGTTTCTGCCGCATACCGATACGTCACTGTTTCCATCGGTAAAGGTAGCGAGGGAGTAGCTGCGGCACGGCGAAGCCTCGAAGCGTGGCCCCCGGCCGCGGGGTTTTGCCGTTCATCACCGCCGCCGGCAGCTCAGTCTATCCCGCGGAAATAGATGTCGTAGCCGCCTTTTCCGCCTGGCCGGTCCGAAGAGAATATGAGCATCTGGTTTCGATACTCGTTCAGCCCGCATAATACGGGGCGGTATTCGTTCGATGAGGTGTTCACGTCTAGCCCGAGATTGACCGGCGCCTGCCATGCGCCATTCTTTCGCTCGCTTCTCCAGATGTCAAACTTTCCGCGCCCGCCGGCCCTGTTGGACACAAGCAGCATGGAATTTCCGTGGATAGACGGACACTTGTCGTCGGAACCAGAACAGAGTGCCGTCACTTTGACGGCGGATCCGGCATAGCCGGAATCCGAGAGGTGCGCTATATAGTTTTGCTGTAGGTACCCCGGAGGTAACTTAATAAACAAAGTCTCCAATCACGGCCTCCTGAAAAACGTGCCGGCAACGACAATAAGGCGAAAGCACAACGCGCAAGAAAGAAGCCGTAAACTTACTGTTTTACCTCCGGGGTAAACAGGGGTACGCCCCCTATCTACCAGCACTCTCAAGGTGCTCCACAATCAGGCGGGCGACCTCGCGTGACGGCTTCCGGCCGCCGAGCACCTCTTTCAGGCGGCCAAGCGATGCGCAGGTGGCATCGTAGTAGGCCCGGTCCTCGATAAACCGGCCCACTTCCCCGGAAAGCGGCTCCGGGTCCGCGGCTTTCTGCATGCACTCCCTGATGATCTCTTCACCGGCGATAATGTTGGGGAGCCCGATAAACGGGAACCGCACGATCAGTTTGTAGGCAAGCTCGTTGAGCCAGGT
>WJMI01000349.1 GCA_014728015.1 Chitinivibrionales bacterium | reverse complement strand
GAGATACACTGTAATTTCGGTGCCGTGGCCGGTCTTGTCGGCATCCGATATGGCATAATCGGTTTCGCCGCCGGATTCCCATTGCACCGCGGGGTCGTCGCTGCCCGCGCGTTTCGTGACAATTTTCACCGAAGATGCCACCATGAACACGGAGTAGAATCCCACGCCGAACTGCCCGATAAGGTTGGAGTCGGCCTTCTGATCCCCGGTCAGCTTTTCCAGGAATGCCCGGGAGCCGCTTCGCGCGATAGTGCCGATATTGTCGATGACCTCCTGGCGGGTCATGCCGATGCCGTTGTCGGAGATCTTCAGGGTTTTGGCTTTCTTGTCGAGCTTGATTCGAATGGCCAGCTCCTCGTTTTCATCGAGCATGCCCGGGCTGGTGAGCGACTCGAAACGCACCTTGTCAAGGGCGTCCGATGCGTTGGAAATGAGCTCGCGGAGAAATATCTCCTTGTGCGTGTAAAGCGAGTGAATCACCAGATGCAGAAGCTGCTTGGCCTCTGTCTGAAACTCCATCTTTTCCATGTGCGCGGCATCTTTCTGTGCCATCGGTACCTCCTGCGTGCTTTGCCGGCGGCCGGGCCCTGCCGGCCGCCCTGAACTGCCTGTTCTTCAGAAAACGGCTGGAAAAATACATCGTTCGCACGAAAATGGCTAAAGCGGGCCCCCGGCCGTGCCGAAATACCTAACAGGACAGGTATACGAACGGGGCAGATGGTTAGTATGGGCAGCAAAATTCAGGGATATTTCCATGCCGGTCGATGATATTTCCGCCATCACCAGTGCCGCAGTCGCTGTCCAGCCGGGCGCTGCTGAGCAGTCCCAGGCGCAGGACAAGGGTCCGGGCCGCGAGCTCACCGATGAGGAAAAAAAGGAGGTCAAGGAGCTTCGGCAGCGCGACAAGGAAGTGCGTGCCCACGAGATGGCGCATGTCGCGGCAGGCGGCCAGTACGTACGCGGCGGCGCATCGTTTGAATACCAGAGCGGCCCTGACGGGAAGCGCTATGCTGTCGGCGGAGAAGTCTCTATCGATACGTCGCCGGTAAAGGGCGATCCCGAAAAAACCATAGAAAAAATGCGCATCGTGCGCAAGGCCGCGCTCGCCCCGGCCGATCCCTCGGCCAAGGACCGCCAGGTCGCTGCCAAGGCATCGCAGGAGATGACCAAGGCCCAGCAGGAGTTGCGCAAGCAGCGCCAGGAGGATGGCGGCGATGCAGCGGCCGGCGAACCCGGGAAGAGCATTGCATCGTATACGCAATCCGGCGCGGCCGTCCATGCGCCGTCGTTGTCCGATGCCAATATGCTCGACCTGATTGCCTGAACCCCCCTAATATCTTGACTTCCCGGCTCCGGTAGATATTTTACTGGTGGCGGCGCGTCGCGCGCCGCTCCCGCGTCTTCCGTTCAACGATTCGTGCAAGGTCTAACTGATGGCGGTCCCAACCGAACAGACAATCGGCACGATCCTTATTGTCGATGACGAGGCCATTATTCGCGGCATGCTCGAGGTCGAGCTGGCGCAGCGTTACAATGTCTACACCGCCGACAGCGCCGAGCAGGCGTTCAGCATCCTCCGGCAGCATCGCGTAGACCTGGCTATCTCCGATATCAATATGCCGGGCATGAAAGGGTTCGAGTTCCTCGATCGGGTCCGCCGGGACTACCCGCATACCAAGACCGCGCTCATTACGGCGTACAATATCGACGACTATGTGCGCATGGCCAAGCAGAGCGATATCTCGAACATCATCTCCAAATCCACGCCGTTCAATTTCGACGAGTTCAATTCTATCGTGTACAATCTCGTGACCGAGAAGATTTTCGGCCTCGAGCGGTACATGCTTCCGGACTATGCGCTCGTGGCAAGCTACCGAATCCTTGATTCCGCGCAGATAGCCGGTGTCGAGGATGAAATCCTTCAGTCGATCGCATCATTTGCAAAACCCCAGCCGTTCGTGCAGATCCTTCTGGAGGAGCTCATCTCCAACGCGGTCTACCACGCCCCGGTCGATGCCGACGGGAAAGAGAAATACGAGAAGCACACCGATGTTACGCTCGAGGAATCGGAGGCGGTCGAAGTGTCCCTGGGAAAGGACTCGGAGAAATACGGGGTCTCGGTCGTGGATACCAGCGGCAAGCTCACCAAGCAGCAGGTCCTGTACCGCATCGACCGTCACGTGCACGGCGAAGGTCTTCTTGATGAGAGCGGTCGGGGGATACACATGTCCCGCATGTATGCAGACAGGCTCATTATAAATATCAGGAAAGACACTACCACCGAGGCCGTGTTCCTGAACTATTTCGACGAGAAATACAAGGGATTCAAGCCCCTGTATATCAATGAGGTTTGAGCCTGTCCCGGCATGTCCGGCCGGGACCTTCTTGCTCCTCGATTTAACCGGTTTTTGCATTTGGCCCGTTTGTTTTTGGCCTTCCGGGTTCCGGATATTTAATTTCGCTTAAGGGGTTAAGCCGGGCAAGGATTCCATGGGAGTAGATGCGTTCGCATCAGGTAGTAGTGAACTGGAAGCAAACAGCGGCGGTTTTTGGAACAGCGTTTTCTATTCTGGCGGCTGACACGACCGGTACGGCCGCCGGCGGCGCGGAGCAGGAGCGGGAGCCCGACAGCGCGGGCGTGTATATCGCACGGCCTCAGCTGGCTGTGGAGTCCTCGATAGATGAAGTAGAGCTTCCGCGGTACAACCCGCTGCTTGCCGGGGCCTTGTCCGCGCTGGTCCCGGGCGCCGGGCATGTCTACTGCTCGACGCGGGAAGTCAGGAAGCGCCGGGTGGCACGCATGGTCAAGGGAGGCCTGTTTCTCGCAACGAGCGGCGTTGCTGCCGGGGTCATGGCGAACCGGGCGTACAACTACGGGGTATGGCGGGACATCGTGGCGGATACCCTTGACAGAAGGCGCGAATGGGACTCGGTCCGCGATGCCGAGTCAGATTCGGCCACGAAAGCGATATATGCCGCGGGATACGACAAGACCACGCTCAACTGGGAGATCGCGCGCCACAAGCGGCGCGAGGCCCGGTATGTCATGTGGCAGGCCATCGGATGGAATTGCGGTATTTACATCTACAACATCTGCGATGCGGTCGGCGCCAGCCGCTATTTTCTCACGGATGCGCCCAAGAACCCGGTACTTGCCGCATGGCTCTCGGCGGTCCCGGCGCTGGGACTGGGCCAGTTTTACAACGGTTCGGTCGGCAAGGCCGGGCTTATCTGGATGACCCAGACTATGCTTCTGGCAATGGCATTCAACTATAATCGCCTGATGGTCGACTGCATACAGCAGCGGGACATGTTCGCCGACTCCACCAACTGGCGTTTCGAGTACCGCAACGAGCCGGTGAGCGATGCCGACGGATCATCCACGTTCGATGCGGGCTGGGAGAACAGATACAACGATGCATTCAGGAACCGTAACCTGTATCTGTGGTATGCCATTTTCTTCTATTTCTACGGGATATTCGATGCCGCGGTCGATGCGCACCTGCATGACTATCGTGTCAAGGT
>WJMI01000348.1 GCA_014728015.1 Chitinivibrionales bacterium | reverse complement strand
GTGTAGGTGAGGTCGCCGAAACTGCCGTTTGGCTGAATTGCCGCCAGATACGCATCAACGTTACTGTTGAGCGCGGCGCGCGCGGTCGTCAGGTGGCTGTTGGATGCCGATACCGTGTCGGCGGTGAGGTCGTGACGAATGCGGTCTTTGATTGCCAGGGCCCATGCCGGCTCGAATGCGGCCGTGACTGTCTTGTCTGTGTCAACCGTTATCACCGCGGGATTGTCGCGGCCTGACAGGGCGCCGGTCCAGTGCGCGAACGCCTGTCCCGGGCCGGGATTGGGCGTGAGGGTAACATCGGTTGACGCGTAATACGAACCTCCCGGCGGGGACAGGTCGACCGATCCGCTGCCCGTCGTGTTCACGGAGAGCGTGTACGGGTCGCTTGCCTGTATGGTAACCGTATGTACCGACGGCACCCCGGCGACTGCATTGACAGGCGTTCCCATCGTTACGACAACCGTTTCATCACCCTCCACGTCGATATCGTCAACCACATCAAACGAGGTCGATCCGCTGAGGTTGCCCGCGGATATCAGAATATTATCGCTTGCCAGGTCGTGATCATCGGGATTGACGGCTGTCCCGGACACGGTAAACGGCACGGTAACGTCGGACAGCGACGGCGACGACAGTTGCGCGGTGACCGTGACCGTTCCCGCATCTTCGGTAACGCCCTGTGATGCGCTCGCAAACGTGACGGTCGGCGTGCCCGCGAAATACGGTTTGAGAGCATGGTACCACGTGACCGCCATCTTGCTGTATCCGGCGTTGATCGGGTGAAGGTCGTCGCCGGCATCCACATCGGCATACAGGCCGGGCGTGTTGAACATGTCCACCATTGTCACGTTCGCGCCGCGTCCCTGCCACGCCGCCACCGTGTCGGCGATCTGCGCGTTCGCGCTTATCACCGAATCATTCAGGTTGCCGAAATGCGAGCACCCGGTGGATGCATCGTACTGAAACGCTATGGGCGGAATGCTGGCGGCAAAGATATGCGCGCCGGGGGTGACCGTGGTCAGCGAGTCGAGAAGCTGGGAGTAGCGGCGGCCCATTGACGGCACGCTGTCGGTGACCATCATGATATCGTTCGTGCCGATCATGAGCAGCACGATGTCCGGCGCGTGGTCGGCATTCTGCACGAAGCTGCGGTAATGCTCGGCAATGCCGTCTTTGTACTGCCCGGTGGTCCCTTCATGCGGGTCGAACATGTGGTCGCACTTCAGAGGGTCCTCCCCTATCACGCGAATCATCCACCCGCTGTGACCCTCGTGGTCCTGGTCCTTGCCCGCCATGGCCGAGGATATCTCGGTGGAGCTTCCCACGAAATCGAACGCGACATTGTTATCGGTCAGGCTGTCCCACAGGAAGTACCGGTACCCGCCGATAAACCCGTCGGGCGCGCCGCCCTTGGTAATGGAGTTGCCCAGCGGCATGATATACCAGGGTACTTCGATAGTGACCGCGGCCGAGCGCGTGGTGTCGCCGTCATTGTCGGTTGCGAGCGCCGTAAGCGTGTGATACCCGCGCGTGATGCCCGGCAGCGTTGCCTGGTAGGGTGACGCCGTGGCGCTGCCTATCTTGACAGCCCCGTCGAAGAATTCTACGCTGTCAATACCGCCGCCGGCATCCCAGGCATTGGCAACGATGCCCACGTTTGCGCCCGCATCAACGAGCTGACCGTCGTTCGGGGACGTGACAGCCACCACGGGCGGGCCCGAGTATGGTGAGAGATACTCACCGGGGATTATTTCGACGCTGCCGCCGTCCCTCTGCCATGCCACCGCGAGGTTGTCGTCGCCGCTCCCTTCCTTCATCAGAGCGCGGATATAGTATTTCTGTCCGGCGGTGAGGGATATCAACGAAGACTGCTGGTTTGATTCCTTGTCCCACTCGCGCGAGCTTGTCCACTCCGACACCCATGCGATCAACTGCTTGTTGGCGGTGTCGGCATCGGTGCTCAGCCACAGCTCGCCGCCGTCATCGCTGGCGATCCAGAACGTATAGTTGCCCGAAACCGGCGGATGCACCCAGCCCTGCATCCGGACGCCGTAGTTGTCCATGATATTCACCGGCGTTTCGAAGAGGGTCTCGTAGCTGGTGTCGCTGGGACTGTGGGGGTAGTCGGGATGGCCCACAAGGTCGGACACTGCCGTCCCCGAAAAACCGGTCCAGACTTCCCTCAAGATCGTGCCGGTCTCCCGGTAGGCAAATACCACGGAGGTCGCCGGGTCGATCGTGTTTCCGGCAATGGAACAATCTAGTATTCCCTCGATCTCGAGCGTGTAGCTCGTCTCTTCAGTGAGGATCTCGGTTGTCAGTATCACCGTGACAAGGTCTGGCTGCAGAGCGGCATTGCTCACGTCGATTGAGCCGCCGTCAATCGTGTAGTTTGTCTCGTCGTTCGCCGTTGCCCCGGTGACCGGCTCGCTGAATACCACCACCACTTCGTTGGGATCGTGACTCGTGACTTCGGTAACGGCCGGCGGTGTGTCGTCGGCCACGATATCGAAATAGGCCGAGGCGACCGTACTGGAATCGGTCTTGTCGTTGAGGACCGTTCTCGCAGAGAGCGTAAACGACTGCGTGCCCTCGTAGTGCAGGGAATCGGTGTAGCCCTGCCACGCTCCGCCGCCTATCGAATAGACTATCCCCGCATCCTGCACGCCGGTGGAAAGAAAAACCGTGACCGAATCATCGAACGTACCGCCGGGCGGGGTGATGACAGGCGGGGGGACCGTGCCGATTGCAGCCAGTATCCCCTCGAACCACCGGGAAGCCATCTTCAGGTCGCCGGATGTGTTGGGATGGATACCGTCGCCCTGCGTGTCGTTGGTCTTGTGGAAACCGGTGTATTGGTCTACGAGAATGACGGGCGATTGCTCGGTGGTTTTCCTGCTCACCAGGTTGGGAATCGAATCATTAAGGTGGACAAGTATGCTGTTGTCCGTGTTGTCCATGGGAATAAGCTGGGCCAGAAGCACGCGTATGTTCGAATTGTAATGCCGCAGGGTATCGATGAGATCGTCCAGCTCGGCGATGGTATTGTCGACTATGATCTGGCTCGGGTCGGTCTCGTGGTAAACATCGTTGGTGCCCAGGTGGACCAGGGCGATATCCGGATCGTGCGCGGCCGCCCACAGTCCCAGGGCCCCGCTGTAGCATCCCCCGCCCAGACTCCAGCAGCCGTACAAGACATCATCCACGCGCCATCCCCAGTGACCTTCGTGGTGCTGGTCTGTTCCGGGATATGCGTTGGTTGGGTCGGTGAACGTGCCGGTGCGGCTTCCCACGAAATCGGCGGGAATGCCGGCGGCGGAGAGACTGTCCCAGAGAAACGCGCGATAGGTCGGCTTGGTGTCGTTGTAGCCCTCGGTGATTGAGTTGCCCAGCGGCATGATCCGCCACGGCACATAGATAGTGGTGGGCACGGAGGTACCGGATTTGCCGGTGCCGGTGCTTACGATCGCGGTGACCGTGTGCTTGCCGGGCGGGACATTGGCCCATGTAAACAGGT
>WJMI01000347.1 GCA_014728015.1 Chitinivibrionales bacterium | reverse complement strand
TCTCACAGGTGAAACGACTCACCCTGATCGAGCGCGCCCGCGTGCAGTCCCTGTTCGACGAAATCGCCCTGGGCCAGACCGGGCTCATCGACGAGCCGACCGCGCAGAAAGCCGGACGCTTTCTCGATGCCGGGCGCATTGTCTGCGGCAGTGTTTCTCCCGAAGATGAAGCTCTTTCGCTTTCCGCGACTATCATTTCGGCGCGAACCGGCGAACTGCAAACCGCGGGCACTGCAGCCGGAAACCTCGCCGATGTGTTCGCCCTCGAGAAGAAACTCGTGTTCTCGGTGATCGATGCTTTCGGAATCGAGCTTACCGATGATGAGCGCCGGCAGGTGGAGGTGGTGCCTACCGAGAACGTGCTCGCCTTTCTCGCCTATTCGCGCGGCCTTGGTGCCGAGGACCGGGGCGATTTCAAAAGCGCGGCCGGCCGGTACCGCGCCGCTGTCGAACTCGACCCCTCGTTTGCTGAAGCCCGCGAAGCAGCGGCTCGCGCGCAGGCGCTGGCCGATGCCCGCGAGTATCTTGCCCGGCGGGAAGACGCATCCGAAAATCAAGCCGGGGAAATGCCCGACGAGGCTGCTCCGGCGGCACAGGCCGCGCCGGTTTTCACGGTTGGCCCCCTGCGATTCAGGGCGCTGGGCCCGGGAAGCTTCCTGGCGGGCGACATTGTCAACGCGGGACTAATGCCCGACCGGCCCCTGGGCTCCTCGCTCGCCGGCCGTCCCGCAAGAACCGTTCCCGGCAGTGTACGGCCAAACGAGCAGCGAAACGCGTACAGCGATGCGCAGGATGCCGGCCTCAGCGGCGGCGCGGTCGGTATTGAAGTCACCGTTCCCATTCCTCAAACCAACTGATCGAGCCATGCGGACCGCGCGATGCCACATATCAACCATGCTCGTGCTCGCGACGCTGCTCGCGCGCGCCGCCCTGTGCGACGGCACCGCGGGCCGGCGGCCCGGCGATTACCAGTTCATCCGCGGTCATGACATCGCAGCCGGTCTCTACGCCCGATCGGTCTGGGTGGGAGAAACGCACACCGCCCTTGCGGCGCTGCCCCTCTACTATTCCGGCGCCCTGACCGAACAGCTCGCGGCTGACGCCGCGGTTGCCCCGGCGTTCGGCTATGCCGGCTCGCGCGAATCCATCATCGCGCGCGCATCCGACCTGCGGCTCCGCCTCAGCTACAACCTGAAAAACGCCGTGCTGTTTACGCTCGGCGGAAGAATACCGGCCGGCCCCAACCGTTTCTCCCAGCAACAGACGATTACCCAGGGAAACCTGTCCGCCCGGCAGCTCGATTTCGATCACTCCTACCTGTATGCATCTCCCGACGTGTGCGCGGGCGCGGCATCCAGTCTTTCGTTTTCCGATATCGGTCCCGGCGACCTGAGCCTGGGCCTCGCGCTCTCGTACCTGTTCAAGGGACCGTTTCATCCGGTCGATGATATCGATGCGAAATTCGATCCCGGTGATGAGATAAACGTCGCGCTCGCCGCCGAGTACGCGGCACTCCTGCCGGACCGCCGCGCGACATTCACGATCGATGCCGGATATACCTATTTCGGAAAAGACCGGTTCGAAGGCGTGGATACGACACATGCCGGCGGCAAGTTCAACTGGGCGCTCTCAGCGGCGACGACATTGACTGATGCGGTTCCGGTCCTGCTTTCGGCAGCAAATTTTGTCAAGGGCGCCCAGCGCGACCGGTACGGCACGACCGGCAAAAACACCAGCGACCTCTATGTGTCGCTTCGCGCCGGCCTGCCTGTTTTCAAAGCACTCGCGCCCTACGGTCAGGCCGGCCTTCAGGTATACACGGGCGGCGGCCCGGCCGAAGCCATGAAAGCCGTGGTTGGCTGTCTGGAGCTCGGCATTGCCCGCCGCCTCGGGGAACGGCTGTTCGGCACCGCCGCGGCCGCGTTCGATGCCGGCACGATGGGCAACGAGGCGCGCATCGGGACCGCGCTTACGGGCGGACTGGAATACAGGTTTTAGCTATGCGCAGACAACATCCGATACTTCGGTGGTGCATCGCGGCGGCGCTCCTGTGCGCCTGCGGCTGTCGCGAGCTCCCGGTCGACAGCAACAACACGGGAAACGGGAAACGTATCGCAATCGAATCCCGTGCGGTTTTTGCCGGGGATCCTTCCGCCATACCGGGCTACGAGACATTCATCCGCTCGCGTGAACGCGATTGTCCGCCGGCCGGACGCGCGCGCGCCAAACGGCACGCGGACATCGACTTTGCGCGCGCCGCGGTGTTCGTTGTCAATTCGTTCGCGGCCGACCAGTACCTCGAATCCATCGATTGGGACCCCTGCGTCATTAATCGAAGCAAGCATGAGGCATTTGCGGGAAGGGACCTGGAAACATGGGACGGCATCGTGGCCGGAATGCGCGGCTATATCGAGGGTGACGTTATCTACAGCGGCGACCTGAAACGCAACGGCGGCGCGGTGACCGGCGACATTCTGGTAGCCCCGGGGTTCAACTGTGTCTATGCCGGATTTCTCGATGCATCGGGTGATCTGCTGTGGGTGTCGGGCGGGACCTATGTCCTGCATCCGGATGTCATCGACAACGTGGTGGCTGAGGAAGGACTCGAGGAAGGATGGCTCGAGCAGTGGTACTATGACGAGCAGCAGGCCACGTTTGTCACGGGAATCTGGCAGAACCGGCAACATGCCGAGCAGGAGTTTATTGGCGGTGACGGATTCACGACTGTGCTCGCATACAACCTTCCCATGATCGGCGCTATCGGCGTGTCGGAGGAGTTCTCGCAGTCGTTTTGCGAGCAGGAAACCCCACAGCAGCTTATCGACTACACCGGCCCGCACGGCATGGTGCTGGTCCACAGCGCGGGACAAACACTGCAGCTCCTTGGTTCCAACCCGGTTTCATTCACGTACGATTTCTGGATCGACACCACCGAACTCACGCAGGGACGGTATCAGGCGATTGCGGGGACAAATCCCGCCGGCCATACCGGCGATCCCGAATTGCCTGTCGAAAACGTGTCGTGGTTCGATGCGGTCAGGTACTGCATGGCCAAGAGTTTTCTGGAAGACTACCAGCAATGCTACGACACACTCGGCGCTGTCTGGACCTGCGATGTCACGCAGAATGGATACCGGCTTCCCACCGAATCTGAATGGGAATTCGCGTACCGTGCCGGCACCACGACCACGTATTACTGGGGCAATACAATTGACGGCGCGTATGCGTGGTACGGCGACAACAGCCAGACACAGACTCACCCCGTTGCCCAAAAACTTCCCAACGCGTACGGGCTTTACGATATGGCCGGGAACGTGTGGGAATGGTGCAACGACTGGTGCTGTGCGGTTCCCCCGGCAGACGATGTCGACTGGACAGGACCTGCCACGGGTACGACACGGATGCTCCGCGGCGGTCAGTATGATAACTTCGGGCCCGGTGAAGCCTGCCTGAGCGCCACATTCCGCTACCAGGAAGCGCCCGCGAGCGCGGCCCCGTACAGCGGTTTCAGATGCGTGCGCACGGCACCACATTGATGCCGGCATCAGCTCTGAGCCTTCCCGGAACTACGGCACCAGACATTGTTGCACAAACAAGGTACGATGGCATCTGACTTCGAGCAGGTACATCTTCTACCGGCCCCAAAAAGTTGCTTCGCCATATGCCTCGCAATGATATTGTGTGCAGAGCTGAATGAGTTGGTATCCCCGCATCCGGTTCCTTCGGCGGGTGACCGCGGAACAGAAAAACCATTCAACTGACTTTCCCGACAAAGTGGAGCAAACAACACATACCATGCATGCCGTAGACCGTCTGCGCAGACTGGTGAATAAAAAGGCGCTCAGGCGCGGACTGTTCCAGACCCTCTGCGTGTTTGCGGGTATTGCATTCCTTAACGGCCTCGTGAAGCCCATTATTCTCTCGGAAGGCAGCGAGGTTCTTTTTCTCAAACGGGTTACTGCCGATGTTTTGTGCTATTTCAGTGGGCTCCTGGCCCTGTCGCTGGCTCTCAACTACGGCATTCACGTTTTCACGTTCAGAAAGCGCTCGCTTTCGCGACTATTCATTGCCGACAGGAAGACGTTCACACCGCTTCTTATTCGCGTGACATTTCCCGCTTTCCATATCCTGGGCGCATTGTTGCAGACCGGCTTCGACCGGTTCAAGCCTTTCTTCATTCTTGCCATTGTGGCGTTGATCGCCTTTCGCAAGATCGTATCCATTCGCCGCCTGGCCCGCGGCCGGCTCGGCGCATGGCACCGGACATGGTGGACACGCATCAAAGGGCGGATGTCTCTTACGAATGCGCTGCTTGCGGTATTCCTGCTGTTGTTCGTTG
>WJMI01000346.1 GCA_014728015.1 Chitinivibrionales bacterium | reverse complement strand
GCATTGTATGCAGCGATCGTGAATTTCTTGCGCTCGGAAGGATTGGAAACAGGTATAGTCTTGAGGCCCTTGACGAGCGTTGTCTCTTTGCTGAAGAAGGCATCGATTTTCTTCGCGTACTTTGCGGCCGCGGCAGATGCATCATCCACATCAAAACGTTGGTCATTTTCCTTGGATACAGTCAATCCCATCCGTTTGGCAGTGTTCTTCTCAAGCTGAAAATCTCCAGCGGCGCCCGGGATATTCCGACTTCTTCTATCAGACCCGAAGCTACTCTCTTTTCCATAAATCGCTTCCAGCGTATTTACGGTCAATGAATCCTTTTCCTCAAAATGCCGAGACGCGGCTTCCAAAGCTTCCCGTGTATGTTCGTCCTCTGATTCCAACCATTTATCGACATTTGTCTTCTTTTTCTCCGACATTGCTATTTCCTTTTTGATGTCAAAATGTTTACCCGATATCTTCGTAGTGGCAAGTTTTCGAACAACGGGATGCCGTGTTACGACGTGGCCGGGCTATAAAGGCGCTGAGTGCCTACGAAGTCGGACACGAAGCGCATCCCCTTGTCAACCCGGCCATGTGCCCGAAGGACGGACGTAACGCGGCTGTTGTAAGTCCGTTTGCCTGCTGTGCCATTTCTCCTCGGCCATTGCCCGCTATTCTCGAGGCGCAGGACGCGCCCTGTCTTTGCCTTTCACTTCTCTCCAAGGACCGCCGGACTCCCAATGTCGGTTGAGCATTTCTTCAGCCTGAATAGCTTGAAGTGCCGGAAGGAGGAAATCCGCAATAGCTGTCACAATTTTTTCGAAATCACTTTCTGCGCCCTCCGGCTTTGACTTACGAAGAAATGCATTCCACTGAGTGCGCTTTTGCGCGTCGCCCCAGAATTCTTCTGTAAGAGCCATCGGTGCTGTCTTCGGGAGATCCGTTTTCCTGCGCTTGAAAGTATCCTGGATAGCACTGCACAGTGTGACCAAGTGAAAGTCAAAAAGCCTGCTCATGAGCCAGATGTCGTAGAAATCTTTCATTCGGCTGTCGGCGATGCCGAGTTGAACCATAGCTTCGAGTTTCTCAGCCACAACTGTGTAGCGGGTATACGCACGAAGGTGGGCTGCCGGATACCCAAGAGCGCTCGGGTATGTGACAATCTCCGGTGCTGGGGTGACTGCGTCGCCGAAGCCAACATCAATTTGAAGAGGGATACGGGCGTTGTGCAGAAGTGCCGTCAGTGTAACGCGGATACCTCCATATTCCTGTTCTTCACGAATCGGTGCTGCCCGGATTGAGTCGGGTTCAAACCCAAGCCCATCATCTTCGCAGCCGGGAATACTGACAATCTCTTTGAATATCGAAGCTAAGCTGTCTTCATTCAGGAATCCGAACGCAAGGAAATCCGCGTCTTTGGTAACGCGGAAACTGTGTCCTTTCCAGACAAGAAAGAGACTTGCACCTTTGAGTATGAACTTGTCCGCATATATCGATTTGCTCATCCTGTAGAGCAGCCGCTCCATGGCATATCTTTGCAGTGCGAATGTAAAGTCAAGACGGTTATTTTTAGCAAATGCGAGAAGACGAGCATATGCCGAATGGCCGTAGTTGCGCTCTGACGGCTTGCTCATGATATCGCCTCCATGTAAGGTCGCATGATTCGCGTAACGCGGCACACTTTGGCGGCTTCCCAGAGGCTGTCCATCGATACTGTCTTGTGCTGACGAACTTCACGAAGCGCTTCGATCGCCACGTCAATGCCAATCTTGTTGCGGAATTTGAAGCAATCGGCGACAGTCTTCGCTACTCCATAGACTCTTACCTGCACACGATCGATACGGTGCTCCTCGACTCCGAACTCAAAGGGCTTCCTGGTCATCCAGACGATTCGAACTGGTGGATAATCCACTTTTGGACGCCAACCTGGCGACTCAAGGGCCAGCCAGGTTTCATGCGGGAGTTGTGTGGTGAGGTTGTGATATTGAAGAGCGGAAAGGAGGCAGACAACGCCTTGCGGCACACGTTTTGCGATTTCCGCCATCTGTCGGGATTCACTGTGGAGGCTGCCGGGCAGTGCGTAGAGACCTCGCCCTATCCTTTCGAGAGTGCCCTGCTTTGTCAGGCGCAGGAGATACTCACGTGGCATACCATGGTGTTCAATGTCACGGGGACGTACTATCCCGTTCCTTTTCGCCAGTTCGATAATCCTGTTTTGCCAGGTGGTCTTTTGGTGTTTCATAACCTATAAAATAATGCACATTGTTATGGTATATGCAACTTTTCCCAGAGTTTTATGAATGCATCGGCCAGGAATGGCCGTTCTTCTCAGGTGCAATGGCCTACAATCAAAGAATTAACTCCATAATTGGCACAGCATGTCATATGGCTTACAACGTTTTGCCGCATTGTGAAGTGCCCGCCTATAATATCGCTGGAGTGCCTACGCAGCGAAGCGGAGTCGGACACGGAAGCGCTACCCATAGTCCAAAGCGGGTATTTGCCGGAGGCCGGAGCGAAGCGGAGCACAATGTGGCTGATATTAGTATAAAGGCCCCCTCTTCGACATAGATTTGATGTTCCTGGTTATCACATCAACCATTCAACGAAGGGAGGCCCGTTATGCAACTGTTGTCCGTCAAGGCAAAATACTATTGCGGCATCGACCTGCACGCAAGAAGCATGTACCTCTGCGTTACGACCAAAGCCGGGACAATCAAATACCACCAGGAGCTGACCAACGACGCGACGCAGTTCTTAGCCATGGTCAAACCCTTCCTGCCCAGCATAGTGGTCGGCGTCGAATCCACCTACAACTGGTACTGGCTTGCCGATATCTGCACTGCCCATAAGATACCTTTCCACGTGGGTCACGCCCTGTACATCAAGCGATTCACCGCGCGCAAGCAGGCCAACGACCGTATCGACTCCAGAAGCATCGCGGAGCTGCTGCGCACAAACCGCTTCCCGCTGGCCTATGGCTATCCCCGCGAAATGCGTATCACCCGCGACTTGCTCAGGCGCCGCCACATGTTCGTTCGCAGGCGCGCAGGCACCTATACGCACATGCAAAACTCCTTCACCCAGTATGGCCAGTTCGAGTCGGTCTACGACACAATGCGCTCCAAAACCGAGCGTCAAAACCTGCCCCCGCGCTTTGACGACGATGAGCTGCGTTTCAACGCCGAGCGCGACTGCGACTACCTCGACGCTCTGGACAGCATTATCTGGAAACTGAACCGACGCATCCGCAAGCAGGCTGTTTACCACGATCCCGTCTG
>WJMI01000345.1 GCA_014728015.1 Chitinivibrionales bacterium | reverse complement strand
GGGGAAACATATCCGATTCGCAGGCGTCTATCCGGCGATTTGTCAACGGCGTTCCCCGCCACGGGTTCGCACGAAAACCGCTCGCCGTATTTTTTGTGTTCATCGAAATAGATCGCGGGATCAATGCGCATGTCGTAGCCAAGCGACAGGAGCAGGTTGGAGTTGGCCGGGGCATAGTCGGGACGGTGTTGCATGGCCTGCCGATAGCTTTCGGCGCTTTCCGTGTATCGCCCCTGGTCCTTGAGTATGTTGCCGAGATTGTTGTGCGCCATGAAAAACGCCGGTGCAAGCGAAACCGCTTTGCGCGCGTATTCCTCGGCACGTCCGAGGTTGCCGAACTTGTACTCGACATCGGCAAGATTGCTCAGAGCGTTGACATAGCCGGGCATGAGCGTAAGCGTGCGCAGATACGCCTGCCGTGCCTCGTTGTACCGGCCCCGTTGGTGCAGCAGCGTGCCCAGGTTGTAGTGCGCCTTGGGCTCGGGGACGTTGCCCGCTATGCCCCGTCGTATGTGTTCGATGGCCCGATCGTGGTCGCCGGCCAGGCCGGCAATCAGCCCGGTGTGGTAATTGGCTATGCCGTGTGACGGGTCCCTGCGAAGCACTTCGGCATACAGTCCGCGGGCCTCATCGTAGCGCGCCGCACCAAAGGCCTCGATGCCTCGCGTAAGAAGGGATTCGATAGTGCTCATGCCGCTCTCTTTCTCTTGGCCGGTGCCATCACTTTGCACCGGGCATGCAGCGGGCATTCAGTCACGCGCCACCATGTTCCGGTAGGCGTGCTCCAGCGCGCGTGCAAACCCGTGACCGTCGCACAGGGCCGACGCGCCGACCTTTTCACGAAGCGTTCTTCGAACAGACACAATCCGTTCGCGGTCCAACGCCAGCTCCATGGCAATTCGGACATAGTCTTTAGTTGTCCGGGCGACAAAATCTTCGCACCCAGATGCCGAGAGGATGCTGGTTCCCACGCGGGCGGCATGCCGATCCCCGGTCATTGATACCACGGGCACGCCCATCCACAGCGCCTCACAGGTAGTGGTGGCACCGTTGTAAGGGAGCGTGTCCAGCGTGACATCGATGCGGTTATATACTGATAAGTGATCGACCGGGGACGTACTCCTGCCGCGGCATTCTATTCGTTTCGTATCGATTCCGTGTTGTGCAAACCGCCGGCGGAGTGCATCGGCAACATCCGGATCGTCAAGGTAGCGATATTTGAGGACCAGGCGCGCGGCCGGCACCGCACGCAGGATCTCGCTCCACACCGCCGCCGTCGCATCCGAGATTTTTGCCGGGTTGTTGCACGATCCGAAGGTGGGGACTCTTCTGTCGGCCACCAGGGCGATTTCGGGCGGGGGTGCGCTTTCGGGTGGTGTATAGCACAGAAACCCCCGCGCGAGCCGCACCAGGTTTTCGGCGTAATATGCATCTTCTCCTGTTGGATCGGCGAGCGCATCGGTAAGGCGAACGTCGATCGAGCGCAAGCCCGTGGTATTAGGGTACCCCAGATACGTCACCTGCACGGGCGCCGGCTTGCGCGCAAACACGCCCAGCCGGTTGTTTGCGGTATGCCCGGCCAGATCGACCAGGATGTCAATCTTGTCATCCTGAATACGCTCTGCTGCCGCCGCATCGCTCAACGCCCGGATATCCAGCCACCGGCACACATTCCTGAACCGCGCGGTTGTCTCGTCGGCATGTTCCACATTGGCGTAGCAGAATATCTCGAACGCATCGCGGTCGTGGCAGGATAGAATGGCATCGAAGAAATACCCTACGGAGTGGCGGCGGAAATCCGGAGAGACATACCCGATCCGAAGCCGCCTGTCACGTGCCGCCTGCATGCGCGGGCCGGTTGGCAGACCCTCCGGCTCGAAGCACTGCTTCGCGAGCCGGCAGTGCTCCTCATACACGGTCTTTTTGTCAAGGCTCGCATCGTAGTTCAGCGACAGAAGCAGGTTGGATGCGACCAGGCTGCAGCGCGGCGCGCGCCGCAACACCGTACGATACAATTCCCGCGCCGCACCTACCGCACCCGTTGCCTGCAGAAGCTCTCCCCGGTTGGCGGCCGCCTCCTTGTATCCGGGCCTGTTTCGCATGGCGGCCTCGTAGCTTGACAGCGCTTCTTTGATGCCTCCGGCATCGCGAAGTGCGTTTGCCAGATCGTACCATGCCGTCGCATTGGCGGCATCGAGCCTCACCGCGTTTCGCAAAGAGCGGATCGCGGCATCACAGGCCCCTTCCTGAAAAAGGCACACCCCGAGAAGCCGGTGGGCCTCGGCCGAGTCCGGCGACAGATCCACCGCCCGCACAAGGAGCCGCCGGGCCTCTTGAAATTCCTTCACGGTGTACAATGCCAGGCCGGCGTTGAAATGATGCGCGAAGGCGCCGGGTTCGAGACGGGCTGCCGTGCGGTACGCCTCCGCCGCCCCGCGTATGTCCTTGAGCGCCCGGTGCGCCGCCGCCAGTCCCGCATGGGCCTTGGCACAGGAACCGTCGCGCGCTACGGCCCGGCCAAACGCCTCACGCGCTTTGGCCGGGCAGCTCGCCGTAAGGAGGGCGTTGCCGAGGTCAACCAGAAAGACCGTGTTTCGGGGCGCGGCATCACAGGCCCGCGTCAGAAAGTCAATACCTTCACCCTCCTGTCCTTTTTGACGAAAGGCGATGCCCGCAAGATGCAAAAGATCGGGATGCCGGGGATGCCTCTCCAGCAAATGCATATACAAAGCCAGGGCATCGTCGACCCGCCCGGCCTTGTGCATGGCCGTCGCGCGCTTGATTTCTTCTCTCATAGTGTCTCGCATCGCTTTCGCCACATGGTGCGCACGGCATCCTGAAACCGCGAAACAAAGCCGGGTGCATCACAGAGGGGGCTCGTGCGCATGCGCTCGCGCAGGGTCTCGCGAAGCTGAGCGCGGCCGCCCGCATCCCGCGCGAGCGAGCACACCCGCGCCACATACTCTTCGGGCGTGCCGGCAACGAGCTCGTCAAGCCCGAGCGCGCGCAGGATGCTCGCGCTGACGCGCTGCGCGTGATGCTCCCCGGCAAGGGTGACCACCGGCACGCCCATCCACAGCGCCTCGCACGTGGTCGTAGTGCCGTTATATGGAAACGTGTCAAGACATATGTCAACGCGCCGGTACTGCTTCAGATGCTCGGCCCGGCTGTCGATGTGATCCATCAGCTCGACACGCGCGATGTCAATGCCGCTGTCGCGCAAACGCCCCGTCATCCTGTCACGGGTACCGGGATCCGTGAGCGCGCGACGCTTCAGGAGCAGCCGGGCTCCGGGCAGGGCTTTGAGGATGCGTGACCAGACAGACAGCACCATGGGATTGAGCTTCTGCAGCGTATTGAGCGATCCGAGCACGACCGCATCGCTCTTTGCATCCGGGGCCTTTCCGCTCCCGGGCGCATCCGCGGGCGGCCCGTAGCAGAGGAAGCATGGATCAAGCCGCATCAGCGACTCCGTGTAGAACGCATCCTCACCCGGGGGGTCCGCAACCGTATCGGTTATCCGATAGTCAACGGTGGCCATGCCGGTCGTGTTCGGATACCCCAGATAGGTCGCCTGTACCGGCGCCGGCTTGTACCCGAACGCTACGAGACGGTTGCCGCCGGTATGACCGGCAAGATCGATCAGGATATCCACACCGTCGTCGTGAATGACGCGCGCCAGGTCTCTGTCGGACAGGGCGGCGGTGTCCCGCCAGAGGTCGCTCAACTCCCGCAGGCGCGCCGTGGTTACATCGGGAAATGGGACCTGCGAGTAGCACGCGACTCGATACGATGCCCGGTCCCGATGCGCGAGAACAGGCTCGAGAAAATAGCTGACCGAATGCGTTCGCAAATCCGGCGACACGAAACCCACGAGAAGGTCCCGTTCCGGGTCGAGACTACCCTGGTACGTGGTGAACCGCTCCGAGGGCGGCGGCTCGAGGACCTCGCCGAAGCGGCAATGCTCTTTGTAAAGCGTGGCATAATCGTAGTCCGGCTTGTAGCAGAGACAGAAGAGCAGGTTAGATCGCAGCTCGGCGAAACGGGGATTGATTTGGAGCGCCCGGCGATAGATTTCTTCGGCTTCGTTGACAGCGCCCTGATCCGTGAGGCACAGGGCAAGGTTGTTCATTGTTTTTGGAAAGTCCGGTCTGATTTCAAGGGCCCGCCGGTAGCACTGTATGGCCTCGAAAAACCTGCCGTCGGTGCGCAGGATATTGCCGAGGTTGGTGTAGGCATGATGGGCGTTCGGATTGTAGCGCACGGCCATGCGATACGACCGCCGCGCCGCCTCGAAACTGCCCACTTTGCGGAACAGGTCTCCCAGGCGCGTGTATGCCTGCGCGGAATCCGGGCGCAACGAAAGCACCTGTTTGTACTGTTCGGCCGCGGCATCGAGGGCCCCCGACTCCTGCAGCGCATCGGCGAGCGCGAGCACGAAGTCGGCATTGTGTGGGCTTACCTCTACGGCCGCGCGGAGATACTCGACCGCATCCGACGGCCTCCCCGCTGCATACAATACCTTGCCGAGCAAATGCAGCGCATTCGCGTGAGCGGGTTGGGCGGTAACGATCTCCCGGTAGAGGCGTTCCGCGCCGGTCAGGTCGCCCTGGCGATGGCGGTCGATTGCATCTTCGAAGAGCTGTGCGATACGGCCCGGGGTTTCGTCGTTCATCTCGCTGTCAAAATAGTTCAAGATTTTTCGAGGGTTCTCTGCCGGCAGGGAATTGTGTCTGCAGGCGCCCGCCCTCATTTCCCGTTCGGAAATCCTGCGGCACTACGCGTCCGTACGATTCCTTTTCCCGGCAAGCTGCCCGCAGGCGCCGAAGATGTCCTGGCCCCGGCTCGTACGCCGGGTCACGGTGACACCCTTCTTGTAAAGGGCATCAGCAAAGGCGCGCAGGTCCTCCGCTGACGGTGTTGCGGGGGACGGCGTGTCCGTGCCGGGGTTGATCGGAATGAGGTTCAGCTTGCAGGGAACTCTTGCCAGAAGCCGCACCAGCGCCCTGACTGCCTCCGGCGTGTCGTTATCCCCGTGAACTACCACATATTCGAACGTCAGATCCGCCCCGGTCGACCGCGTGTACTCTTCGCCGGCGCCGATGAGCTCCGCTATGGGGTAGGTCCCGTTGATCGGCATGATTGCGTTTCGTTTCTCATCGTTGTACGTATTCAGCGAAATCGCCAGCCCGACCCCCAGGCCGGAGCCCATGAGCCTTCGTATCGACGGGACCACCCCCGCGGTGGAAACCGTGATGCGCTTCGGGGCCAGGCCCAGGCCGTTCTCGTCGCAGATGATGCCCACCGCATCCCTGAATGCATCGAAATTGGACAGTGCCTCGCCCATGCCCATGAACACTACCCGGGTGATCGACTTGTCGCCTGCTTGCGCGAGATAATCGTTCACTGCAATGAGCTGGCCGGTAATTTCATGAAGGGAAAGATTGCGGATGAATCCCATGCGGCCGGTCTCGCAGAACGCGCACTTGAGACCGCACCCTAATTGGCTCGACACGCACGCCGTCCGGCGCTCCCGGTCGTAAAGCACAACGGTTTCGATGATGTCTTCGCCGGCGTGAAAGCCGAACTTCACCGCATCCCCGTTTCGGGACACCCGGCGATATTCCTCGGTGAGCTTTTCGAGGCGAAACGCTTCGGCCAGGCCCGCCCGCGTGGCTTTGGAGACATTGGTCATCCGGTCGAACGACTCGACACGCTTCTGGTAGAGCCACTTCGCGATCTGTTTCCACCGAAACGTCGGCTCGCCGCGGCGCTCGAGGGCATCGCGGAGCCCGGCGAGGGACAGATCGGTTATGAAAGGTCGTGAAGGCATCTGGGGCAGCATGCGCACCATACAACAAGAGCCACCGGCCCGCGGCCGATGGCCCTCATTCACGAGAATATGGTGCGGTCGACTGGACTCGAACCAGCACAGTCTTGCGACCACAAGGCCCTCAACCTTGCGTGTCTACCAATTCCACCACGACCGCGAATTATCGGTTGAAGAAAATACCTTCTTCGTTGTTCGCAGAGCAATACCGCCCGGGCGCGACGAATTACTCCTCTGCCTCGCGTATCGGCAGTTGCCCCTGGCCGGCCGGCGTCTCGTTCTGTTCCGCGGGCTGCGCTTCCTGCACCGGAAGCGAACCGGTCTGCGTGCCGCCGCTCTCCTGTTTCAGCGGCAGCGATCCGCTGAGCGCCGATGACGGGGAGAATTTCTCGCGCTGCTGCGCGCGCTTCTTGAGCTCTGATTCCCGCACCTCCATGGTCGACCGGGAGAGAAAGAGCGAGAGCACGATACACAGACACATGTACCCGATTGCGAGTCCCGTGGTCAGGCGGGTGAGGATGTTTGCCGTGTCCTGGGTCCCGAGAAACTGGTTTGCGCCGGACAAGCCGCCGCCGATGGCCCCGGAAATGCCGCCCCCCTTGTCCGACTGGATAATCACCAGAAGGACCAGGAGAATGCACACCAGAACATAGACAACGACTGCTATCCCAAAGAGCATGTCGATCTCCTCGTTGTAGTTAGGCGGGTGTTACTATGCCCGCGAAATCGGCCGCCTTCAGCGATGCGCCGCCGATAAGGCCGCCGTCGACATCGCTTTGCCCGAGTAGCTCTTTTGCATTGGCGGGCTTCATGCTGCCGCCATATTGAATAACGATCGTCTGCGCCAGATCGTCATCGTACATATCGGCGAGTATCTTGCGAATGAAGATATGCGCATCGTTGGCCTGCTGCGCGGTGGCGTTCACCCCCGTGCCAATGGCCCAGACCGGCTCGTAGGCAACCACGCATTTAAACACATCGGCCGCGGCCATGCCTGCAAACGCGCCCCGCACCTGGCGCTCCACCACCGTCTCCATGTTGCCGCCGTTGCGCTCGTCGAGTGTTTCGCCGACACACACGATGGGGCCCAGTCCCGCGGCGATTGCGGCCGCGACCTTCTTGTTGACCGTTTCATCGGTTTCGCCGAAATACGTGCGCTGTTCCGAATGCCCGACAATCACCAACTCGACACCGAGGGCCTTGAGCATGGCGCAACTGATCTTGCCGGTATACGCTCCTTTTTCTTCCCAGTGCACATCTTGCGCTCCGAGCTTGACATTAGTGTCTTTCACGATTTCGGCCACCGCTGACAGGTTCGTGTACGGCGGGCACACGGCGACATCGACATCGGTCACCGAACCTACCGCCGCCACAACTCCTTTCGCGAGATCGACAGCCTCATCGATCGTGGTATTCATCTTCCAGTTGCCGGCAATAAAGGTCCTTCGCGACATAATCCGGGCTCCTCGCTCTTCTGACAGGTGGTTCAAAAAGATGTTTTGCTGTTTCCTCCGCCGGTCCGGTTTACGCTTCGCTCAGCGCGGCCACGCCCGGAAGCTCTTTTCCTTCAAGGAGCTCGAGCGATGCCCCGCCGCCGGTGGAAATATGGCTGATTTGCTTTGCCACGCCGGCTTTCTTGGCCGCCGATGCGCTGTCTCCCCCGCCGACAATGGTCGTGGCCCCTTTCTTGGTGCACGCGGCCAGGACCTTGGCAATCTCATTTGTGCCAACGGCATAGTTGTCGAATTCGAATACGCCCATGGGACCGTTCCATACAATAGTCTTGGCGCCCTCGAGCTTCTTTGTAAAGAGAGCTATGGTTTCGGGGCCGATATCCAGGCCCATGGTATCCGCCGGGATCGCATCCACGGGGACCGCCGTGCCCGGCGCATCGTTTGAGAATGTCTCGGCTACGATCGTGTCGACCGGGAGGACCATTTTGTCGCCGGCTTTCTCGAGCGTTTCGCGGGCAAGATCAACCTTGTCTTCCTCGAGAAGCGACTTGCCGATCTCCTTGCCCTGGGCCTTGTAGAACGTGAACATCATGGCGCCGCCGATAAGGAGCGTGTCGACCTTGTCAAGCAGGTTGGCTATCACGTCAATCTTGCCGGAGATCTTGGCGCCGCCCAGAATGGCCACGAACGGGCGGGCCGGGTTGCCCACGGCCGCGCCGAGATAGTCGAGTTCCTTCTTCATGAGATAGCCCGCAGCACACTGCTCGATATGACGCGTTACCCCCTCGGTGGATGCGTGCGCGCGGTGAGCCGAGCCGAACGCATCGTTGACATAGATATCGCCAAGCGATGCAAGCTTTGCGGCAAAGCCCCCGCCATTCGCAGTTTCTTCCTTGTAAAACCGGACGTTCTCAAGAAGCAGAATGTCGCCGTCGTTGAGACCGTCAACCGCGGCGGCAACCGCATCACCCACGCAGTCGTCCACAAAGGACACCTTCCCGGGGAACCGGCCTTTGAGGTCTTCGGCCACGGGTTTGAGGCTGAATTCGGACGTGCGCTCTCCCTTGGGCCGCCCCAGATGGGACATGAGGATGACTTTCGCCCCGCGCCCGGAAAGGTAGGTGATTGTGGGAAGCGATGCGACGATGCGCTTGTCGTTGGTAATCGCGCCGCTCTCATCAAGCGGGACGTTGAAATCGACGCGCACGAGGACCCTTTTCCCGGAGACATCCAGGTCTTCGATGAACAACTTGGCCATGTATCCGTCTCCCCGGTGTTGGTAAGAACCGGGGGCCGCTGCGCGGAGCCCGGTTTCTATCGTTCGTTTGGGCATTCCCTTACTTTACGGTGTCCATGTGCGCAATGAGATCGAGGACCTTGCAGGAGTAGCCCCACTCATTATCGTACCAGGACACGACTTTCACGAAATTCGGGTTGAGCGAAATGCCGGCACCGGCATCGAAAATGCTGGTGCAGCTCTCGCCGATGAAATCGCTCGACACCACATCGTCCTCGGTGTAGGCGAGAATTCCCTTGAGCGACGACGATGCGGCCTTTTTCATTGCGGCCTTGACATCATCGTAGGATGCGCCCTTTTCCAGCCGGCAGGTCAGATCGACAACCGAGACATTCTGCGTCGGGATACGGAACGCCATGCCGGTAAGCTTGCCGTTGAGATCGGGAATGACCTTGCCCACGGCCTTGGCGGCGCCGGTGCTGGCCGGGATGATGTTCGAGGAGGCCGCCCGGCCGTCACGCCACTTCTTGCCCGACGGGCCGTCAGCGACTTTCTGCGTGGCAGTCATGGCGTGCACCGTGGTCATGAGACCCTCGACAATACCGAAATTGTCGTGCAGCACCTTGGCAACCGGCGCGAGACAGTTCGTGGTGCAGGATGCGTTGGACACGAACTGCATATCCGCCGTGTAGGTGGCATGATTCACGCCCATAACGAACATGGGCGTGTCGTCTTTGGACGGCGCGGACATGACGACGCGCTTCGCGCCGCCATCGATATGCCCCTGGGCTTTTTCCTTGGTAAGAAACACGCCGGTGGATTCGACCACGTACTCGGCACCGCAGGCTTTCCATCCAATATCAGCAGGGTTTTTCTCGGCGAACACGGCGATTTCCTTGCCGTCAACAACGAGCTTGTCGCCCTTGACCTCAACACTGCCGCCAAACCTTCCGTGTACGGAATCGTAGGTCAGAAGGTATGCCATATACTTGGCATCGAGAAACGGATCGTTAATCCCCACGATTTCGATGTCCTTGCGCGCCGCGGCCGAACGCATCACCAAACGTCCAATACGGCCAAACCCGTTAATTCCTACCTTGATAGCCATGAGTGTCCTCCCGGTGGGATCGGTAATTATTGTTGTGAGTTACACAGCAGAATCATCTATTTTGTGTGCGTAATCGGCGCCTTGTCGGACGGCACAGAGCCCGAAATCGACCCGAAATCCAAAACAAGGCCATACAAAATACGATGCCTCGCCATTGCGAGTCAATGGTATATGGGCCGCTTTCAGGGAGATACGCATGGCAGCTCTGGTTCCAAGGGACATTGAGGGTTTTGCCCGGGGCGAAAAAGGCCTGTTCTTCGTGGCCGGCCCCTGCGTGGTGGAATCAAAGGATCTGTGCCTGAGAGTGGCGGAATCTCTTGCCAGGGCCGCAGGCCAATATGAGTGCCCGATTGTATTCAAGGCTTCGTATGACAAGGCCAACCGGACCTCACAACGATCGTTTCGCGGACCGGGCAAGGAGGAAGGTCTTCGCATTCTGGAGAACGTACGTGAACAGAGCGGATTGCCTGTGCTCACCGACATTCATGATCCCGCCGATGCCGAGCCCACCGCGCAAGTTGCTGATATTATACAAATTCCGGCATTTCTATGCCGCCAGACCGACCTTTTGGCCGCCGCTGGTGCAACAGGGAAGCGGGTGAATATCAAAAAGGGTCAGTTTATGGCGCCCGAGGACATGAAATATGCCGTTGAAAAAGCCGGAAACAAGTGCTGGCTGACCGAACGGGGCACGTTCTTTGGATACAATAGATTAGTGGTTGATTTTACGGGAATAGCAACGATGAAAAGCCTTGGGGTTCCTGTTGTGTTTGATGCAACCCACAGCGTTCAGACGCCGGGTGGTTCTGGAGGTAAGTCCGGCGGAAACAGGGCCTTAGCCGTTCCCCTGGCCCGAGCTGCGGTCTCATGTGGTGCTGACGGGCTTTTCTTTGAGGTCCATCCGGAGCCGGAGAATGCGCTCTGTGATGGACCGAATAGCATGTATCTTGCTGAGTTTGTTGATGCTATCCCACGATTCATGGATCTGTATTCAGCTATTGGTGGCTG
>WJMI01000344.1 GCA_014728015.1 Chitinivibrionales bacterium | reverse complement strand
TCGCGCGTGAACGCCTTTATCTCGCGGATACCAGAGAGATTGTCGTTTATCGTCGCGTTAAGATCTGCCAGGTCCTTCTGCCGCTCCCTGAATGCCGGGCGGATCCGATGCGAAAGGACGCGCATGGTCCAGACCACGAACGGTATGGGAATGAGTGTCAGAAGCATGAGCCGCCAGTTCATGGCGGCAAGGACCAGCGTTACCCCGGCAAGCCGCATCACGTTGACAAGCGTGTCCGGCACGGCATGAGAGATGAGCCGCTCAAACATGTTGGAGTCGTTCACGACCCGGGACATGAGCCCGCCCGTGCGCTGATCTTCATGAAAGCGCAGCGACAGACGCTGAATGTGAACGTATAGACGATGCCGTACATCAGAGACAACCCCCCAACCGGCGACATGGCTCAGGTAACGATTGCCGAACTGCAGAAGGAGCCGTCCTGCATAGACGGCAATAAGAAGGAGGGCAAGCTGGGTCAGGATCCGCGTGTCCGCGCTCTCTTTCACGGCCTTCAGGAGCACCCTGACGCTCCAGGGGACCAGAAGCTGTAGCGAAACCAGGCCTATCATGCAGCCAATGGCCGCGCCCATTTGAAGGCGGTACCTGAGCGCGCTTCCGAAAACGAGCTTGAAAGCTTTCATCACTATAAAAATACCACAGGTCTCTCCGCAGGACGCGGGTATACGCCTGTCTTGGCGGATGCCGACGAAGGCCTAGCTACGATCTTCTTCGTCTTGCCGCGAAGGAATCGCACGTTTGCGCTTCCCTATCAACGAGCTCGCGACCCACGCGCGCATCGATCTCGCCGGGATGCAGCTTGAGGCCCTGGACCTGATGGATCGGCTTATTGCCAAGATGGAAGTCGAGCCGGGGGTCGCGGCGGAATGATCCTCTGTTGTCGGTCGGCCGCCACGGCCCGCCGGCTCAGCGCGTGAAGATCCTCTTGCTGACAATGCTTCGCGTGCCGTATTCCACTACCTCAATCCACACTCCGGACCGCGCTGTCCGCCCGTGCGCACTATCGCGGGACAAGCTTCTGCCGTTCAGCCCGTACGCGGAAACGCGCACCGTGCCCCGTCGCGCGGTCACGATGCACTGGGGAGATTCTGGACCCGCGCGCACGGCCGTGTGCCACGATTGGGGTGCATAGGGATTTTCCCTGTCCGTACGGCTGACTGCCATTTCAGCGGGGATATTCTCGTTGGGATTGCACGCGGCTATCGTGTTGTTGAAAACATACGTGGTCTGTCCCTTGTCCTTCCAGGTATTGCCGAAGATTCCCGCATCGGCGCAATCGCGAATCGTGTTGTTCCTGATCGTATTGCCCGCACCCATAAACACGATGCCGCGGTTGAACCGCCCGCCGCTCACGTTGTACACCTCGCAGTTCTCGACGAAATTGTCCCGCCGGGAGAGCCCGTCGACTTCGATCGCCTGAAGCACCACCGCGCCTTCGTTGTATTGCTCGTTGGTGCCGGGAGCAATGTCGTGAATCACGCAGCTTCTGAGCGTGCTCGCATCAACCTCACCCTTGAAATCCACAGCTTCACCATTGCCGCACTCCGAAAGCTCGCAGTCCTCGATCCAGATATGATGCGTGTAATCGGGCCACCACGATTTGTTGGCGGCGGAGCCGAGGTAAATGCATTCGCCCCATTTAGGACGGTAGTTGCCGGTGTTCCAGATCGTGCAGTTGAGCATGTCTATGTACGAAACAGCGTTCTCGAAATGCACGCCTTCCTGTCCTGTCGCCGTGACCTCGATAGCGTCGAATATCATGTGGTCGCTCAACCGGATACGCATGCCCCACATGCCGCCCTCAAAGCGGATGCCATCGAATACGAAGTAGCTGCATTCCTCCATGAACAGCGCCGCGCCGGTTGTGATAGCCGGCGCCTTGACCGTCACGGTTCCTGTACCGCTTTTGGTGATTAGTACATAGGATGATTCGGAATGCTTCCTGTTCGTGATACTCACCGGACCATACGTGCCGGGTTCCACAGATACGACATCGCCTCCCTGCGCGGATTCTGCTGCCGCATCGAGATTGTCACCGGGGCGTACAACGATGGTGGCAGCCTCGGATGCTACGGCGAGGATTCCATAGAATAGCACACAACAAATCTGGATTGCCTGATTGATACGGCGCCTACCGCAAAAGAATTATCGGCCGGCTCAAAGCACCTTCCTGCATGGTCACGGTCAGCACGTATGAACCTGCACCGAGAAAGCTTGCATCAAATGCATGTACGCGCGTACCCCGGCTCTGCTCATGTATCAGCCTGCGACCCTTGGAGTCAAATACGCTCACGGCATACCTGTCGGTGCCCGGCACGGTCACCTCGACCCGGTCGCCTGTGCCCGCTACCGAGATAGTGTGTTTAGCAAAATCACGTGAGGCCATGGCCGCCACGCTCGTGCCCATGGTCGCCTCCACGGCATACTCTTCTTTCTTTACCAGCGTGACTTCGAGGTCCCGGTGCTTGGCAATTGCGTACTGCGGGATGGTTTCTTCCACGGTGGTCTTGCCGGCTTCATCCATGGTCAGGCGCATATACCGGCAGTCAAGGTCGTATACCTCGGTTGTCCACTGGCCGCCTTCTTCGACAATGGTCTTGCGGCCGAATACGGGGATCGTCACGGCATCGCCGACGCTCGCATCGGCAATGGCATCGTCGATAGTAGTGCCGTCTTCGACAAAACCCGCAAGCTGGGGCGAGGGGTCGCCGCCGTACGTGATATGCGGCAGGTCGCCGTCGAAGTCCGATACCGCGGTGTTGTTTTCATCGACAATATTGTACTGTTCATTGCCCCAGCAGTTCTTGAAGAACGTGCCGCTGTACCGGTTGTTGCGAAACGTGATATCGTGCGTGGGGTAGCGTCCGTTGGTGGCGGTGACATAGCACCGGATGTACGCGACCCAGCCGTTCTCGGCATAGCCGTTATCGAAAAACAGGTTGTTTTCGATTACCATGTCCTTGCACTCATACAGCGTGAACGCGCAAGTCCCGTTTCGGTAGAGTGTGTTGCCCTCTATAACGGCAGGCCCGGGATTCCCCTCAAAAAAGATGCCGCCGACAAGAGGGTTGGAGCCGCCTGCGGCATAGCTCTGCGCGTGATTTCCGAAAATCGTGCAGTTCTTGATGGTATAATTCTCGTGTCCGAAATCGATCCACAGCCCGACCCCGTAGTTGTCATAGCTGATAAGCCCGTCAATTACGAGGTCGTCGGTGAACAGGAGCTTGGTCCCGCCGTTGTAGAACCCCGTGTTCTGGCCGCATCTGTTGTTGCGCCGGAGTATGCAGTCTTCGATCAGGTAGTTTTCGAGGTTGGGGCACGTGGCGCATCCGCCCGGGGCGCCCTCGCCGTTCCCCCACATGCCGTTTCCCGCGTTGTCCTGGAATATGCAGCGCTTGATAGTGATATTGAGCGCGGGATTGCCGCCGTAGTCGGGCTCGGTGAACACGATGCCGTCGGATTCTCCCTGGGATCCTTCGATACGGCAGTCTTCGAATGTCCACCCCGTGCGCGCGCGGACCATGCCGGTCATGAGCGCGCCGTTTCTACCGGTGAATACCAGGCCTTTCAGCGTGATGTCTTCGGCCCCGTCAAAGAGCGCATCCCCGGCGCCGTTACCGTTGAGCACCACGCCGTGGCGCTCGACCGCCTTGAACGTAACGCCGGCGTTGTTGGCGTACACCTTGCCGTAGGCGCCCGACCGGATCAGGACAACGTCGCCCGACGATGCGGCATCGGCGCCTTTCTGGAGAGTCGCGAACGGAGAGCCCTCGCTGCCGTCACCCGCATCGGAGCCGTCGGTGGCCACGTAGTAGGTGGACGCAACAGACAGAGAGAACACGTACAGAACAACCAAAAGAGGAACGCGCAGATGGTACGGCATAATGTCGATTTCCTTTTCCGATATGAGAGGATTATGGCACAAGCAGGCGTGTGGAGAATGATCCCGCGGGGCCGTAAGCTCGAATGAGATACACGCCGCTTCCGCTCAGATCACGGGGATGAACGGTCAGGGCTGCGCGCTGCGTGACCTTGGTCTGCGCGATTTTTCTTCCCCGCGCATCGAGGACCTGGACCGTATGCACCTGTTCGGGAACGAACACGGCGACCGCGCCGCAGCTGGTAAGCCGGGCGTTCAGCCGCGAACGCGCGGCAGCCGGCCGCGAAGCGCCCCTTTTCGCAATGACGCCTTCATAGCCTGATGCGAAGTACGTGAACAGGTCCTGGCACTCGCGGGCCCACCAGTCGGGCACGTCCGGATCCATGTTGTCGTCCATGGTCCCGTCTGCTTCCTGCCCGCGCCCCTGAAACTCCTCGAATGTCAACCACTCCGACCAGTTGTTGGAGCCGGGCGCGCCCCACCGGAAATACTTGGCAAACGGATCCACGAGGTGGTATGCGTTGTTGTCGAAGCTGTTGTTGCCGCTGGTCCAGAAATTGTACCGGTCCCAATCGGCATCCGCGCCGTTGTGGCCGCCCACCACCGTGTGCGTGATATCGTTGTGGTGCACCGTATTGTCGCGGCAGTACCGGCCGCCGCCGCGGTTCTGCAGGCACATGGTTATGCCGTTGGTCGTTCCTTCGGTGACTCGCACGACATTGTGGCTCACCTCCACCTGGTCGGACGTGCTCAGGAATATCTGGGAACCGTACAGCCATTCCGTACTCCGGTCGCCCCACGAGTTTCCATGGGCGATGTTACACCGGATGGTCGCGGTGTGGCTGATTTCGTGGTCGATGCCCGGGGCGAAGTTGTTTTCGAGGACATTGCCTTCGTAGGTGTTGTTGTACTCGCAGAAATCCGCCCACAGGCCGGGGCCGTGGTTGTCGTGGACGTAATTGTTGCGCAGCACGAGGTCGTTGGCATACTTGAATTTGGATCCGCCGGCCTCCCATCCCCATTCATACTGGGCATTGTAGTTACAGTATGATATCTCGTTGCCCTCGACCAGCGATCCGGTGCCGCCGTAGCACAGGCCGATTTGCGCCTGGTGATGCACATGGTTGTTGCGCACGATAAAATTGTTGCCGATGGCGATGCCGCAGCCGCCGTTGTGGTAAATCTCGCAATCCTCGATGGTCCAGTGATGCGCGCCATGGGAGCGGCCGTCGCCGCCGGGGAAGCTGTTGATTACGCCGTGCTGCGCCGGGGCGTTGTACCCGGTGAACTCGATGTTCCGAATCACCACATTGCCGACGGCGCCGCCGATAGCATAGCTCTGCCCGTTGCCGTTCCACACGGTCCCGTCCTCGCCGATAAACTGCTGCCCGTCGTGGGGATTGACCTTGACGCTGTGATACGTGCCGGCCTTGAACAGGAACGTAGTCGTGGCGCCTTCACGGTCGACCGCCTGCTGCACGTTCTGCCCGGCCTGCATCGTCACGGTCTTTCCGGCCGTGATGCGTGCCGTGATGCACAGAATCAGTGATATCGTTGTGAGTATGAAGTTACGCATGATATTGTTTGAGTGGCTAAAGCGATTAAGCCGGCTTTCGCATTACATCGGTGGCTTTGATTGTGCCAATGTGCTTCCACATTTTTTGGCGGGGGCCGGGCAGGCCCCTTCATGTTATCTATGACGAACATGACGAATAACCACACAAAGATGATGCTGAATGGCGAAACCGGCCCCTGCCAAATGATGCCACATCACAAATAGCACCAAACACAGGTTCTTGTCCTAAAACTTAGTCCGCTTCGTTGTCTTCGCCATCCCGTCGCGCACTACGGTAACAAAGTAGATACCGGAACTCCATGTTGCCGTAGTAAGCGTGACGCTACTATTCACGTTGTTTCTTGCGGTGACCAGTGAACCTGCTGCATCATGAATCCGCAGGGAGTACTCACCATTTCCCGGCACGGTCACGGTGAGCATATCGCCGATGCGCGATGTGCGTACGCCTTTCATTGATTCCGCAGTCGAAGGATGTTGCGTGACTACCGAAGAACCACTTGCTCCGCGAAGCGTGACCAGCTCTTTTGGGCCCACCGTGACGGTCGCCACGCCGTCTTCCATGGTGACCGTGCCTTCATTCTCGATTTGCTTGGTCTTGCTGCTGCGGACCACGGTGAGGTCGTGGGTGCCGGTGCCGGCAAGCTCCTGCACCGTGACCGTGACATCGTAGGTGGCCGCCGGATAGTAGGTCATGACCGGGTGGGGATCGCCGACCTTGGGCCCGAGGCGGTCGGACTCGCAACCCGTGAGATTGACAATCCCGATAGTCCAGCTATCGTCGGGATTCTGCGCCGTACTCGCGATAATCGCGGGTTTCTGGCCGAACGTGTACCACATGTCCTGGCGGGGAAGGAACGGATCGGATTCGCAGTAGCGGAACACGCAGCCGACATCGAATTGCTCGGCGAGCTGCTTGAGATAGTAGTACTTGAGGGTTGTCATGATATACAGCTCGTTATTGCCCAGGACGGTCATGTCGTTGACATCGAAACCGCACTGCTCGACATGCTCCTGCGTTTCCCAGAACCAGATGAGCCGATGGGCGGCAAAGCGGCCGTCCATATTGCCCCACGGGTCCCACGGATAGTATCCCTGATACGTTGCCCAGTGCGTGACCATGTGGTTGAAATCGTTGAAAACCCGTCCGGCCAGGTCGGCGGCGAAATGATCGTTGTCGTCGGACTTCTCGATTTCAACGTCTTCGGGAGTTACTCCCAGCTCGAGATCGAAGTTCTTGTAATCGATGAGATTGGAGCCGGCGGCGGTCACATACATCTTGCCGGATTCCTCGCAGTATTCCTTCATCTCCCAGTCGGCGCACATGTTGTACGCCTTGGTGATAAAACCCTCGATAGCGGCCCATGCTTCCGCGTCGGCCTTGAGGGCTTCGATGTACTGATGACACATGTTGTCCACGCTGGAGACTTCGGGACCATACATCTTGATTTCATCAAGCCCCCGATCGTCCAGCTCTGCCCGAAGCGCCTTGGCGACCTGGGGGTACAGATCGATAGAGCAAATCTGCTTTGATGAGTCCATGCCTTTCCAATGGGCACCCTTGTCGTTGGGCTCGTTGGTGATGGTGGTCCAGCGCATATCGAACCCGCGCTCGTCGCGCAGGAACTCCAGGATGTCCGCCATCTTGGAAACGAAGGCCGGGATCGCGCCCGCCGACACGATTTGCTCCTGGTTTGCGAACAGGAAGTACAGGTCCGGATCCTGTTCCAGGTAGTCATCGTAAATGCTGGAACCGTCGGGGTAACCGTAGGTTTCGTTGAACTTGGACATCATGCTGTCCGTCGTGGGCCCCTCGACATAGAACCGGCAGTGGGTGATATTAAGATCTGTAATTATGAGCTTGCTGAGCGTGTCACGAAACGCATCGGGCACTGTATGCGATTCATGCATACCGAAGCCATGGAAGGTCTGCTTCTCGCCGTGGAGCGCGAGAATGTTCATCGTTTCGTTGGCTGCGGCAGGAATACAAACGGCAAGCGAGACGGCCGCGACCGCGAATGTGCGTGCGGTGACTGTTGAGGTTTTGGCGGACATATCTGTTCCTTTTTGAATGGTTGGGTTTGGTTGTTCTCTGTCTATTCCCGGACAAGTCTCTTTGCCGGGCCGTTTGCGGACTTCGAAATGTACACCCCAGGTGAGTGG
>WJMI01000026.1 GCA_014728015.1 Chitinivibrionales bacterium | reverse complement strand
ATCGCGCACCGCGCGCCGGTATCACCGACATATTTTGTGACAAGCCCAGGCCGGCTCTTTCCGGGCCGCGCGAGTCGCCCTGCACTCGTCAAGAGGTACTACCTGTGATGCTTGGTCGTTTCACCGCCGCAGTCCTGTGCATGAACGCGTGCGTATTTGCATTCAATCACCCCGAGATAGAGTGGAAGAGCGTTGCCACCAGGCATTTCCGCATCAATTACTACGACAAAACCGAACCGGCCGTGTATGCCGCATGGAAAATCGCCGAAGAGGCATACGATTTGCTCGCGGCCAGGTACGGGTATGTGTTTGTCGAGAAGATCAACCTGACCCTGGCCGATTATGATGACTACAGCAACGGCTGGGCCGTGTGGACCAAGCGCAATATCGCCGTGTGGCTCCCGGATGCCCGCTTCGAGCTTCGCGGCAACACCACCTGGCTGCGAAACGTGATCAGCCACGAGCTTGCCCATATCATGTCGCTGGAGAAGGAAAAGGGCATGCAGCTCTTGTCCTGGTCGTTCGCGTTTGACTACCTGTCGCCTTCCGCGGGCCTGAGCCTGTCCGAGCCGGTCCCTTTCATGACATTCGTTCCCATGTGGTTCGCCGAAGGCACCGCCCAGAGCGGATCGCAGCGCATGGACGGTGACTGCTGGGATGCGAGGCGTGACATGGCGCTTCGGCTGGCCGCGCTTGACAACAGGTTGCTCACGCTCGACGAGATGGCGCATTTCACGCACGACTGGATAGGCAATGAGCTCGTGTACAACCAGGGCTACTCCCTGGTCCGGCACCTCGAACACGCGTTTGGAAAGGAAACGGTGTCCGGGATATGGACGGCGGCCCGCGATCGCAAGCTGTTCGGACTGAATTTCGAATCAGCGTTCAAAGACTGTGTCGGCGTCAGTCTCGAAACCGTCTATGCGCAGTGGCGGGACAGCGTAACCGACGCCGCGCAGGCGCGAACACCTTCCAACAGCCGGGGCGCGATCATATGGGCGAACGGCACCCTGAACAGGCTGCCGCGCGTGTCGGCCGACGGCAAGTACGTGGGGTTCCTTACAAACCACCGTGATGATTTCCGGCGCACCGACCTGGTGGTCCTGCCGCGAAGCTCGAAGCGGGCATCGACACGTATCCCCTACGCCAGGGAATCATGGGACTTCCATCCCGACGGTGATAAGGTGCTGTTTGTCCGCGCGCGCAAGCCCGACCGGGATGGATCGTATCTCAATGATGTCTTTCTGTACAGTGTGAGCACTCGAACCGAAACCCGGCTCACTCGCGCCGCCCGAATCTACGATATCGCGGTGGCGCCCGATGGCTGGACGGCGTGCTGCGTGCAATACAGAGAAGGCGCGTTTGATCTCGCCATGCTTTCGCTCGAGTCCGGCGCGGTCGAAACGATTGTTGCCGGCACGGCAGGCGAACCGTTTCAAGGGATTGCCTATGCACCCGGCACGACAGGCACGGTAGTCGTCGGCCGCGTGAGAGCGGGATCGTCGGACCTGCTTGTCGTGGACATGACCACCGGAGCCCTGGCTCCTCTTGTGGCGACAGGCGCCCAGGAGGAGTCACCGCACTGGGGAGCCGACAACCGTATTTACTTCAGCGCCGACTATGACGGTGTTTTTGATATCTATTCGGTACGGCCGGATGGGACCGATTTGCAGCGGCATACCTCGGTGCGCGGCGGCGCGTTTGCTCCCTGCCGCACGTCGGAGGGAAGCCTTATCATTTCGGAATACACGGCTGCCGGGTTTCGAATCACCAGGCATTCGCCCGGAGCGATACCCGTTGCGCTTCCGGCATCGCGGGCCTGCGCTTTCGCGCCCGTGCCGGCACCACGGGGCAAGGTCACCATCCGGCACAAGGAGTACGAACCGGACATGCTGCGTCCGGTGTGGGAGCTTGCCAGCGAGGTGGCAATTATTGATTCGGCAGATGCACTCGGCGGCGTAATACGGGGGACATATGTCGGTGACATTTGGCAGGATATCGCACTCACGGCCGGCACGCGTCTTACCATGATGCGAAGTGATGCCCTCTCCAAGAGGGCCATGTATCTCGGCGCCGGGGGCGCGATACAGCCCGTGCTGACACCCGTGGACAGCACGCAGGCGGCCGCTAACGGCCGCTCGAACCGCGTCCGGCATGCGACGCGCGCGTACGACCTGGCCCGGCCGTCATATCGCCGCCATGCGAACGCCGGCAGGCCGGGTATCGGACCGCCGCGCCTCTTTGACGGGATGCAACTGCGGCAAAACGGCGGGAGTCTGGACAGCACCGCGGGCGACAGCTCGCTTCTGGTGCTGCCGCTTCTGGTACCGCATTTCGGCATACAGAGCAGGCGGTGGACGCCGACCATCGGACTCGATGCTCAGGCCGTGCTTGTCATGGTACCAGAGCTTGTCATGGCAAGCCCGTATGTGGAGTGGCATGTTGCCCGCGATGTCTATGCCGGTATTACGCCGCAGATTATGATTGCCCCTGTCGCGCTGGCCATGTCCGGCTCGGGATTGCTCGTGTCCTGCCCGCTATGGGTACACTGGTTTCGCACGGGGTACCATAACCAGGACCTGGGATACAACCGCGCCGACGTGACCGAGCTGAGCGCTATCTTGAGCCCGCAACTCACCCCGGTTTCGACAATCCGGTACGACTTCCAGGGGACCCCGGTTGACACGTCATACGAGAACCACCTGTGGCTCATGACCGGCGTGGAATTCGCACACGGATTTGGGATTCGCCGGTACGCATCCCTGAGCCTGCGCACGCGCAATACGATCTATTTCATGGGCGGGGATCTCACCGATCCCGAGGGCGAGCTGGCCGGCGGGAGCGGGACGTATACATCGTTGAGCGCGGGCACGGAGTTCGCATTTCCGCTTGTCCGCAATATCAATCGCGGCCGTCTGTATGCCGACAACCTGTACGGCGCTGTTTCGTACGATATCGGTCTGTACGCAAACAGCGGTTTTCTTGGCGGGCCGGATGCCGGCCGTATTTCCAGCCCGTCGGCAGACAGCGCAAGCGCGGTTGCCTCGCATACCCTTGGCGCGCGCGTGAACCTGGGGTTTATCAAGCGCTATTCGTTTGCGCGCAGAATGAGCATGGGCGTGCTGTGGGAGGCGGCGGGCAACGACGTGTTCGTGTTTTTTAAAATGGGCATATAGGACACGGCGCCAATGGAGTTTCTTCTCGTATATCCCTCGTGGCCAAAGCTTCGTCACCAGTCGGTGTTTCATCTTCCGCCGCACGGGCCGGTGGTCATGGCCGCCGGCATTCCCCCGTGGGTGCGCGTGACGTTTGCCGATGAGAATGTGCAGGCGATCCCGTTTGATCGTCGCTGGGACTTTGTCGGCATATCGGCCATGCTTACGTCGCAGCTCCCCCGGGCATTCGAGATAGCCGCGCTGTTCAGGGACAGGGGTATCGATGTTATCTGCGGCGGCATCGCGGCCATGCTGCATGCTGAAGAGGTGAAGAAGCATTGCACGAGCCTGTTTTTTGGCGAGAGCGAGGGGCGACTCGAAGAAGTCTTTGACGACAAGAAGCGCGGGGCGTTGAAGCCGTTCTACGATTCTTGCGGGGCCTTTCCCCCGATTGAAACCGTGGGTCCGGCACGGCGTTCCATTCTCGACTACAGTCGCTACGAGCATAAGGGCGTGCGCATGGCCGATCTGTTCCACGCATCCCGGGGATGCCGGTTCAACTGTTTCCCCTGCTGCACCCCGTTTCTCGGCGGCCGCAAATTCCGGCCGCGCCCCATGGCGCGCGTCGAAGAAGAACTCGCATCGATCGATAACGATCGACTGTTTGTCGTAGACAATTCTCTCGCGCAGAACAAGGAGTGGGAGCTGGACTTGTTCAGGACCATGATTCCGTTTCGCAAATCATGGTGCAGTCATCCGATACAGGATGACGACGACGTGCTGGCCCTTGCCGCCGAGGCCGGAGCCTGGTATGTGTACCAGGCAATTTTCGATATGTCCGACTACATCCGCGACCGCATTCGCCGCTACAAAAGTTACGGTCTCGGTGTGGAAGGAACAATCATCCTGGGCACCGACGAACAGGATGAGGAGTATATCAAGCGCCTGGTGGATTTCCTTCTGGAGGAGGACGTGGATCTCGCCGAGTTCACGGTGCTGACGCCGTTCGCGCATACGGCAATCCGGGAACAGCTCGAGAGCGAGAACCGTATTCTGTCAAACGATTTCGGAAACTACACTGCCGACCGCGCTGTGTTCCGGCCGAAACGCATGAGCCCCGGGAAACTTGAGCAGATGTACGACTATGCGTGGGACACATTCTACCGCGACGAGCCGCAGGCCTACCGGATGTACCGGCTGTTCAAACGCCTGCCGCGCCGGGGATCCGACTCCCCGGTTTCGGAAAAGGGCGGCACGGCCCATGCGTGAAGTTTGGATTACCGGCATCGGCGTGGTGAGCGCGCTCGGGTCCGGATTCGATGCCCACGCCGATGCGGTCCGGGAGATGCGCAGCGGCCTGGCCGGGCATGCCTTGTTTGACGGGCAGGAACCGGACCCGTGCATGTGCGGAATCGTTCCCCCGGAAATCCTTTCCGCTTCAATCGAGGAAAGTGCACACGACCGGTGCGAGCTCCTGCTCGACCAGGCGATCGGCCAGGCCCTCGGACATGCCGGGCTGTATCGCGGCTGCAATGCGGATGTTATTGCCGGGACGACCCTTGGCAACATGCATGGCGGCACGAGGTACTATCGCGGCATACACGGCGGCGAGGAGGCGAGCCCCGATCTGATCAGGCATTTCATCCCCAGCACCGCGATCGAGTCGGTCATTCGGCGCCACGAAATCCGGGGGATGCATCAAACCGTATGCTCCGCGTGCGCATCGGCGAGCGGCGCTCTCGGACGGGCGTTTCGCCGGATACGATCCGGCAGGTGCACGCGCGCCATGGCCGGCGGCGTGGATGCGCTGTCGCCGTTTGTCGTCGCGGGGTTCAATTCTCTCCGGCTGGTGTCCTCCTCGCGCTCACGACCGTTCGACCGTGACCGTGACGGGCTCAATCCGGGCGAGGGCGCGGCCATGCTCGTTCTCGAATCAGCGAAGGAGGCCCGCGAAAGAGGGGCGCGGCCGCTCGCGAAGATCGCGGGGTTTGGCGAGGCCCTCGAGGCGTATCACTACACCCGCGCCGATCCCGCCGGGACCGGGGTGACCGGTGCGCTGCGCGATGCGCTTTCATCCTCGGGCATGCAGGCATCGGCGATCGACCATGTGCACATGCACGGTACCGGCACCCGGGCAAACGATCGATCCGAGTTCGTGGCCTGCCGGAGCGTTTTCGGAGAGCACCTCAAGGATATCCCGGCATGTTCGACAAAACCCATGACCGGACACACGTTCGGCGCTGCCGGTGCGATCAATGCCGTGTTTGTCGTAACATCACTTGCCCGGGGGCTGGTTCCCGCAACGCTGTATTGCGAAAACCAGGATCCTGAGTTTGCCGCGCTGAGGCTCCTGCGCGTGCCGGAGCGTGTACCCGGCCTGGCAACAGTGGCAAGCTGTGCGCTTGGATTCGGCGGCGAGGCTTCGGTCCTCATTTTCTCCAAGGCGGACTTGTAGCATGCGCGATGCGGTCGAGGTGAAAAGCTTTTCCGTGGTCACGCCGGGCGTTCGCGAGCTGTCCGAAATGCCTGCCTGGTGCGCATCACAGGCCGGGGAGCCGCCGGGACGCGCGCAAAGCATCCCGCCCCCGCAGGACATCTCGCCGCGAGAGCTGAGACGGATGGCCAGGATGACGCGGTTCGGGCTGTACGCCGCCGACCGCGCGTGCCGGGAAGCGGGGGTCGTCAATGATCCTTCCTGCGGGCTGATAGTCGGAATAACGCATGCGTCAACATCGCTCCTGAAAGAGTTCCACGACTACTGGTTTGATCACGGTCCGCAGATGGCATCGCCGTCGGCATTCTCCAACGGGGTGACGAACGCGCCGCTCGGGGCCATTTCCAGGCATTGCAGGTTGACACGGGGCGGCGCGACTATCGTAGGAACCGAGGATTGCGGCATGCAGGTGCTGCACGAAGCGCACCGGGCAGTTGTCGATGGGGAATATGCCGGGTGTTGCGCGGGCGCGGCCGAGGAATACTCCGACATCGTGGCCAATGCCTACACGCGGGCGGGCTGGTTTTCCCCGGGTGTCCCCGCGTATCTCCCGTGGGCGGACACGGGCAGGGCCTTCGCGCCGGCTGAAGGGAGCGCGTTTGCGGTGCTTTCGCCCTGTCGCCGAAACGGCCGGCGGGCATGCACCTTCATACCGGTCGGGGATCCGCGTGAGCTGAACGGCTCGGTCGATATGGTCATTTCCGGTGCCGGAGGCGGCCCGCAGGACCCCTTCGAGCGGGATGCGTTGCGCGCCGTGCTGGACACGTGCGATCCGGTCCCCGCCGTCCTTTTCCCGAAGCCGTTCTTCGGCGAGCTGTTCAGCGTGGGCGCGCTGGTGTCCTCGGCCATTGCCTGGGACATCCTGATGAACGGATCGGCGTATCCGTCGTATCCGGCGGCACCCGGGATCTGCGCGGCACCGGCGGGGCGGATTGACTTCGGGGCGGCGAGCAGGATCCTGGTGATCTCGTGTTCGCGTGACGGCCGCACGCTCATGGGGCTGTTCGCCAGGTCGTCATGACCCCCCCGTCTCCCGCCCGGCTTGACATTCAGGCTGATCTGAGCTAGATTGTTGCTGTACATGGTCCCTGTCACCTTCACAACGGAATGGGGAGACTATGCTCGCGCGAACAGCCATGATGACGGCACTCGTGCCTGCCGCGATCGTTCTGGTGGCTGGATGTGTCGCCACGTACAGCCCGCCGCGTATTCAGCGGGAGGTTGTGGAGACCACGGTCGATGCCGGCAAGCGCGATATCTATCGGGTTTCCCTGCACGTTCTCCGGAAGTCCGGGTTCAGATTCGCGTTCGCCGACCAGACCGAAGGGCGGATCACCACGAGGCCCAAGACGCTTAAATTGACAAACAGGGAGTGCGACTGCGGCGCCGCCATGGGCAGGACGTTTTCCTCCGATTCCCGCACGACCACGGACGTGTCGTATTTCATCATTGCCAGAGACGGCGGCTTTTCGTTGCGCAGCATTATCGAAGGTCAGTATGTGGCATCCGATACCAGCATGGTAAAGCGGTTCCACTGTGTCTCGCGCGGCGTGCTCGAGAAACAGCTGGTCGACGATATCAAGGACGGGCTCGATGAGCTTGAGGAGTCATCGGCCGGCGCCGAGGAGCTGTGATGGCCCCGTGCTTCTCCCGCTTCGACTGCCAACTCTAGTGTCCTTCGATGGCTTCCGTTGATGCATATCGTATCGGCGCGCGGGTGAGCGTGGGATTGCTCGCACTGTCCTTTATTCTGCCGCTGTATCTTGGCGGCGATTATGTAGCGGGCTACACCGTTGTCGCGCTGGTGGCGGATACCCTCTCACAGGTCATGTCCCCGTTTGCGCGTCTGACGTTCCTGCTGTCGTATCTTTCGGCGGCGGTCATATACGCGGTGGTGCTCGCATCGCTGAGGTACAGGCTGTTCGGGCGGCCGACTCGCGTTCTGGTGCTGGTCGCGTTTCTGTGCGCCGTGGCCGGGGCGCTGGTCGCGAACAGCCGGTTTAAGGCAGTGCCGCCGGGGCCGGCGGGTGTGGTCCTGCTGTGGGCGCTTCTGGTCGCGGCGGCCCTGTATGGCTGGTCAATCCTGGATGCACGATGGCGCAGCGAGGTATGATCGGGGATCGTGCGGCGGCGGGCGCCTGCATCGCGTTGTGCGCGGCGCTGTGCACCGGCGGGTGCGGCGAAGACGGCCCGGCACAGGCCGATATTCCACACGTAAAGCCCACAATCATCCGGACGCTCCCGCACGATTCCCTGGCATTCACGCAGGGTCTCCTGTTCCACGAAGGACGTCTGTACGAGAGCACCGGCGGGTACGGCCGGTCATCCGTGCGGATACTGGACACGCTTGACGGCCGCGTGCTTCGGCAGGTGCCACTCGACCAGGATCTTTTTGCCGAGGGGCTCGCGCGTATGGACGATCGGCTGGTTCAGCTTACGTGGCGCGCCGGCCGCGCGATCATATATGCGCAGGATGACCTCGCTACCGTGGGCGGGTTTCTGTACAGCGGCGAGGGCTGGGGGCTGGCCGCGAGCAGGCATGCATTTATCATGAGCAACGGCTCGGACACGCTGTATTTCCGCGATCGGCATTTCAGCATCACCGGCGCCGTAGCCGTGACATTCGAAGGCCGGCGGCTGACCAGGCTCAACGAACTGGAATACGCCCGAGGCATGGTTTATGCGAACGTATGGCACAGCGTGTATGTATTCGAGATCGACCCGGCATGCGGCAGCGTGCGGCGCATCATAGACTGCACCGAACTGACAGAGCAGGCCCGGCCGCGGGGCAGGGAAGAAGTACTCAACGGGATAGCCTACAATCGCGATGCCGGCACGTTTTTCCTGACGGGAAAAAACTGGCGCCTTCTGTTTGAGGTGCGGATTCCCTCGGGGTCACCGTAGCACGGCCATCCGGCGCGCGTATCGCCGCGCCCCCACGCGTGCCTTGACAATGTATGTTCCCGAGGCCGGCGGGCGCCGCGCGTATACGTGGTGCCACGGGCCGCGTCCCGACCGCGAATCGATAATCGCGCCGTTTGGAGCTACGATATCGATCGTGTACGGCTCGGTAGACCGCACAATGAAATACAAAAGACCCTCTCCCGTGGCGCGCACGGTAAACGGCGCGCGAGGGCCGGGCGAGCCGGGAAAGACAATACCTTCGCCCGTGCCCATCGAAAAGACACCATCAGATACGTCTTCCAGGGACGTGGTAGCGTATTCGTAAAGCTTCACCATGCATTGATCGGAATTCACGGGAACCTGGCTGTTGTCGGTGCCCGTGAAATGCGGAGGGATTTGCCATTTGAATGCGCCGCCGGTTACGCCGTTCTCCCCGGTTATCTGGTGCCATGACAGTCCCGCATCGAGTGAAACCTGAATAACGAATGATCCGCTCGGATCGGCGGCTTCCCACATGATTGTAATTGTCTGCCCCACTGCATAGCCTTCGCCGCCGTTGGGCGAGATCAGGCGCACCGGATCTTGCTGCGTGGAGTAGCCGATTATCTCAAGACCGCATTCAAATACGTCGCCGCCGTTGCCGTTGCACTCGAGCTGCAACCCGTTACCGTCGGTGACCGCAACCGTGAAGTCCTTTGTCAGCGCCTTGTTTTGTCCGACTTCAGATACGATATCGAAATTGTCAAGAATGGTCCGTCCCTCCGCGATATAGGTCATGGTCCTGTCGGAATGCTCATCGGCCAGATGCAGCCGGAGGGTGTAGGTGCCGTTGGGAATATCAGGGAAGTTGTAGTCGTGATCGTTGTGGACGACGCTTTTGTAGACGTCCTGGGGCGCGGCGTTCTCCACGCCGGCGATATCGACGGTCCCGGACCAGGTGTGATTCGAGGGATTGTTGTTCAGGTAGTCGTCGTCCGGGTCCCAGCCGTCAACATCAAACCGGTTGTCCCCGCAGTTCACTTTCACGTGAATGTCGGGTGTGGTGGCCACGCGCACCTGCGCGATTCCGCTCATGCCGCCCCCGGCCGCCGTGACTGTATGCGGCCCGCCTTCCGTTGTGCCCGCGGCAAACAGCCCTGACGATGCATCAATGGCGCCGCCGCCCGAGACGGTCCAGGCGAATGCGGGCTGTGGTGAAAAAAGCTCGCCGTACTGATCGAGCGCTTCTGCGCCGAACTGAACCTGCCCGCCCGGCTCGACCACTCCCAGCGACGGGGCGACCGCTATCTCCGAGATAACCGGCTGGGACTTGATGACCGCCGTGACCGTGTAGGTCTTCGTGCCCGCATTGGAAGTTGCTACTTCTATGGTGGCCGTGTGGTTGCCGGTCGAGAGACCGGCGATGCTGATGCTGTTGGTGAGGGCAATGTCGTTGCCGGAGGCGGCGGAGAGGTCCACGCTCAGCCATGATGTTGCGCCGGTCACGCTGACATCTTCGAGGGCGCCCGCCGTCGTGGTTGCGATGACGGTCTGGCTTGCGGGATTGGCGTCGCCGGAATCGGCCAGAAACTCCAGCGAGGTTTCGGAGAGCTTGAGTGAGGGCACGTTGCCGTTATACACCTTGCCGGAGTAGTAGTCGGTGGGCATCCAGAAATCGGCTGTCCGATCGACGAGGCAGACGGCCTTTTGCGTGCCCAGCTTGTAGATCCAGGGGGAACAGGTCTTGCGGAGTTGGCGGCACCCGCTCATCTGGTTGTCGAGGCCTATAGGCAGAATGACCCATTCATTGGAGTTGCTCGACCAGGTCTGGCGGTTCCAGCACCAGCGGCCGTTGCTCGTGTTGTCAACATCGAGGCCGGTGATCGTTTCGAGCACGAGGTGATGCGCGATTGAGCCGTCGGACGTGTTGCGGATGCGCATCTCGGTGTGGCACGGGCTGCCCATGTTCTGGGTCATCAGGGAGCCGTCGGGGCTCGGGCACGCGCTGCATCCCTGTTCGTCCATGATCGGGCGTGTCTCCCCGCTTTCGAGATCGTAGATAACCACGCGCCAGGTGCCGATTTTCTCTACGCCGCCGGCGATGTTCCCGTTCGCGGACACCAGCGCGTTGGATCGGCTGAGGTCGCTGAACGATCGGTTCCAGGTTTCGTTTCCGTCAAGATCATACAGGTGGATTTGCCCGCCCGATGCCTGGTAGATACCGTCGGCCGTATAACTGATGTTCCCGTCGCTGGCCGCCACGCTGAATTCCCTGGTTACCGTGCCGTCGAGATCGCAGATCTTAACTGTGGTCCCCGTGATATAGGCAAACCCGTTGCCGTCCGGAGCAAACCGCGGAGACACGCCGTAACCGAGTATATCAGAAGTGTTGATAGTCTGATCGTTTTCATAGTCGATCCGGCGGATGTCTCCCGGGCGGTCGATGCCGCTCCCGGAGCATACTACCAAACACATGCCGGTTTCAGATGAAGCCGGTGAGACCACGGCAATTAAAGCGCATAAACAAGCGTAGAATATGCCTCGCATGATCGAGTCCCCTTTCGTGGATCACCCCGGCTCTTTTAATATATCCGAATGTCACCCGGTCTGCAGGGCTAAATACCCACCCGTATCATACGCTTTGTGTACTCCGCAATGGCAATGATAAGAAATCCTGCCCCAAAAATGCGATAGGTTCGCAGGCACGCCCTTCATGGAATTGCGACATTCTGGCCAGATGATATGACAGGGGCGTCCGGTCCACGTGATAGCAGGAAAGTATAAATCGCCTGATTTCGCCTTCCTGGCCTAATACATTATCGACATCGACGTGGGCCAGATCCCCGTTTTTTCCGCAATTGGGATCCGGCGCGGGGGCAGGTGATACATTATCCAGTGAGGGGGGAGAGTATGCGTTCCTTTTCTATGCTTATTCTGTGCGCGGCATTTGCGGCCGTGTTCGCGCAGGACAAGGTGTTCTACGAGCAGGACGGACTCATTGTCGTGGAGGCAGAGTCCGTCGATCCCACGAGTCCGTGGGTCTTGGAGAATGACAACAGCGGATTTACGGCCGGATTCACGGGCACCGGCTATTTCCATTTCACGGGGAACAACGAGAGCCTTGGAGATCCGAACGGGATCATGACCTATTATCTCAATGTCACCAATCCCGGCACCTACTACCTGAGAATCCGCTCCAATAAGGACCCTTCAGATGGTGATGACACCCATGCCAATGACTGTTATGTCAAGCTTGTCGGCCATGATGGGTACCAGGGACAGTTCACCAAGACATTCATGTCGGGGCCGAGACATGAATGGCGCTGGCACACTGATCTCGACCACCATGGCTCCGCGTTTCAGCTTCCAGCCGGCGACCTCGAGTTCCAGATTGCCGGCCGCTCGAAGAACTACTTCTATGACAGGTTTGTGTTTTTCAAAGAGGGGACCAGCGAGAGCGAAGCCACGGATCCGTCACAGCCGGAATCCCAGACCACCGTCAGCAGCGGCGGTGGCGCTGCTGTCACGGTGACCATGGAGGCGACTGATTTTCCGACCGGCGGCACCAACTACTATACCGACGGCAACTGGCTGGCTATCAACCCGGAAGCCTACACGAGCGCTACGACCGAGACGGCATTTACCGGCGATGCCGGTACGTATGATGTTACATTCCATGGCGTGGGCGAAAACGACGGCCAGTCGCTGTACAAGGTGTGGGTCGATGATGAACTCATCATCGACTACCAGGTCCCGCTATCAGGTCAGAGCTTCGAAGAAGGCAGCAGCTATAACGAAACCGTGACGGACATCGCTATTGTCGACGGGGCGATTATCAAAGTGGAGGCCACGGTCCATTCCTCCGATGGGCAGGAATACTCGCGCGGCCGGTGGCGCAAGATAGTGTTTGAAGGAGAAGGGGGCTCAGTGGCCAGGAACGTGCGCGCGGACCAGCGGTTCAGAACGCATCCCGCCCCGCAGAACGCCGATATCTATACGCTCAACGGCAAGCATCTCGGCACCTATATGCTGGGCCGAAACGGTACGCTGTCGCGTACGACACATATGCTTCCTGCCGGCACATATCTGATGCGCGTACCGACAGGGTTCCAGCGCCTGTTGCTGCATCGCTAGCTGATTCTGCTGCGCGCGGCGGCGCGCGAACGAGTGACAAAGGGCCCCGGCCGCAGAATGCGGCCGGGGCCCTTTTTTTAT
>WJMI01000343.1 GCA_014728015.1 Chitinivibrionales bacterium | reverse complement strand
GGCAAAGGGTGTGATGCCGCATTCGCATTCCCTGCTGAAGAAAGAATAGACACAGAGAGTAGAGTGGTCGGCCTACGGCTGAATGGCAAGTCAGAGAAGCACTCATGTTCTGCATTGTGCAATCGAAACACACGCCTGACAGTGCGGAATGCCGCGAAGCGGCGAAAGACCCCTCTGTGCTCTCTGTGGCTAATCCCTAAGCAATGAAGACCATCCTCACAATAATCGGTGCCCGCCCGCAATTCATAAAGGCTGCACCAGTCTCAAAAGCCCTTCGCAAACACGGCGGATTCAACGAAGTCGTGGTCCACACCGGCCAGCACTACGACAACAACATGTCGGCAGTGTTCTTCGACGAACTCGAAATGAAGGAACCCGACCACAACCTGGAAGTCGGAAGCGCAAGCCACGCCGTACAAACCGCAGAAATAATGAAGCGTCTTGAACCGCTCATGGTGGATCAGAATCCGGAAACTGTGCTCATCTACGGTGACACGAATTCAACTCTTGCCGCGGCTCTGGTTGCCGCAAAACTGCATTATCCGGTGGCACATGTCGAAGCAGGCCTTCGGTCATTCAACATGAGAATGCCTGAAGAGATCAATCGGATTGTGGCGGACAGGGTCTCGAGCATTCTGTTCTGTCCCACATCGGCCGCAGTGAAGAACCTGCAGAACGAGGGACTCACCCAGGGGGTCCACAACGTGGGTGATGTCATGTATGATGCCGCCTTGATGTTCCGGGAAAAGGCGGAGCAGAAGAGCGAAATCCTTGACAGGCTCTGTTTGAGAGAGAGTAGCCACAGAGAGCACAGAGGACAGAGAGGGGAGATTGGGCGCGCAGAGCGCGCGAATACTCGATACAGTGATCGTGCCTCTGCGAGCTGTGTGGGGAATTGCGTTCCGTACGCCCTTGCGACGATACACCGGGCGGAGAACACGGATGACCCTGTCCGATTGAAAAGCATTTGCACCGCACTTGTCGAAATCGCCGGTCATACACCCGTGATTCTGCCTATGCATCCGAGGACACGCAAGGCTCTGGGCCTAATCGAAGAGGGTTCTGCGAGCGCCGCGGGCAAGGCTTCTGGAAGACAGCGCTACTATTCCTCTGTGCTCTCCATGTCTCTGTGGCCAATTGCCATCATTGAGCCCTGCAGTTTTCTCGACATGGTAGCACTCGAGGCCAACGCAAAGCTCATTCTCACCGATTCCGGCGGCATGCAGAAGGAAGCCTATTTCCACAGGGTCCCCTGTGTGACACTGAGGGATGAAACAGAATGGGTTGAAACTGTGGCTTCGGGGTGGAACCTATGTTGTAATACGCGTACGCCGGAGCATATCCTGTCAGCAGCAAGAGAGTCTGATGCAACGGATGATAGTAAGATGGACATCAGCGATTACGGAAACGGCGAAGCTTCATCAAGAGTTGCAGCAATATTAAGCCGGTCTCAGTAAAGGAGAATTTCATGCCAATTAATGTTTTTGTTCCGAAGTTCCACACAGATGAAATTCTGGAACACATGCGCGAATGCCTTGATCGCGGATGGACGGGGCTGGGCTTTAAGACAATAGACTTCGAGAATGCGTGGAAAGACTACACAGGGCTTCCTAATGCTCACTACATGTGCTCCAACACGGTCGGACTGCACCTCGCCCTAAACGTGCTGAAGAAGAAGCACGGGTGGAAGGACGGCGACGAAGTCATATCTACACCGCTCACTTTCGTTTCGACCAACCATGCCATATTGTATGAACACCTGAAACCTGTATTTGCGGACGTTGACGAGTACCTGTGCCTCGACCCGGTCGACATCGAGGAAAAGATAACTGAACGTACTAGGGCGGTGATGTTTGTTGGCATGGGCGGCAATTCGGGCAGGCTGACAGAAGTGGCAGAGCTGTGCAGCCAAAAGGGGCTTGTACTCGTACTCGATGCAGCGCACATGGCGGGAACCAGGCTAAACGGCAAGCACGTGGGTAGCGAAGGCGAGGTCGCTATCTTCAGCTTCCAGGCCGTCAAGAACCTTCCCACCGGCGACTCGGGAATGGTGTGCTTCATGGACGAGGAGCTTGACAAGCAAGCAAGAAAGCTGAGCTGGATGGGCATCTCGAAAGACACCTATCAGCGGTTCAACACTCAGAAGGGAAGCTATCGATGGAGATACGACGTGCCCGAACTGGGCTTCAAGTATCACGGGAATTCCATCATGGCATCAATTGGAATAGTGCAGCTCAAGTATGTCGATGAAGACAATGCATATCGCCGCAAGCTGGCTGCTCAGTATGATGATCTTCTGGCAGAGGTTCCACAGGTTGAGATCGTACCCACGGCCCCCAACTGCGAAACATCGCGCCATCTGTACCAGATCTGCGTACCGCAGCGCGACGAAGTCATGCAGCATTTTTATGAGAACGACATATACCCCGGAGTGCACTATGTTGAAAACACCGAATACCCCATGTACGCATACGGAGCCGGCACCTGCGCGAGGGCCGCTGAATACGCCTCGCGCCTGATCAGCCTGCCGCTGCACCTTAGAGTCACGACCGAAGACGTTGAAAAAGTGGTAAGTGTACTGCGCAGCTTCTCTTTCTATCGGTGAACCCCTGTGTCTCTTCGGAAAAGGATTCATGAATAGCGCGGAAAGAACGAAGCACCCTTTTGTTGTCGTTCTCACGCTGAACTGGAACGGCAAACACCTGCTTGATGACTGTCTGCAGTCCTACCTCGCCAACAACTATCCGAATTTTGAAATGGTGATGATAGACAACGGGTCGAGTGACGGTTCTGTTGAATATGTGAAGGAGCGGTACCCGAAGGTCACCGTTCTCTCCAACGGGGAGAACCTCGGATACTCGGGCGGATTCAACGTAGGGTTGAAGTATGCTTTTAAAGATAAGAATGCTGATTTTGCCTTGGTTACGAACAATGACGTGAAAGCAGACAAGAGAGTCATTGCGGAACTGGTAGCCACTGCCAAAGAAGAGCCGGCAGCAGGATTCGTGACGGGCAAGGTTTATTACTTCGATCAACCGGATACTTTGCAGACCGTGGGAAAACGGGAACACGCTATTCGATGGAACGGCGGGCATATCGGTGCACGAGAGAAGGACGTGGGTCAGTACGAGCAGGTATCCGAGCGGTTCTTCATGGACGATATCTTCACGCTTGTAAGCAGAGACGTATACGCAAAAATTGGCGGATACGACACGACATTTTTCCTCCAATGCGAAGAGTATGACTGGCAGGCGCGAGCAAAGGCTGCCGGGTTCAAGTTCTACTACACACCGGGCGCGAAGATTTGGCACAAGGAAAGCATGACCCTTGGCAAGTGGTCCGCCAATAAAG
>WJMI01000342.1 GCA_014728015.1 Chitinivibrionales bacterium | reverse complement strand
CGATATCGCTGCGGCCCCATACCATCGATCGCCACCAGGCCTCTTTGACGTTCCGCTTGAGCTCGACACCGAGCGGCCCGTAGTCCCAGCAGCTATTGAGACCGCCGTAGATCTCGCTCGATTGAAAGATGAATCCACGCCGTTTGCACAGCGAAACGATCGTTGACATCAGATCGGCCTTCTGTTGGGCCATTGCCGGTCCTTTCTTCCGGTTGTAACTGCGCGCCGCCGAGGGGGCCGCGCCCGCCCGGCTTTCCGCGGAACTAACGTGCCGCAAGCGACGAAAGGTTCTGTTTCAGTCGCTCCTGTATGGGCATGTCGCCTTCTCTCTCGAACTCGCGGCCGGTGATCATTTCGTACAGCCTGATGTACCGGGAGGAGAGCTCGGTAACGAGCTCCGGAGGCGCTTCGGGAAGCTCCGGATCGTTATAGGGATCGCAATGCTCCCTGAACCAGAGGCGCAGGAACTCCTTGTCGATGTTCTCCGGTTCCTTGCCTGCGGCAAAACGCCGCTCATATGAATCGGCGATCCAGTAGCGTGACGAATCCGGCGTGTGTATCTCGTCAATAAGGGTTATGGCGCCTGCCTCGTCAATCCCGAGTTCGTATTTGGTGTCCACGAGGATGAGGCCGTTCCTGGCCGCAATCTCGGAGCCTCGGGCGAACAGCTTGAAAACGATGTCCGCGAGCTTGTCCCATGTTTCCGCGTCGATAATGCCTCGCGAAACGACCTCTTCGGCGGAAATCGACTCATCATGATCCTCTGCCTTGGTAGTAGGCGTGAGGATGGGCTTCTCGAATTTCTGATTCTTTACCATGCCGTCCGGCAGAACATTGCCGCATATATTCCGGGCCCCGCCAGCGTACTGTGTCCACGCCGACGTGCTCGTGGATCCGGTAATGTACCCGCGCATGACAAACTCGATAGGAAATACGGTGCACTTCCTGGCCACGGTGACATTCGGATCGGGAATATCCAGCACGTGATTGGGAACGATATCCCTGGTTTGCTCGAAGAAAAACGCGCTCACCTGGTTGAGGACCTGCCCCTTGAACGGCACTTCAGCCAGGATCCTGTCAAAAGCGCTTTGCCGATCCGTCGTGATGAGAACCAGCCTGTCTCCCAGATCAAACGAATCCCGGACCTTGCCTTTCCGAAGGTTGGGAAGGTCCAGGAACGACGTGTCAGCCAGGCAGTTGCCAAGATTCGATTTGATAATGTCGTGCGAAATCAAGCTTGCCTCCGGTGCGCGGTTTTTGTTCTCTGCGAAGTACGAAGAGCGATAAAATATGTAATGGCCCGGCAGCACTTGAAAGCGCGCATGGACATTCCGGCGGCGGAAATCCAAGCCGTCCCGCACGCCGGCCGGCGGCCCGGACGTCAGTGGAACGCCCGCTCGACCACGCGCATCACCTGGTTCTTGTACGCCAGCGCTCCGGCCCGGTTGTTCTGGCGGCCCTGGCGGATCACAATGTACTTCTGAATCTCATAGAGAAGGTAGAAAACGTTTCGCAATCGTGCTTCCGCCGATTTGCTCCGCCGGCGACTATAGCCTTCCCAGAATGCAGGTTCGGAAACACCACAGTAGTCGAGAACCGCGAATTCAATCTCGGGATCACCCCAGAGGGCCCGGTCCCAGTCGACAATGCCCGTGAGGTTTCCCGCACTGTCCACCAGGATGTTCTGCGACCAGATGTCCATATGCAGCAGATGTGCAGTTTCACATTCTTCAAAAAGGTGACGATGCGTATCGACAAGGTGCTTCATCATGCGTGATTCCCGCGCATCATAGTGCCCCACCGATGCGATGTCATCGACCAGCTTTCTCCACATGATCGTGAACGCATCGCGCCAGGAATCCCGGGGGCGCATGGGATGATGCTCTCCGAGATAGCCGAACTGCGTGGCTGTCAGGGAATGGACCTGGGCCAGGCATTTACCGACCTGCCTGAGTGCCGCGTGGGGGCTGAAAACACCCGCTTGGCTGAGCGCGGTTCCGGGAAGGCGCTCCATGAGGATATAGTTCTGGTCAATTATTTCGCGCGAGGTGTCCAGCGCAATGATCGGCGCTACCGGCACATCGGTTTTTTCGAGAATGAGCGCATGCAGCGAGGGCTCCTGAAGCATCATGTCGCGCTCATAGAACAGAAATACGGTGTCAGCCGGAGGCGCGATGCGGAGGACCATATTTCGTTGACCGAGCCCAACATAGAAAGAGGTGTTGAATCTGCCGGTTGCAATCGGATTCAGGCGAACCGGGACATTATCGCCCCCGGCGTGCTTTCGCACGCATCCTTCAAGTATCTCGCGGTTGAATCCGGCAAATGTGTTTTGCATTTAACTGGCTGATTTACAGGGCGTTACAGGCATGCGCGTGGCCGGAATCGTTGGTAAGGCAAAATATATCGAGGTTGGCAATCAAAAATGACATGCCAGCATGCCCATGGCCGTGCGGCATGCTGGTTCTGCATTCAGATGTACCGCGGGAGTCGGATACTATGCCCAACTTATTTGACCGGGTGCCAAGGAGACGTGTATTTTATACGACTTTGCGTTTTCAGGGCAGTGCGCGGCAACAGTTGCTCGGAGTCATGCCGGCGGTGCAACCAAGATGATTATTGCTATTGACGGGCCTGCCGGGTCGGGGAAAAGCACAACCGCCAAACTCGCAGCGCAGCGGTTGGGAGTTGTGCACCTCGACACGGGCGCAATGTACCGGGCGATTACCCTGAAGTCGCTGCGGGAAGGGATCCGGGCGGACGATACGCTGTCGCTGGAAAAGCTGGTCGCTCGTACGAAGATCGCCTTTTCCGGTTCTCCGCCCGGCATGCGGGTTTGGATGGATGGAGAAGACATTACCGATGCGGTGCGAAGCGACGAGGTTACGAAGCACGTGTCGGATTACTGTGCGCCCCGGGTGGTACGCCGGGCGATGGTCGGGCAGCAGCGGGCGCTGGCGCGCGCAACGGATGTTGTATGCGAGGGCCGCGATATCGGCACGGTGGTGTTTCCCGATGCCGACCTGAAGTTCTTCATTGTGGCGTCGGTCGAGGAGCGGGCCCGCCGCCGTCAGAAGGATTTTGAGAAAATGGGCGTGCGCAAGGGGCTTGAGGAGCTGTGCGACGAAATCGCGGAGCGGGACCGCAAGGACTCGACGCGCCGGAACAGTCCGCTGCGCAAGGCTGACGATGCGGAAGAGATAGACACGACCGAGATGACTATTGAAGAACAAGTTGGACATATAGTAGACAGGGCTCGCGCGCGGGGATACGCGCCGCGCCCGTAAGTATTCACCTTAACCCCTGAGCGAGGAGTTACGATGGCAACTCCCAAAGTTGAAGACAAGAAACCGTCCTACGGCGTTGATGCCCAGGGCAACCAAGTTGACTTGAGCGATTTTGACGAAGGGTACCATTCGCCGGCGGAGGTCGACTCGATACTCAAGGAGTACGAACAGTCGCTGGAGGCCGTGACCGAAGGGCAGATCGTCAAAGGCCGGATCCTGAAGATCACCGACAAAGAGGTGTTTGTCGATGTTAATTTCAAATCGGAAGGCATTATACCGATTTCGGAATTCAAGGGCGTGGACGAGTTCAAGGTCGGTGATGAAATCGACGTCTATCTCGAGCAGGTCGAGGACAGCGAGGGACAGGTGATCCTGTCCAAATCGCGCGCGGATTTCCTGCGCGTGTGGGACAAGATATTCCAGGCCTACGAGAACCAGGAAACCGTGGAAGGGAAACTGCTGCGCCGCATCAAGGGCGGTGTGGTCGTCGATTTGTTCGGTATCGATGCGTTCCTGCCGGGCTCTCAGATCGATCTTCGTCAGGTCCCCGACATGGATGCCATTATCGGTCAGACCTACAAATTCCGTGTCATCAAGGTGAATAAGGCCCGGAGGAACATCGTGGT
>WJMI01000341.1 GCA_014728015.1 Chitinivibrionales bacterium | reverse complement strand
TTCCGGCGCATCGGTGGAGCAGTCGGTAGAGGCCCTCAATCAGATTCTCCAAACAGCCAGCACGGAGAGTATCGAGATGGCCGAGAAGCTTGTCAAAGTCGCGCTTCAGATGGCAACCGGCAAAGAAATGGGTAAGGGGGGGGCGATAGATACCTACGGATGAACCCGGCCGGCAAGGCGGTGGAGAAACGGCGGTGCATGACTGGGCGAGGGCGCGGCGTACGCCTGTCTTCTACATATCCTCGGTGGCCTCGGCAATAGTGTGCTTGGACGAGTCTTTTGCTTCGAGCAGATCCTCCTGAAACAGGAGAATCTGCTTGCTTCGCGAATCGCAGCCGCGCTCGAGCTGTTCGCTGCACAGGGCGGCAGCCTCGTCGAATCGGCCGCACCTTCTGAAAAGATCGATCTTCAAGAGTTCTTCCTGGAGCCGGCCTTTCCTGAAATCCTGTCCGCATTCCCGCGCTTTGTCAAACAGGTGCAACGCGTTCTCCCGGCATTCAACGGCATGGGCGCGAATATTGGCATCATCATCGCATATCCACGCGGCATAAAGCATGGCCCATCCGGCTTCATTATGCCGTCCCACAGCTTCCTGGAGCATGGACCAGCAAAGGAAGTGATTGAGCGCTTCGGGGCGGGACTGGTCCGTGAGCCGGTTTCGATATTCCTGGCTCTTAACAACCTTCTGAACTCCTTCATCGCCCTGCGTGATGTCCGGCGCGCAATAGCCGCAGGCTGAACAGCGCTGGACCCATAGATAAATGGAAGAGCGGGCGGCGCCGGTTGGCCGCGAGTCGAGATCGTAGGGCTCCATGATGCCGCGCACGCCCATCTCGGCCTGGCGGCTGATGTTTCCGCAGACACGGCATTTCTTTGTAACAAAGGTAACGGTTGTCACGCCGGGTCATGTCCTCTGCAAAAAGGATGGCGCCGGAGGCCCGGGCCCCTGCCGCAGTAAAAATACTCAAGAGAAACGATACCGCGGGAGAATTCGGGACGGACGAACGCCTTCGTGCCGGGCCGCCGGGATTTATCCGGATGAAGCAACTGCCAGGGACATAACGAGTGCATCGTCACCGTGTGCCCCGTAGTAGTTGCGGCGACGGTACGATTCCTCGAACCCGAGACCTTCGTAGAGCCGGAGTGCCGCGGCATTGGATCGCGCTACTTCCAGATACACCCTCCGTATTCCCTTCTTCGATGCAATACCGATGATATGCCGCAGAAGACTGGCGGCAACTCCCTTTCTCCGCCAGGAAGCATCGACCGCGAGCTTATACACTTCGAGATCGTCGCCGGCAAAGCCGCAGCATACAAATCCGATTATTGTGCTGCCGGATTCCGCTACGGCATCGAGCGCGTGGACCTGCGCGAGATGGCTCGCGAGCGCGTCCGGGCTCCATGGTTCGGCATCCGACACGCTTTCAATGGCGGCAATCGCGGGAAGGTCTTCGGCAACCGGGGTTCGAATGATTGTCGTGGCCATGGTCGAAGGGCGGGACGGGCGGCCGGCAGTCAGGACTGTTCGACAGCTTCCTTGCTCTTGATTTTCTCCCACATCTCGGGGTAGAGCTTTTTCATGCAGTCGGGACAAACGGTATGACTGAAGTCGACACTGGTCCGGCTGGCGAGATACTGTTCGATGGTGTTCCAGTAGCCCTTGTCATCGCGGACATTCTTGCAGTTGGCGCATATCGGCAGAAGGCCGCGCAGCTTTTCGACCTCGTCGAGCGCGCGGCGCAACTCGGTGATCAGGTCGATGCGGTCCTGCTCCGCGCGTTTCTGCTCGGTCACGTCCTGGCACGTGATTATCGCGCCGCGGGGAAACGGAGCAATGACAATAGACAGCACCTTCTGGTGATACCGCATGTTGGGGTAGCGGCCAATGCGGTCTTCCCGCATGCACTCCATGAGTTCGCCATACATGTCGACCTCGTGGCCGCGCGCATAGTCGCGGTACATGATATCGCCGACATTCGGGAGGCGGTCGCCGGCGCGCCGGCGCGCCATGTTCGATTTAATGACACGTCCTTCACGATCGACAATGATCGTGGCGACCGGGCTGAACTGGAACAGTGCGAAATTGAATTCCTCTTTGGCCTGCAGCTCCCGAAGCGCGCGCTCGTAGCGCTCGTGAAGCTGTTGCTCGCGTGAGGGATTGTCAGGCATGAATGCAGCCGCCCTGGACCGGGCAGGAAAGGGACACCGTGCACCTGTAAGAATTATACAACGTGTCGGATGTCTGCGCACATATAATTGATGTGAATTCGATTACAACGCAAACGTTGTGCCAGCGAAGCGGGTGCGCTCAGGTCGAGGTGAAGAACGAGAAAACCTCGGCGGGGGTGGCGCATTTCAGAAGAGCATCCTTTGCTTGGGTATTGCCGAGCACCGATGCGACAAACGCGAGAAACTGTATGTGCGGTCCGGTCGTGCGCGCTGGCGAGAGCACAAGGATAAACACCTGGCTGGGAAGGCCGTCAATCGACTCGAAATCGACACCTTCCGGTTTCAGCCCGATAGCCACGACCATGCGATCGACCGTGTCGGTCTTCGCATGCGGTATGGCAATGCCGTGCTGCATGCCGGTGCTCATGGTCTGCTCGCGCTCGAGCACCGCCGCCACCGCATCATCACGCCCGCCAAGCTTGCCCTGCGCATCAAGCGTGTCGATAAGCTCTTCGATGATTGCCTGCTTGGAGCCCGCTTTGAGATGCATGACAATGCAGCGGGGATCGAGCGCCTTGCGTACGTTGAACCTGGTCTGGCCCTCGGTGTCTGCGATGTCTTTGCCGATTTCGGCGGGCTTCGCGAGATGCTTCACTTTCCTGATGATATCGTGCAGGTCAACGAGCGCCTCGTAGATCGCGGTCTTGACCAGGCGTGCATCCTCCGGCGCGGTCTCGAACCGGAGAGACTGGGGGTAGTGGTACAGGGTCACGAACGTGCTTTCCTTGCGGATATGCGAGATGCGGCCGTCGGCTTCGATCGTATGAATGAAAAACCCTTCATCGCGAAACTCCTGCAGCACCTGGGTGGCCAGAAGCTCGGCGAGCTTGGGTGATTCGAGGTTGAACGTGGTAGCGACCGTCCGGCCGCGGGAAACCTGCTTTCGCGTGCCCGGCCGATCATTGAGCGACAGGTTGAGAAACACCGGCGTGAGTATGGTCGTACACAGCACCATCATCACCGACACGCCGAACAGACTGTGATCGAGGATGCCGTACGAAAGACCGATTCCCGTAATGATTATCGCCACCTCGCATCGGGGCGACATGCCGAGTCCAATCCGAAGTGCGCCGAGTCGGTTGAAATTGAGAAACAGTGCCGGGATCCCGCATCCGGTCACCTTGCTCAGGATAGCTCCTCCGGCATACAGGGCGCCGAATGCCAGTATGGCCGGGGATAACAGCTCGCGCACGTTTACCAGCATGCCGGTGACCGTAAAGAAGAGCGGGACAAAAAATGCATAAAGCGGATGCATGCTCTCGGATATCACGTATTTCAGATCGGTTTTCGAAAGAGTCAGGCCCATGACATACGCGCCGATGATCATAGCAAGACCCGCCTTCTCGAATATGCCCGCCAGAAGAAGCGCGAGGCCGAGAGCCAGCACCGAGAATACGCGGATACCCTTGAACATTTTAAGAAACGCGCTGATCTTGTGGGCGAAGGCCAGGCCAAGGGCGGTGAATCCGAGCCACACGACAAGCGCTTTTGCTGCAATCCTGGCGATTCCCGAGGCATGCACCGGCGCGCCGCCGCGCATGGTCGCCGCGAACCCGAGCACCACGGCGAGCACGATAATGCCGAGAACATCATCGATAACCGCTGCGGCGAGAACCGTGACGCCTTCGGGAGAATCAACGCGCCGTTTGTCGGAAAGCACGCGTATGGTGATGCCCACCGAGGTCGCCGTGCTGATGATGCCCATGAACAGGCATCGCGGATCCGCCAGGGAGGAGCCCAGGACAAACGCGGCTGTCATGCCGCCGGCAAGAAACGATGCGATTGCGCCGCCCAGTCCCACGACAAGGCCGGTAGCCGAGAAACGCATGAGCATGCTGAGATCGGTCTCGAGGCCCGCCATGAACAGGAGGATTACCGATGCGATTGCCGCAAAGGCGTACAGCTCCTTGCTGACCGAGAGGGCGGCATCTGCGGGAAGCGGGAACAGGCCGTGCGGAAAACCGGGAAGCGGGATGCCGCCTAGGAGAAACGGACCGATGATAATACCGACGATCAGCTCGCCCAGGACCGACGGCTGCCTGAGTCTTTCCGCAAGGATGCCGCCGAGCCGGGCGGCGAAGATGATCACCGCCAGCTGCACCGCAAGGTTGGCCATGAGGTGGACAATATTGTCGGGTGGTGCATGATCGGCGGCGAGCACAATGGCGGGAGCGCACAAAAGGCCAAGAGCAAATCGAGCGGGACCCCTCATCCAGTCGTCCAATCAGAATTATGGCCCATGCGCGAACACCGTATGCCGAAAAAAAAAGGCTATGAATATAAATTGCGAAAGGGCTGGAACGGGCGCTCAACGGTTGAACAGATGTCTCAGCCGCCCGTCTTCCATCCTCACCAGCGGAAACAGCAGCCCGATGCCCCCGGACAGGCTTGCGGCGAAAAGCATGTCGCTCGCAGCCTCGGCCCCGATGCTTTGCAGAGAAAGCTTGACAGGGATGGAAACGATGCTGTAGGAGATGTCCAGCGACAGGCCGACCTCGCGCCGCATGATATCCGCCACCGGCCCCAGAAAAATGCCGCCGCTGTTTATCCCGAAGAAACAGGCGCCGTAGGCCAGGGACACGTACCAGGTGTCGCGATCACCCGCTGCGCCGAGAGCGGTTCCGTGCCAGTAAGCAACACCATCCGCGCGCCGGAACCCGAGCGCGAACGGAAAAAGATCAAGCGAAACGCGGACCGGGGCATCAACATAGGGCTGCGTGCCGACCATCAGCTGGGCCGGACGGGAAGGGACCGCGGCCAGCAGCACGAGTGCGACCGCAAAACAGACGTGGCACCGCATGCGCATCCGTTCGTGAAGTGTGCATCGAAGCGTGACGGTCGGGCAGCTATTCGATCCGCGGCGGTCTTTCGAGCCGGCGCGGATCCAGCGATACGCGCTTTCCCCTCAGATCGAAGACCCGGGAATTGCCCGTGCCGCTTGACTCTCTGAAGATAACATACGGGGCGCTTGCGGTTCCATCGGGGGTAAACAGCATGCGCATGGATGGTCCTGAAAGCTGTCGGGCGTCCGGAGCCGCGCGCCTGTGAGACACGGCAGTCATGTCAGGATCGAGAGTGTTTTCGTAGAACTCGCCCTGATTGCCGCCGGAATAATCCACGGTCAGGATATCGAGATCGCCGTCAGAGCCAACGTCTCCCAGAATTCCCTGCCAGCACCCGCCCGGGCTGTTCCACTTCTGTTCCTCCCACGTGAGGCCATCGCCGTTGGTGTTGTAGAAAATCCACAAGAGCTTGGGATCGCTGTTCGGGCCGTGCGTGGAACCGACAAGGACATCGAGGTGCCCGTCGAGATCGATATCACCCACCTGAAGCGTATGGAAGTTGGGGTCGTTGTATTCGACGAGGATATGCTCGGTCCAGGGGCCTGTCTTGGGATCGTCGGGGGCCTCCCACCACACGAGTTTGCTGCCGCCGAATTCGGTTGGGCTCACCAGGATATCCATGTTCCCGTCTTCATTGATGTCCGCGATGTATGAACGCGTAAGATGATAGCCCGCATTGCCGACATCATGTTGTGTCCACGATTCGCTTGCCGGATTGTCGGGGCATTCGAACCACGCCCAGCCGTCGGTAAGGTCCAGATCTCCGTCGCCGTCGACATCTCCCAGCCATGTACCTTCACCGCCCCTGCTTGCATTCACGGAGAACTGGGACCATCCGCCGGCCTGGTCATTGAGATATACGATATACTGACCCGTATTCTGCCCGCGCTCCACCCCGTCAACCCATCCATCACCGTCGATATCACCCGCCTTGAAATCATGTGAGCCGCCGTTGTGATCGCCTCCTGAAGAACCGAATTCATGGACTTCCCATGAGTCGGTGGCAGGATTGCCGCCGGGCAGCAGCGGGTTCTCCCACCAGGTGATCCCCGCTCCGGATGACATCACGTCAAGGTCACCATCGTTGTCAACATCGCCCAAGTGTATTTCAAAGCCCAGAGATGCCGAGGATGCGATGGTATGCTTGGTGTCGGCGGAGATAGGGTAGGGGTACCAGACAAGACGCGGGCTGCCTTCACCGGCAACGATATCGTTTGCGCCGTCCTGGTCGATATCGCCCACCGCGTATACGCCGCAGGCAAAGCATTCGTTGCTGGCCAGAAGTGTCAGATCAAAGGTGACGTCGGCGCGTGCGCAAAGCGCGCAAACCACGGGGATCGCTATGGCGAGAAAACGGGTATACATCGGGTGCTCCCTTCTGGCAACCTGCCTGCCGCGGAAACTGTCCGCGCACAAGAAACAGAACGAGTCCCCCTGTATATATCAATATAGGGAAGCCTTTCTTCAGCATTGGGCCATAAATGCGGTCAAAATGTTTCAAGTTCTGTCAAATATGAAAGCGGGAGGCCGCTTGTCCTCACTCTGAGGATCGTGAGGGCATCAGTTATGCGATGCTCTGAGCTTCTCTTCGCGCTTGAGAACCGTCCGGAGATTGTCACGCTGCTTCGGCACCAGGTCCTGGAATACGAGGCCCATCATGGTGCGGTCCGAGCCGGGATCTTCAGGCTTGCTCCACACGACACGAAACGATGCTTCGAAACGGATGTATTCGTTGGGATAGTCGCGGGAGAGCCATACGGTACCGGTGCCGGCCTCGGGCGGTTTCGTGCCGAGAACGATGCACATGCCGCCCATACAGATGTTCTTGCAGTCTGCCGCGACAATCTCCTGTCCCATCATGCGCACCTTGATCTCGGTGCTGAGCGGGATACGCTCGTCGCGGCGTCGATTGAACAGCTTGCGGAGTATGCCGGCCATTGCGAAGCCCTTTCATGGTGATGTCAGATGTCAATAACATACATTACTAATCCGCGCGCGGGCAAGAAGACCATGCCGGTCCCTGAACGACGCCGCATTCACGAGTGTTACTCGATGCCGAGTTTTTTCATCTTCCGCCAGAGCGTGGCCGTATGCATGCCGAGCTGGCGGGCGGTTTTCTGCCGGCTATACCTGTTCTGTTCGAGGGCATTCTGGATGTGCTGGCGCTCGAATTCCTTCACATCCACGGGGCCGGGCCCGGATATTGCCGGGGAGCCGGAGGGCGCGATCTGCCGGGGAAGGTGTTCGGGCATGATGGTTGCCGCGGGACACATGATAAAGGCGTGCTCGATGATATTCTGCAGCTCCCGCACATTACCCGGAAAATCGTGATTCATGAGAACCGCGAGCGCATGATCGCTGAGGCCCTCGATGTCCTTTTCGTACACGTTGTTGAAATGCTCTATGAAGTGATCCGCGAGCAGGGGAATGTCGCATCGGCGGTCCCGCAGGGGCGGCAGCTCAACGGACAGCACGTTGATGCGATAGAACAGGTCCTTGCGGAATTTGCCCTGGCTCACCAGCTCAGGCAGGTTGGTGTTTGTCGCGGCAATCACGCGTACATCGGCGGTTTCGGATGCGGTCGCGCCGAGAGGCTCGAACCGCTTTTCCTGGAGCACCCTGAGCAGCTTGACCTGGAGAGCCTTGGAAACGTCGCCGATTTCATCGAGGAACAAGGTGCCCCCCTTTGCCAGGTGGAACCGACCGGGCTTGTCTCTGGCGGCATCGGTGAATGCGCCTTTTTTATAGCCGAACAGCTCCGACTCCAGAAGGGTATCGGGCAGGGCACCGCAGTTGACCGAGATAAAAGGTCCTTGTGAACGGTGCGAAAGGTGGTGAAGGGCGCGCGCCAGGAGTTCTTTTCCGGTGCCGCTTTCCCCGGTGATAAGCACGGTGGTGTCACTCTTTGCCATGCTCGGAAGCACGTCGAATACCTTGAGCATGGCGTGGTCTTTGGTGATAATATCGGCAAACGTATGCCTGCCGAGGATTTCCTTGCGAAGGTCCTCGATGACGCTCAAATCGCGGAAGGTCTCCACGCCGCCGGTGATTTTTCCGGACGGCGTCTGAAGTATTGCGGTCGATACGCTAATCGGTACGCTCGCGCCGCCGGCATTGATAATCCGCACGGTTTTGTTGACACACGGCGTTCCGGTTGTCAGCGTCTGCTTCAGAAGACAGTTGCTTTCGCAGATGTTTGCGCGGAACACCTCGAAGCATTTCCTGCCGAGAGCGTCCTTTTTCGGGACACCGGTGATCCTTTCCGCCGCGGCGTTAAATGAAGTGACTTTCCAATCCTTATCAACGGTGAATACGCCGTCGGCAATAGAGTCGAGAATGGTCTCGTGGAACGCCTGTTCGTTTCGTTTCATGGAGAAGCCCCGGATCGGAAGCAGAGGGTGGTCTGCAAATCACCAAAATCCCGGCTGTTTCAACATCCAAATATACGTCTCGAAGCTAAAGATTGTTGCAGAAATGCAACAAAAAATTGCGGAACTGTAAATCTGAAGGCCTGTGTAGAAGCTGCTATATAGAATGCGGGCGAATGGGCAGAAAAGAACGGCGAGATTGTGGTCTCGCCGTCCAGAAGCAGTTCAGCCGCGGAAAACGTGATGGCTAGTCGAATGCCATGCTGGTTTTCCATTCTTTCCATACCTTGCCAACCAGCTCAGGACCTGGTTTAAGCGTCTTCTTGCCGGGTTTCCATCCGGAAGGAGTAGCTTCGCTTCCCTTGCTCTTTCGCACGAGCTGGAACGCCTGGATCTGGCGCAGTGTCTCGGAAACGTTTCTGCCCACCGGCGGTGTCAATACTTCGTATCCCTGTATGACCCCGTCGGGATCGATAAGGAATCGTCCGCGGGTTTCTACCCCGGCATCGGCATCGTAGACACCGTAGACCGTGCCCACCTTGCCGCCGCCATCGGAGAGCATGGGAAAAGGCACTCCACCCTTGACCATTTTCGAGAGCTCGTTATCGTTCCACATTTTATGCACGAACATGCTGTCGACACTCACCGAGAGGACCTCGGCGCCCAGCTTTTTGAATTCGCGGTGTTTCTCTGCGACCGCAGAGACTTCGGTCGCTCAGACAAAAGTAAAATCGCCGGGGTAGAAACAGAGCACTACCCACTTTCCGAGAAAATCGGACAACTTGACACTGGTGAATGCGCCCTTGTGGTACGCGGGCGCGCTGAAATCAGGGGCTTTTTTGCCGACCATGACCATGCTGCGTTCCTCCTTCGCTTCCATGTGTTCCTGAGATTTTTTTTGCGGGGGTTTCTCACCGACCGGCCCGCCTGTCGGACGCGCGCATCCGGCTTTTACTTCCTTTCCCATATGCATGCTCCTTTCGGAAAAGCCTTACTGTTGAAGCATAATGTACATGTTGCCGCATATGCCAAGGGGGGTGTTTGAAAAAGGAGCAAAGCCAGAAAGACCCGATTCGCTCGGGCATGAAACAAGGGTACGGACGGCGTAAGAATCATTGCAATAATGCATTGCTACATTGCATCAAGTGTTGCAGTGTTGCAGTCATCCTGGCGCGGCTACTACAAGAGATTTGTTGTAACCTCTTGATTCTTAATGAAGTGAGATATTAAACGCCATGTGGCACAGTATTCGCAAATTGCACTATCTGATTGAAAGGACTGAGACAGCGTGAAGACATATCTGGATTGCATACCATGCTTTGTCAGGCAGACACTGGCGCACGTGCGACGGGCCACCACCGATGAATCCGTGCACGAGAAAGTTGCGAGAAGAGTACTTCGGGTGCTTGCCGATATGGATCTGAGCACGTCACCTCCGGCCATGGGCCAGGAGATATTCCGCGCGGTGCGGGAGATTACCGGCAACAAAGACGCGTTTGCGGAAGACAAACGGCTGATGAACGAGCATGCGCTTTCTCTCGTTTCCGATATTCGCGCGCGGTACAATCGCGATGGCGCGGAACGGTTCGAGAGCCTTGTGCGGCTCGCGATTGCGGGCAATATCATCGACCTTGGCGCCAGAACCGATTTCCACAAGGACGATGTTCTCGATTCGCTCGCTCGCTCGATACATGCGCCTATCGACATGCATGCAGTCGAGGAGCTGCGCGAGGAGATCAATCGCGCGAAACGCATTCTCTATCTTGGTGACAATGCCGGCGAGATAGTCTTTGATCGCCTATTTATCGAGCACCTGCCCGCCGGAAAAATTACGTATGTGGTGAAAGGATCGCCGGTCATCAATGATGTCACCATGGAGGATGCCGCGCAGGCAGGCATGCCGGATTTTATCGAGGTGATCGACAACGGATCGGATGCGCCCGGCACGATCCTTGCCGACTGCTCCGCTGATTTCCGCGCCGCATTTGACGGGGCAGACCTTGTGATAGCCAAGGGGCAGGGCAATTACGAAACGCTGAGCGATGTCGACAAGAACATCGCATTTCTGCTCCAGGTCAAGTGCCCGGTGATAGCGCGCGATGCCGGATGCGAGACCGGCTCGTTTGTCATTGTTATGAGAAAGAACCTGCGGCCCAAGGAGCCGGCTTCCGAGGCGAGGGCCGGGGCATGAGACGAATCGCTTTACCGGTGAACGGCGCGCATTTGTCGGCAGTGCTCGATTTCGCCGGCAAGCTTCTCGTGGTGGATATAGATGCAGGCAGCGTGGTTGACCGGCGGGAAGTCGCGCTGGGAGACATGCCGGCACCTTCGCGGGCCCAGAAGTTTCGAGAACTGGGGGTGGACACTGTAATATGCGGGGCGATATCCAATCCCCTTGCCGCCATGATAGCGCACAGCGGCATCGAGATAATACCGGGCATAGCCGGTAATGTCGAACAGATTCTCGCGGCAAGAATCAACAATGATATTCTCGGGCCCCAGCATATGCTGCCCGGCTTCTGCGGGAGGGGGCGTGGGGGATGGGGCCGCCACCGGAGGAGAGGCCATCATATGAGAAGAAGGGAGGTATGACATATGCCGGGAGGAGACGGCACCGGTCCCATGGGACAAGGTCCGCTGGGCCGGGGAGCAGGAAGAGGCGCCGGGAGAGGCATGGGACGCGGCAGAATGGGAGGGCCGTATGCGGCAGGTCCCGGCGGAAAATGCACTTGTCAAAACTGTGGTTACGAAGCGCCGCACGCGGTGGGGCAGCCCTGCAATCAGCTACGGTGCCCTTCGTGTGGCAAGCCAATGTCAAGAAGACGGTAGAAAACAGTATGAAGCGTACGAGGAGCCGTGTGCCGGTATCTCTCTGCAGGCCGGATGCCCTGTTCGAATCCCGCTTGTGGCGGGATGAGTTGGGGCAGCCGAGGGAGAGGCACCGGCATGCGGCGACCTTTTGGCTCTAAAACGAAAAGGAGGCATGCTATGCCAGGCGGAGACGGAACAGGACCGGGCGGAATGGGCCCGATGACAGGCAGAGCGGCAGGATATTGCGCAGGCTACTCAGCTCCCGGATATGCAAATCCCGTGGGCGGTCGCGGATTTTTCGGCCGCGGTTGGGGACGCGGACGCGGCGGCTGGGGACGACGGAACTGGTTTTATGGAACCGGTCTGACAGGATGGCAGCGCGCGGGGTATGGCTACGCGCCGCCTGTCCCGCCACCCTCGATGACGAAAGACCAGGAAGTTGAAGGATTGAAGAACCACGCGCAGATGCTTCAGGACGAACTCTCTGCCGTGAACAAGCGGCTCAAGGATTTAGAAAGCCGGAAGGACAAATAGCCCCGGTACCAGCGAGAGGCGGCTGCAATCTCGCCGCCTCTCGTGCGGGCGTGGTTTCAACATGCGAATTTCTGTCTTATTTGACGAGCATTCGGTCGACAACAAGCTACAGACCGGTTTCGGATTCTCTGCTTTGATCAATAACAGCGTGCTGTTCGATGTCGGCACCGACGGCAGCGCGGTGGTGAACAATATGCGCGTGCTCGGCATTGGATTTCAATCGATAGAGGCAGTGGTCCTGTCCCACGAGCATTGGGATCATACCGATGGCCTTGAAGATGTACTCTCAGTGCTCGAAAACCCGGCCGTGTACGTGTGTCCGGGGGTTCCCCGGCGGCTGAAGAAACGGATCGGTGAGGCCGGCGCCACGATGATCGAGTGTGGGACACCTGCCCATGTATGCGAAGGCGTTTTTACCACGGGCGAGATGCGGGGCGAATACAAGGGTGGCGCCATGCCGGAGCAGTCGCTTCTGGCGGCATATGGCGATGACCGCGCGGCGGTTATTTCGGGATGCGCGCACTACGGGATTGCGCGCGGAATCCTTGAATTACAGACCTGTGCCGCAAGAGTATTCGGCGGTACAGTTGCCCTTGATACGGTTGCCGGCGGGCTGCATCTGAGTCATGAATCCGATGAGGCGATCACGGGCATTGCGGGTACACTTCACGCAGCAGGCGTGCGCGCGGTCGCGCCGGTGCATTGCAGCGGATCCAACGGTCGTAGAATGTTTGCTTCGCAGCCGTTCTGGACCTTTCATGACCTGCGAGTTGGCAGCACGCTCGAGCAACCCTGTTGTGGAAGAGACGAGCCGTGCGAGAGTCCGCCGTGTACCTGATATAGACGGCGAAGGAGGATCTATTGCGATGAATAGGATCATGCCCACGACATGGCTCTGTATTGCGATCATGCTGGTGCCGATCGTGCACTTTATGTCTCCGGTAATGAAAATCATATCCATGCCGTATAACCTGCTGGGATTGCTGCCGCTGGGATTTGGAATCGCTATCAATGTTATGGTGGACAAGGCATTTCACCGGGCGCAGACAGCGGTAAAGCCTTTTGAGGAATCAACGGTATTGGTGACGAACGGGGTATTCCGCATGACCAGGAATCCCATGTATCTGGGTTTCGTATCCATTCTTCTGGGGATATGCATATTGCTTGGCTCGCTTGGCCCGCTTGCCGTAGTGGTTCTGTTTGCGATACTCATGGATCGTGCATACATCCGGCCCGAACAGGAAATGCTGGCAAACCGATTCGGCGGCGAGTGGGATGTATACAGAAAGCGTGTGCGCCGCTGGTAGGAGAGACGGCATGACGCGTGCGGGGATGTCGAGAATTCGAGAATACAATATCGCGGATATACAAAGGAGGCACACATGGCGAATGCGACATCGGACAAGACCTTTCAAGCTGACGTACTTGAATCGGATGTTCCTGTGCTGGTCGATCTGTGGGCGCCATGGTGTGGCCCCTGTCAGATGGTCGGTCCGGTGATAGAAAAACTCGCCCAAAAGGCAGGGGACAAGGCCAGGGTTTTCAAGCTCAATGTGGATGAAAACAGGGAGACAGCGGCACAATACGGGATTACCGCGATACCCACGGTTATGATATTTGACAATGGCGAAGTGCGCAGGAAGCTTGTTGGTGTGCAGCCCGAAAGCATATATGCGAAGGAACTCGGGATATAGCCGGGAGATAGTGCCGTATGCCGATGTATGAATACAAGTGCCGGGATTGCGGCGCGGATTTCGAAGAACTCGTGTCTATCAACGCGAAAGAAAATCCGTCGTGCCCGAAATGCCATTCTGCGCAGACCGAGAAAAAAATGTCGGTGTTTGGAAGCACCGGAGGATGTGCATCAGGTTCATCAGGATTCACGTGAGCACGCTAGAAG
>WJMI01000340.1 GCA_014728015.1 Chitinivibrionales bacterium | reverse complement strand
GGAGAACACGATCGAGCGCGCGGTCGTGCTGACCAAGACGGGCACGATTCGCCCGGATGTTCTTTCGATGAAGTCTGTCGGAGGAACGAAGGGGACCGACGGGTTCAAGGCGGGCATGACCATTGCCGAGGCCGAGAAAGAGCTAATCCTGCACACGCTTGATTTCTGCGGCCAAAACAGGACGAAGGCCGCTGAAATGCTTGACATTTCGATACGCACGCTGCGCAACAAACTCAACGACTACGGCGTCGGCAAGGCGGAGGCGTAGCGGGGGAGCGCTGTTGCCGGCCGGGTTTTTCTGGTGCGGTCGGCGGGCGGTATTGACAATGGCTGGACGGTAACCATATACTAAGAGAGTACGTGAAGCCTAATTGACGGCTATCCAATGCGTTAGAGGGGCCGTGAGGAAACATCCGGGCGGACCGCGAGGGGGAATGACGTGCCCTTGAGATTCCAGTCGAACTCGATCCTGTTCAAGACAGGGCTCATATACCTTTTTGTTACTCTCCTGAACATCCTTCTGTTCGTGCTCATGGTGTTCGAGAACCAACTCGACCTCATTGTCGAGAACTCGGTACTCAATGCCATGCACAAAGGATCTTCACTGAAATACCGCATCGACACGATTATCGAAGGCAAGCGCAAGCTCACTCCCGTGACTATCAATAAGATTCTCAAGGAAGCGGGCACTCTCGCCATAAACACGATAAGCCTGTTTCGCGAAGACGGCAAGGTGTATGTGGCCATTAAGGACAACCGCAGGATCGAGAAGGATGAGGCCACGCTCGAAGACCTCAAGATGATCAACATGGCCATTACGAAGCGGGGGTTCGAGGACAAGCTGTTCTATCACAAGGTCGATGAGAAGAAGAAGCATATCGCGCTGTACGTGCCGTTCAATTTTGAACTTGACAAGATCGGCATTGCCGCGATAGACGTCGCGATGAAAGACATCGACCGGCAGCGGGGCTATCTGTATCGCCAGTGCGTCATCATGGCCGCGCTGATTGTATTCATTCATGTCGTGTTTGCCCTGATCCTGACCAAGATGTTCATCATCCCGCTGCGCAATCTCATGGAGGCGACGCACCGGATATCGCGGGGCGAGCTCGACACGAGAGTGCCGATCGTGCGCGACGATGAAATCGGCCAGTTGGCTACGTCGTTCAACGAGATGAGCGTGGCGCTGCAGCGCATGCGCGATGAGGCAAAGGGCGCCAATCCGCTGACCGGGCTCCCGGGCAATATCACCATCGCGAAATATATCGACGATTGCCTCGCCGCCGGAAGAATTATCTGTGTGCTCTATTGCGACCTCGACAATTTCAAAGCGTACAATGACAAATACGGGTTCACCAAGGGCGACGAGGCCATTCTGTATACGCGGGATTGTCTCATGACGGTCGCCCAGCGCAAGGACATGCAGAATGTGTTCGTCGGCCACGAGGGCGGCGATGATTTCGTAGTGGTATGCGGCTACGAGTTCTGGGAGGCGTTTGCCAAGCATTTCATAACAACATTCGACCGCGGGATCTACCAGTTCTACAACAGCATCGATGCACGCAACGGTTTCATCGAATCAATCAACCGGCAGGGACAGCGCCAGCGGTTCCCGCTGATGAGCATCTCCATAGCAGTCGTGACCAACAAGACCCGGCCGTTCAGGCGGCACGCGGAGATGATACAGGTGGCGGCCGAAGTGAAGAAATACGTGAAGAGCATGGACGGTTCGTGCTACGCCATCGATCGGCGGCAGGGATCGGTCAGCCCCACCCAACGCCTGAGACAGCCGATGCCCGGCGCCTAGGCGCGCGGGAGGCCCCATGAAGACCTTTCTCAGAGCCATCCTCGTCCTGATCCTTCTGGGTCTGACCGCGATGTTCAACATCGGGCTCGTGGACATACGTATCCAGGAAACCGATTACCTGCTGGGCAAAGTCGCGGCCGATCACGAGGTTGCCAACGCGCTGGGTATCGTCGCTAAATACGAGCTCATCAAGCGGCGCCTGGAGAGCGGCGAGGGCGACGTGCAGAACTATGAGTTCGAGGCCAAGATGCAGGCGCTGACATCGGGCGATCAGTTCGAGCGTGAAGAGCTCGGGCTTGCGCGCAAGCTCTATCTCACGCCCGTGCGCGCGGTGGTCAACGGGATCCGTCTCACGCTTGGGAAGGAGATTATCAACCCCCAGGAAGAGAACAAGATCTACAATGTGCTGGAAATCGGCTATTTCTGGGAGCGGGCAAGAAAATACCCGGATGCGATCAAGATCTACGACCAGGTAATCGGCATGGAGGGGATCACGCATGAGATTCGCGCGGCGGTCCTGTTGCACAAGGCGTTCTGCCATTCGATGATGAGCGAATATAAGAACGCGAAACTGATCTACGAGCGGGTCATCAACCAGTATCCCAACACCGATGCCGGCATGCTCGCCTGGAAACTGCTCGACTTTATCGATTCGATGGAGCGCAGGCGCGAGAAAGTGAAGGAGAAGCGACTTGACAATTTCGAAAAGGCCAAGCAGTTTTACCTGCTCATGGACTACCGCAACGCCATCAAGTATTTCAGCCGGTTTCTTACCAATCAACGCGGCTCGTCGCGAGCGCATGAAGCGCGGTTTTTCAAGGGGCGGTCGCACGAAGAGCTCGGCGAAACCCAGGAAGCGATCGATGAATACCGGCGCGTGATTCGTGATGGCGGGTCGAAGCGCTGGGCGCGTGAGGCCAACCGGCGATTGCTCATGCTCGGCGAGTTCTACGAACAGAAACAGCAGATGGCCGAGGAGGCGCGCAAGCAGCTCGCGGCCTACCAGGACCAGGCCTTCATGAACAACGTCGGCCGTTTCGCCTCCATGGTGAGCGAAAGCTCGCTGCGGGCCGAGTTGACGAAGGGTGAAGATGCCGGGCCGGAAGAGATGCAGGTGACCCCCGATGCGCAGATCATGGCGCTCCTCAACAGTATCGGCGATCTGACCGGCATGAAAGAGGCCGAGCGCAAGAAGAAAATGGCTGAGCAGCGGCAACGGTGGGTCGAGGCGGGGCTCTCGCGGAAGGAGATCGACGAGCGCGAGCGCATCGTCAACCTGATCACCAATCCGGCGAGGCAAGCGACGGCCCTCGGACGAGTGATACGCGACAACTCAAACCAGCTCAAGTATATCTACAATAAACGGCTTCGCAGCGGCGTCCCGCTTTCGGGGAAGATGATCGTGGAGATCAAGATAGGCTCCGACGGTACGGTACGGGGCACCCGCATCGTGGAATCGAATCTCGGTGACAAGCAGTTCGAGGATGCCGTGCTGCAGCGGGTGGTAAACTGGCGATTCAAGCCCGTGCCCGACTCGCTGGGGGTCTACACCCTTACCTATCCTTTCGAGTTTCACCAGGAGAGCTGAATCCCCCGGCTGTCGCGGTCATGCCGCGGCATCACCGGTTTCCACACGGGACACCAGGCGGGAAACGCGGCGGGCGTAGGTATGATGGTCGGCTACCTGCCGGCGGTTGGCCTCGCGCTCGGCCGCGCGGGTGTCGAAGGCGTCAAGAGCTCGCCGAACCGCATCGCGCGCGCCGGCCGGTGCCGTGAAAGTCGTGAAGCTGCACATGTCAAGTACCTCGTGCACCTGCGGCACGTCCTCGCAGACCAGCTCGGCCCCGGCCGCGAGCACGTTGTAAACGCGCGGGCTGACCGCCGTGTCGGGATCCCGCGCAACGGGAACGTGGAAAGGAATGTCAATTCCCACGCGTGACCGGGCGAGAAACGACGCCGTGCGCTCAGGCGACACCCATGTATCATCCACGATGTGCGCCCTCAGCGGGCCGGCATAGCGATGCCACCCGTGACCCGCGATCAGCATCCGCAGGCCGTTTTCCGCAAGATGCTCGAGCACCTCGACACGATGCCTGCTTGGCACGCCGACAAAGGCGACATCGTGCGTCCGCGGCTCGTCCGGCGCGCGCAACGATGGTGACATGACGGCCGTGTGCAGGAAATGATACCGGCTGGCGGCGGCGGCGCAGGCTGACGGCAGCGGTCCCCGTTGGATGGCCGCGAAATGATCGTATCCCTCCAGGACGGTCCGCCAGGATGGCACGCGGCGATAATCTTCGTAGAACCAGTGCGCCGTGGTGATGCGCTGGCGTTGCAGCAGTTTGAGTGTGAACAGGGTGACGGGAGCCAGCGCGAGCACGAGCATGTGTGTCGGGGCGAAATCGAGGCACGAAACGGCAAGGCTCTGGTTGAGCAGATCGACCACCAGGGTATCATCGGGATCGCGGAGATGCCCGCGAATCTCGCGCAGAAAGATTCCGGTCTTGAATGCCTTGTACGCTATTGCGCATTGGTCGAACGCGCGCACGACTTCCAGGCCGACCATGCGGGCGGCGCCATCCGGGGGAACCACGACAAACCAGGAGGACATATCAGGCGAGATCTTCTTGAGATGGCAGCGCGGCAACGCCATCACCATTCGTTCCCTTGAGCAGGGCGACCCGGTTCGCGGTTTCAGCCGCCGCGAACGGGTCGAGCCCGCGCGCGATAGCGTGAAGGAATCCGCCGTTGAAGGCCGACCCGATGAGCGCCACGTGCGTGGCCGAATCACCCCCATCCGCCTGCGGGAATTCCTCAACCTTTCCGTCGTAGCCGATCATGCACCCGCCGCTGCCGGTCTTTACCGCCACGATCGACACGCCGCGGTCCCAGAGGAACCCGATGACATCCAGCGGGCGCTCATAGCCGAACAGCGCCTTGGATTCGTCGGGTGAGGACGGGAGGATGACGTCGATAAGCGGCAGGACACTCCACAGACTTTCTTTTGCATCGTCAAGTGACCAGCGGTGGAGCCGCAGATTGGGATCGTATGCCACCATGATATCGTTGATGTGCGCGTAGTGAAACGCCTTGAAGACCGTGTGACGCGCGGCCTTGGACACCGACTGCAGCTCGCTCGACGCGTAGACGATCTTGGCGTTCTGCAGGAGATTGTCGTAGACCATTGACGGGACGATACTGCGGGATGCCGAGCCCTGGAGATGAAACAGGTACTCCCGGTCGTCGGGATAGCGCGTGCTGATGAAATAGGCGCCGTTGTATCCCTCGCAGGTGGTCACGTGATCGATATTGACTCCCTGGGAGAGAAAGCGCTCGCGAATGAGCGAATGGAACGGGTCGCGCGCAACCGCCGAAAGGAACGACACGTTCGAGCCCAGTTTTGCCGCCGCGGCAGCAACGTATACGTCAGCCCCGCCGATGTCTTTCGCGTAGGAATCGGACACCGCAATGTCCCCGTCGCAGCGGAACTCGATAAACACTTCACCGATGACAAGAAGATCGAAGTCGCGGATATGAGTTGCTTTCATCGCAGTGCTTTGCCTCCGGGACGGGAGGAGACACAGTTGACAAACTGCGTTATCAGCGCATCGATTTCGTCCTTGCGTGCCAGCGACGACAGCCATACCGCGGGGACGCCTTCGAGACCATGGGCAAGCCCGGCAAGACCGCCCGCGACCGTGCCGGTCGTGTCGGTATCAAGCCCAAGGTTGACAGCTTCCAAGAGAATGCTTTTCGTGTCGGATGCTTTGAACAGGCACCACACGGCGGCCTCGAGCGTGTGTACCACGTACCCGGATGACTGAATCTCGGCGGCATCGAGCCCGGGGATCCTGGCGGCAAGAAGACGCTCGTAGTGTTTCATCTCCGGCTGGAACGCAGGATCGGACTTGTAGTATTCCCGCGCCTCTTCCAGGGCGCGGGCCAGCGCTTCGGCCTTGTCCGCGCTTTCCAGAAGCGCTCTGACGATGAGCGCGTAGATGCCGCATCCTGCCTTGGCGCGGGGATGCGCATGCGTAATGGCGGAAACCTCGTGTATCTTCTCGAGCATGCCCGGCGTGTCTTCGTTGGAGAAATAGAGGGCCGCCGGAAGAATGCGCATGAGAGATCCGTTTCCATTGTCGTCGGGCCCGCCGCCTCCCGACTCCCGCGCGTTTTTCTGATCGCTGCGTATGGACTCCAGGGCGACAAACGTTGTCAGACCCGAGTCGAACACGTATCCGGATGCGGTCCACCGGCTCTCGAAAAGCCACGAGCAGAATGTCTTGCCGATATCGTCGAGATTGTACCCCTTGCACAGGCTTTCCATCGTGCACAGGATCATCGACGAGTCGTCGGACCAGGTGCCTTCGGGCTGGTCATACCGGCCGTACCCGAGCATATTCTTGACTGATGTGAGCGCGAGCTCCTGGCGGGTGGAGTGCTCGACCGGCACGCCCAGCGCATCGCCGGCGATACTTGCATAGAGTGAAGCGGAAAGCTTGTCAGTCTTGGTCATCGTCACGACACGGAGTGGTGGGCGGCTTACGCGGACGGTATGGGTGCTCGCGAGACTGAATTCAACCAGAATATAATACTGCGATGGTTTCGGATCAGGTATTTTTGCACAACACATCCGCCGACCGCGGTCCCTGTACCGGCGTACGTTCCGCCGGCATCGCGGGGTGCCGCCGGTGCGGAACACAGGGAACCGGGTAGTTCCGATGAGGATCGTTGCGGACGAGAACATTCCGTTTGTGAAAGAGGCCTTCGCGGAGTTCGGACCGGTCTTGACCGTCTCCGGACGGGACATCAACCGGGAGACCGTATCGGGGGCATCGATGCTGATCGTTCGATCGGTGACAAAGGTCGATGCGAACCTCCTGGC
>WJMI01000339.1 GCA_014728015.1 Chitinivibrionales bacterium | reverse complement strand
GGACATCCACTGGTCCCGGCTGGTGGTGTTCGGGACCTTTCTTACCGTTACCGCGGCGGAGCTGGTGATATACGCGGTATACTACTTTGTCCGCACCGCGCGTCCCATGCCCGATGATGACACCGCGGTTTCCACAGGCCCCGAGCTTACGGGTAATGAGAAACTCATCAATGACGAGCGCGGCGGAACCGTGCTCGCGTTTATCAGGTCTCATGTCCAGCTCAATCATGCACAAGATTCGTCTCCCCATAACTCCAATACTCCAGAACTCCAACACTCCAAGTGCCTCGTTCTCGACACCGACAATTCTTTCAACATATCTGCGCATCCGCAAACCGGCCTTGCCGCCGTGGTAAATATCCGGCCCCTTAACAGCATTCCCGGAGTACAAGACCTTCTGAGCGCATGCGCATCCAGACTGACGCCCGAAGGCCTGTATCTGGGCTGCTACGAAACGCAGAAACAGCGCGTGGCGCGGCTCATGCGCACCTGGACCCCCTTGTTCTTCCTGTTCGCGTATTTCTTTGATATGCTGGTCAATCGATGGCTCCCAGGATACGAAACCAACAACTGGCTCTACCTCTGCCTTACCGGCGGAAGAAGCAGAATCCTGTCGCAATCGGCCGTGCAAAGGCTTTTTGACAAGACCGGGTATGCCGTGGTTGAGGAAAGGGAAATTGACGGGTTGCTGTACTTTGCGGCCAAGAAAGGTTAACTACGGAAGAGTTCTTACTTTGTTGCTGGTATTGCTGTTGCAAATTTTTGAAGGGGAGAGCACTCCCCTCGCTTCAACCCCACCTTCGCTCCGTAAAGCGGAGCTTCGGTAGGTTTTCCGCTACCCCTCCCCGAGTTGCATCCTGCCACGCAGGCACATTGCGGATAGCGAAATTATAGCCTGGCGGCATCCCTCTCCCGGTCAATCTTGTTACTCGTGTAAAGCCCTCTCCCGGGAGAGGGCCTGGTGCAGCTATCGCATGCAATGCCGGGGTGCAGGGGCAGTCCACCCTCCGCAGTAGCACTGTTACGGAGGACGGGGAGGCCCCGCTATAATATCGCCGCGAAGCGGCGTTCAATATCTATCCCAAATGACCAAATCCTCCCTAAAACTCATATTCGCGGACATACTGCTTCTCACCACGACCCTCGTGGTATTTCTCGCTTTGCGCGGGGGCGGCCTTGCCACCCAGTGGCCGCGGTACGACATCGCCTATGCCGTGTTTCTCGCCGTATGGATAGTGGTATCATTCGCCTTCGGTAAATACGCGCTCTTTGCCAGGCGCCGTATCGATGAAATGCTCGTGCCCGTGGTCGCCGCCAACGGCGGCGCCCTGGCCGCATCCGCGTTTCTAATGTATGCCACATCCGACACCAACTACTCCCGCACGGTTGTATTCGGCGCCATACTCATAACCACGTTCGTGGAGCTGGTATACGCATCGCATCACTATTTCACGCATGCCGAATCGCGGGGACCTTCCCATGCCGCGCCCCGGGACACGCTCTCCGCGCCCGATGCGCTTCCCGCGTTCTCCGGCGCTACCCGCGCCAGGGCCGGCATACTCCTCGAAACAGCATCTCTTAAGGCTGTTGGGTTCGCGCTCAATGCGCTCAAAGACTCCCTTGAAAATGCCGCTGTCGTTCACTCCAACTCCCTGTTTACCGCCCAGTCAATTCTGCCGTATGGCGCGCCCGGAATGGTAAACCTGCAGAGGCTTAATGAGGTCCGCGGCATCAATCGCTATTTCCAGGTGGTAAACGAACGTTTGCGGCCCGGCGGCGTGCTGGTGGGGTGTGTCGAGACACTCGAGCAGCGCATGTACCGGCTGGTTCGCACGTTTACCCCCCTGCTCGTGGCCCTGGGATACGCGTTCGACTTCACGTTTCACCGCGTGCTTCCCAAGCTCGCACCCACTCGCTCGCACTATTTCAACCTCACGCGCGGGTACAGCCGCGTGCTGTCGCGCGCCGAGGTCCTCGGCAGGCTGTATTGCTGCGGGTTCGAGGTTATCGCCGAAGAAAACATCGACGGCCTGTTCTGGTTTGCCGCCCGCAAGGTGAAGCAACCCATGCGCGATGCGCCGCCCACCTACGGCCCGCTTATTGCGCTGAGCCGCATTGGCCGCGACAACAAGCGGCTTGCGGTATACAAGATGCGCACCATGCACCCGTATTCGGAGTATTTGCAGGAATACATTTACAAGCACTACAATCTCAAGGAAGGCGGCAAGTTCCAGAATGACTTTCGCGTCACCACGCTCGGCCGCCTGATGCGCAAGACATTCATCGATGAGCTTCCCATGTTTATCAATTTTTTTCTGGGCCAGATGAAGCTCGTGGGCGTGCGTCCGCTCAGCGCCCACTATTTCAACCTGTATTCCAAGGAGCTGCAGGAGAAGCGCACGAGAGTGAAACCGGGCCTGATTCCGCCGTTTTATGCCGACAATCCCAAGACCCTCGAGGAGATCCAGGCCTCGGAGATGAAGTATCTCACGGCATATCTCAAGCACCCGTGGCTCACCGATGTGCGGTATTTCTTTCTGGCGGTATTCAACATTGTGTTCCGGCGATTTCGGAGTAGTTGAGTTGCGCCCACGCCAGACATGAACCACAGAGAACACAGAGGACACAGAGACGGAACGAAGCAAATCGGATGGCGCGATGCGTGTTCCGATTCCTCCTTTCACCTCTCCTTCTGTGCTCTCTGTGTTCTCTGTGGCAACCCCCTTAACCAGCCCAGACATCCATGAGAATCCTTGTCGCCGGCGGCGCCGGGTTTCTCGGCTCAAACCTTGTCGAGCTTCTGCTCGCCAGGCCCGAGGTATCGTCTATTACCATTGTCGACGATCTCCGCTCGTGCGGGCTTGCGTATCTTGAAGAAGTGCTTGGGCGGTCGTTTCCGGACAGCGGCCCTGTGCCGTCGGTGCGGATTGAGTCCCGCGGGCGCGTGGTAGAAGTCAAGCTTGCGCTTCACGATCTCCTCGACCGGGTGCCGGTGCGGCAGTATTGCCACCGATGCGATGCGATTGTGCATCTTGCCGAGCGTTCGCCGGGCCGTTTCTCCACGCACACGTCGCGGGAGATTCAGTCGGTGAACCTTCGCATGACAAAACACCTTCTTGAGGCGGCATGTGAGAGCGGATGCGGCACGTTCGTGTATTTGTCTTCGCTTGCCGTGTATGGCAATGCATCCGGCAGTTCATCGGTGCTCGAATCCACCACGCCGGTCCCGTTCTCGGCATACGGCTCGGCGAAGCTTGCGTGCGAGACATTGTGCGAAGAGCATGCTGCAGAAAGCGCCATGTGTCTTACTGTTCTTCGGGTGGCAAATCCGTATGGCAAATTTTCCGAGCATAAGGACCAGGCAGTGCCGCGCATGCTGCGTCATCTTTTGACCGACACCGACCTGGTAGTATACGGCGACGGCAAGCAGACGCGGGATTTCGTGCATGCGCGCGATGTTGGCCTGGCAATATGGCTTTCCCTGCAGAGGGACAACGGGCATGCTGTGTACAATGTTGGCACGGGGGATTCGACCAGCGTGAACGAGCTTGTCGGTTTGCTAAAACGCGTATCGGGTAGCAATCCAAAGGTTGCATCCATGCCGCCCAAGAAAGAAGAAATTGTTCACAGTGTGGCGGACATATCCAAGATATCGCGGGAGCTGGGATATGCGCCCAGTGTGGGGCTGGAGGATGGGGTGCGGGAGCTGTATGATAGGATGGAAGGTAAGACGAATGTTAGATAGACCGTGGCTGTGGCCACGGGCATGACAAAGGCCCGGCAACCATATTTTTCCGCTATGATGTTTGGGGGACGGTGGCAAAATAGTGAAATAGCGGCATCCATATCCTCCGCAGACAGAAAGATGACAGATCGAACTCCGCCCGGCGCTCGCGGCATTCTGCATGGAAAGTCATTGCGCTTGCGCAATGAATACCTCTCCGTGGAGAGGTCTCCCATGCGCGCGGTGCGCATGGCGGCGAGGTCGGGGCTCTGCAATGGTGTGCCGCTACCTGCAATCGTGTGTCAATGCGTATTTTTATACCTCGAGAGTCTTCATGCAAGAATGGGAGTTCAATATATGAACGCGCGAATCGCTATCGATCCTGCTGTATGTCATGGAAAACCGGTGATACGCAAGACCCGTGTGCTGGTGGCCAATATCCTGGCCGATCTAGCGGCCGGGCAGACACACGAGCGGATTATCGAGAACTACCCGAACGTTACCGAAGACGACATCAAAGCAGCGCTTGAATTCGGCAGTGAGCTGGCAAATTTCGAGACGCTGCCGCTCGAAGCCGGTTCGCAGTGAAGTTCTTCCTCGATGAAAACTTTCCGCGTAAGGCTGCGGCCCTTCTCAAGGGCCACAGTCACGAAGTCTTCGATGTGCGCGGCACCCCAGATGAAGGCGCCGCAGACACGTGGCTGTTCGAGCAGGCACAAAAGGTGGGCGCTGTATTCGTTACTACCGACAAAGACTTCTACCACACGATTCCCACGCGCTTTACCAAGCACCATGGGGCAATAGTTATTGCGCTTCGTCATCCAAACGGTCCCGCGATTCTGGCCAAATTCGAAGCCGCGTTGCGTTTCATCCAGACGTTCGACCTCCAATCGAACGTCATACTGTTCACCGACAACCGGCTATACACACACGGTACATAGGTGTGCACGCCATGCCTTCCAGGAATTATTGGGACAGTGTCAAAATAGTGAATTAGCAGCATCCACACTCTCCGCAGAAATCCCGCCAGCCCAGAGATCCAACACAGTTCTTCTTCCCGGAGTCGCGCCTGGCATGCCGCTCCCGCGGCAGCGGGCGAATATTTCACATACGCCGGTACCATGAATGGCGTCCGGGGGGTCCCATCAGCGGAGCCACGGCTTGCGAGGCGAAGAAGGGCTTGCTGAAGCGAAGCGGCTTGCAAGCCCGCGCCGAGCACGCCGGCTGGCGAAGCTGCGGGCGCGTTCTCTCCATGGAAAGTCATTGGGCTTGCGCCATGAATGCCTCTCCTGTGGGAGAGGTCTGACCGGAGCTTGCTCCGGGCGGTGAGGTCGGGGGTCTGGGGCGACGCTCGCCCCAGGACCAACATCGCCGCATTCCTACCCGCCAAAGCGGGCAAGAAAATCCTCATAGGCCCTGGCGATGCCGTCTTTCAGCGTTGTTTTGTGTTTCCAGCCCAGCCCGTGAAGCTTGGAGCAGTCAAGAAGTTTTTGCGGGGTGCCGTCCGGCTTGCTCGTGTCGTATTCGATTGTTCCCGGAAAGCCCACAACGTCTTTGACCAGCCCGGCATACTCGGCGATGGTGTGGTCCTCGCCGGTGCCGATATTGACAAACTCGTTGCCGTCGTAGTGGTTCATGAGAAATATGCAGGCATCGGCCAGGTCTTCGTTGAACAGGAGTTCCCTTCTGGGCTTGCCGGTTCCCCATACAGAAACGCTTTTGCTGCCTGCCGTCTTGGCTTCGTGAAACCGGCGGATCAGCGCGGGAAGTACGTGCGAATCGGTGGGATGGTAGTTGTCGCCGGGCCCGTAGAGATTGGTGGGCATCACCGAGATGAAAGTAGTGCCGTATTCCCGGTTGTAGCTCTGGCACATCTTGATACCCGCGATTTTGGCGATAGCATAGGGTTCGTTGGTGGGCTCGAGTTTTCCGGTCAGCAGGTATTCCTCTTTCATGGGCTGGGGCGCGTGCTTGGGGTAAATGCACGATGATCCCAGGAACAGGAGTTTCTTCACGCCGTGCAGGTATGCGGCGTTGACAATATTGCATTGTATCTGGAGATTGATATAGATGAACTGCGCGGGGTAGGTGTTATTGGCGTGGATCCCGCCCACTTTTGCCGCGGCAAGGATTGCATATTCCGGTTTCTCCTTCGCGAAATACTCTTCAACCTGTTGTTGCCGGGTCAAATCCAGTTCTTCGATTGTCTTGCCGACAACATTTTCATATCCCTGTTTCTTCAGGCCCCGGGTAATGGCCCCGCCAACGAGTCCGGTGTGTCCTGCTACGTAGATCTTTGCGGCCTTATCCATCTATGTGCTC
>WJMI01000025.1 GCA_014728015.1 Chitinivibrionales bacterium | reverse complement strand
TTCCTGTTGGCATAATCATGGCCCTGATAGGTGCGCCATTCTTCCTTTTTCTATTGCGTGAAAGGGGAATGGCCAAGTGAAAACCTTCTGTGCTCAAAGCATAGGCGTATGTCTCGGTGAAACTTGTATTCTCGAAGATGTTTCTTTTGAGATTAATGCCGGCACGGTAACCGCAATTGTCGGCCCCAACGGTGCGGGTAAGACAACGCTGGTGCGTCTTCTGTCAAGAACACTCAAGCCTTCCAGCGGAATAATCCGCTACAACGGCAAAGATCTGTCTAAGCTTCCAACGATGATGGTTGCGAAAACGCTTGCAGTCTTGCCCCAGGTCCGCCATGCGCCTGAAGGGCTGAGTGTCGAGGCGCTGGCAGGCTATGGCAGATTTCCACACGCTTCTGGCAGAACGTCGCAGAGCCAAAACGACAAAAAAATCGTGGACTGGGCACTCGAAAAAACACACATGGGCCATCTGCGGGAACGTCCGCTTGCAACGCTGTCCGGAGGCGAACAGCAGCGTGCATGGATCGCAATGGCGCTGGCACAGAAACCGGAAGTGCTGGTGCTCGATGAACCGACAACGTTTCTGGATATTGCATACCAGCTCGAAATACTTGAGCTGCTGCGCGATCTCAATCGGGAATCGAACCTCACGATTGTGATGGTCTTGCACGACCTGAATCATGCCCTGCGCTATGCGGATTCAATCATGATAATAAAAGACAAACAGCTTCGCGGATTTGGGGCTGCGCGGGATGTGCTGACCGCCGAAACGCTCAACACCGAGTTCTCAGTCGATGGTGACCTGCACTGGGACCACCGCAATGATTGTCCGTTCATTGTGGCACATAAACAGGTACACCATAAGGATGCACCCTGAAATGATTTCCTGCATAGAAGTAGACAAACTCTTTGGCCGGCGCAAAGCGCTGGATTGCGTGAGCGTGCATGTTCCACGCGGAGAGTTCTTTGCGCTTCTCGGGCCAAACGGCGCGGGGAAGACGACGCTGCTGCGGATTCTTATGAGCTTGATGCGAGCGACAAAGGGTAATGTGCTGATTGACGGTCGCCCTGTGTCGCGTGACGACATGGCGCTCAAGCGGCGTATCGGGTACGTACCACAACGGTCAAATCTCGACAAGGCGCTGACCGTCAAAGAAACCATGCGTTTTTCCGCTTCCCTCTATGGTGTCCCCCCCGTTAAGGCGAACGAGCGAATCGACAAACTTATCGACATGGCGCACCTTCGTGACCATTGCGCAACGGTTACCCAGCGGCTGTCCGGAGGCATGAAACGAAAGCTTATGGTAATTCAGGCATTGATTCACGAGCCCGAAGTCCTGGTTCTTGATGAACCAACGGTGGGAATCGACGTAGGCGATCGGCGCGCGCTGTGGGACCTGCTTCGTTCCTACCATCAAAGAGGCAACACGATTTGTCTCACGACACACTATATCGAAGAAGCGGAGGCGCTTGCGCACCAGGTGTGCCTGCTTGACCAGGGGCGGGTGGTTGAAGACGATAATCCATCATCTTTGATACGCAAGCTGGGCGTTGTGACCGTTGAGTACTACGACCAAACGAGTCAGTATCGTCACTTTGCGGTCCGCAATGACGCCGAGGTGTTTGCCGATGGGCTGACCGGTGACTACAGCATTCGTGCGACAACTCTTGAAGATGTTTTTTTCGCCCGTACGAAACGGAGGGTCGCATGAGTAGAATTCTGCTTATTGTGAAACGCGAATTTCTCTTCTTCCGCAAAAGGTGGTTCCAGGTAACCGGCGCCGCTCTTGTGTCTCCTATTCTCTACGCCATTGCATTTGGTTGGGGGTTGGGAAGGCATGTTGAGATGCACGGTCGCCCCTATATGGACTTCGTCCTGCCGGGGATCATCGCGGTAACCGGCATGTTTGCCGGCTATAGTGCGGTTGCTATGCGGGTCAACACTGCCCGGGTGCACGAACACAGCTTTGAATATTATCTGGTTGCTCCAATACACCTTGTTGAACTCGCGGCCGGATACACGCTCGCGGGAATGCTGCGTGGATTGTATGCAGTCGCGCTGGTCACAGGCGTTTTCTTTGCGGTGGGGCGGCAAATCCCCGTTGATGCCTCATTTCTCCTGATTTGCGTTCTCAATACTGCCGCGTTTGCATCCCTTGGATATACGGCTGCCGTGATGATCGACAACCACTACGACATGGCCAATTTCTCCGCCTACGTCATGACGCCGATGGTTTTTCTTTGCGGGACATTCTTCTCGCTGGAAGCCTTGCCGCCGGTTGTCCGGACGTTTGTCTGGGCGTTGCCGCTGTCTCAGGCGAGCAGTGGATTGCGCGCGGTTGCGTATGGTACAGAGGTTTCTGTCTGGGTGTATGTCATACTAAGCTTGTCGGTCTTGCTGTGCATGGTCCTTGGTGTTGCAATGAGCAGAAAGGACATGCCATGACCGGCTCTTTTCCCAACGCAAGAATCAGCAAGCCCGGCACGGTTGTCCTTGCCGCACCTAAAAGCGGCAGCGGGAAGACAACGGTGGCGCTTGGCCTCATGCGCGCACTCAAGCGAAAGGGGTTGAAGGTCCAGCCCTATAAGGCAGGCCCCGACTACCTTGACGGTTCATGGCATCGGGCAGCATGCGGTACAGCTTCGTACAACCTCGACACCTGGATGATTGACAGGGATGTACTCCGCAATCACTTTGGCGCGACACTGCAAGGACACGATATTGGCATAGTCGAGGGTGTCATGGGACTCTACGACGGGTATGAGGGGAGCATCACAGGCAGCACAGCTGATCTGGCCATACTGTTGGACATCCCCGTTATACTTGTGGTCGACTGCAAAGGCTTTTCCGGTTCAGTTGCCCCCCTAGCCGCGGGATTCAGGGACTTTCGTAAGGAATGCAGATTCGCCGGTGTCGTGTGCAACAATGTCGCGAGTGACACCCATGAGAAGTACCTGCGGGAAGCGCTTGTTTCCGCGAGCCTTCCCGTGCTCGGGTGTATCCGTCGTGACAAATCGCTTGGTCTGGAACACCGGCATCTCGGACTGGTGGCGGCGCAGGATCAAAGGGCTGATGAGAAAGTTCTCGACGCCATGGCTGATGCTGTCTCGCGTCAGGTCAATCTTGCTGCGGTGGTTGCTGCGTCCAAAACCATCGAGTGCCCGTCTGAACGTAAGTCAATGGTTAGCCATTCAGTCCTCGAATCGGTAGCTGGACTGACGAACGCGAGAAAGTGCAGAATAGCAGTGGCCCAAGACGAAGCATTTCATTTCTACTATCAGGCAAATCTCGATTTGCTCATTCGCGAAGGCGCGGAGTTGGTTTTCTTCTCGCCACTGCGTGACACGCAGCTTCCCGACGGCATCCACGGATTGTACCTTGGCGGAGGCTACCCGGAGGTACACGCAGAACAGTTGTCCGGCAACGAATCGATGAGAGCGGCTGTGTTGGATTTCTCACGCAAAGGCGGGTGTATCTATGCCGAATGCGGAGGATACATGTACCTTGGAGGGCATTTGATAAAAAATGGCACACACTGGCCGATGTGCGGCGTTTTTGGATGCGATTTTTTCATGGATGACGGCAAACGTAAACGGCTTGGATATCGCGAGGCTGTTACCAGATGTGACACAATCCTTGGTCCGGCGGGGGAAGTCATGCGTGGGCATGAGTTTCACTACTCCTGGTGCAAGCAGTCGGTCGAAAACGACGCTCCGTTCTCTATTAGATCGAGAACCGGCGACGGCGAAGATCCGGCCGGAAGCCGGATTTCCCACACGCTGGGC
>WJMI01000338.1 GCA_014728015.1 Chitinivibrionales bacterium | reverse complement strand
TCATGGTACAATATATACGGGTTTAGAGTTGTGGTCTTTTATGACTAAGGGGCAGCGAAACGGCTGCCCCTATTTTTTTGGTGCGCCCGGCGTAACACCGGGCCGATGTCACGCCTGCTGCTCGGCCCCCACGTCTTTTTCGGCCGGCGCCAGTTTGACCAAGCTGGTGAGTCCCATGACTTCCAGTACCTGCAGGATGCTCTCATTGGGCTCGATAAGACACAGTGTCCCCCCTTTTTCGTCAATCATCTTGAAATAGCCGACCAGCGCTGCCAGGGTGGGAGTATAGAGGTAGGAATCCCTCGTGAAATGCAGGGCGATCTTATTTCTGCCCTGATCGAGGGCTTGTTGGATAAGGGCGGTCAGGTCCCCGAAGTCGGCCCCCAGGCCCAGGTCCCGCCTGATCCGGAATACCTGATAGTCATTCGTAACCCGCGACTCGATGGCACCCTTGGCCAGCTTTCCCATGAATTTCTTTGCCATGCATGCTCTCCATTGTATCGGATCATCGGTCCGCGGCCGGCGGCGTCTGATAGAATGGTACACACCATGGGACGCTTCTGTCAACCATGAAGGGGGGAAATCGTGAATCCGGCCGTGTCCGCGCGCAAGGGCTCTTGGCATCGCGCAAATGGGGCATGTATTTTCGTATCCTGAATGGCATTTCCACGCTCCGCCGAACGCCGGCAGGAGCAAGGTCAAAGGAAACCGTATGTCGCTATCCGAGGTTATCAAAACCGCGCTCGACCAGATTCAGTTTATCGCCAAGACCGAAACCGTAATCGGCGAGCCGATTCATTCCGGTTCGGTGACCCTGATACCCGTGTCAAAAGTATCGATCGGTTTTGCCGCCGGCGGGGGCGGCAAGGAGGAGAAAGCGGGATCCGGGGCCGGAACGGGAGGCGGTATCAATGTCACCCCCGTGGCCTTCATCGTTATCACGGGCGGCAAGGTCCAGGTGCATCCCGTGGAGAAGGGGGAAATCGGCCTGGACAAGATCCTGGCCCTGGCGCCGGACCTCATTCAGAAGCTCTCGAAATACATGAAGAACAGGGAGAGCAAGGACAAATCCAGGAAAGACTGAGCAGGCCCCTGTCGCCCGGGCCCCCGCGCTCGCTTGGTTCCCGGACCGCCAATGCATCCGCCGGAGAGCATCCATGACAAACAGCACGCGCTCCGTGTTTTCTTCCGATGACCCTTCGATAGTATGGGCGTGTCCCGGCGGCGGCGCAAAGGGATGCGGCACCCGGGACGATCCATTCACCAGTGTGTCGCATGCCATCTCCCGGGCACGGCCGGGCAGCACCGTGGCCCTGTTGAACGGACGGTATCGCGGTGATGTGACCGTGCAGGTCAGCGGCACGGTCGAGCGTCCGATCCGCATCGCGGGCGCCGGCGACGGTGTCGCGGAGATATTCGAGGGATGCTGGTATTTCTACGACACTTCCGATTTGATACTGTCGGATCTTGTGTTTCGGAATTCCCCGCACGGGGCGGTGTCGGTTGTGGGCGCGTGCAGGCGAAACAGTTTCCGCTCGCTGCATTTCGCCAATTGCAGCACGCGCGAGGGCTCGTGCACGATGTTTTTCGGCGGCAGCGGCGCCCGATGCAATATCGTTGAAGAGTGCGTGTTTGAAGCCGCGCCCGGCAACGGGAAGACGGTCACCGATGTGCGGCAGCAGACAATCGGCATCATGGTGTCCGAAGGGGATCCGGCAGATCGCCGCACGCTGAACCGGGACCATGTGTTCCGGCGGAATACGATTCGTAACTATGGATGCGGCGTGCTCATCGGCAGCCGAGGCAGCGGCGACACCCTGCACGGTCACATTGTTGAGAACAACAGTATTGCCGATTGTGCCGGCGACGGCATCAGGGTGAAATGCGGGGACACGATGCTTCGGGCAAATGTGGTCGCCGGATGCAGGGGCAGCGCCATCGCACTTTCGCTCGGCGAGAGCAGCACCATAGCGGACAACCGCATCGAGCGCTGCACAACGGGAATCCGCGTGCTCGGCCCCGGTCACACGCTCCGCAACAACTGCATACTCAGCTGCCTGCGCGAATCCGTGCGCATAGCGGCGGATGCTGAGGACGGCGCCGCGCCGGCATCGAACATTATCCTCGAGAACAACACCTGCGTGCAGGCCGAGCCGGGTATGGACATGCGGGAGCCCATGGGGATCCGGATTGAGCCGGGTACGTCGTGCGTGGTCCGACGCAATCTTTTCGCCGGCCGCGGCATGCCGTATGCTGTCGGTGCCGGAAGCCGGGCGCCCCGGGCCGTGCTGGTGAAGGACAATCTTCATTCGGGCGGGAGCAGCGCCGCGGAAGGCTGCGCTGCCGGGGAGGTATCGTTTGCCGATCCCGATGCCGACAACTACGAAAACGACTCCGCCTACGGGGCCCACGGGTGGATGGCGCGCGGCCGGCAGATGATAGCGGGTTGCGCCGATACCGAGGGGTACCGCGAAGCTGAAATGGAGCACGCGGGTTCGCGGCCGGGGGTTGCCGATGCGCTCGTACAGGATATCGACCGGCGGGAGCTACTCACGCGCTCGATGTTCTACGGCGGCGAGATCGATGCCGGCGGCAACCTTCATGAGCCCCCGGATAGCGATTGACTCCTATTGTTTTGCCGGATAGCCCACGCTCTGTGCCAGGATGATTTCCTGGTTTTTGTTGAGATGCAGGGCCGGCGCAAGGGTTTCCCGGTCGATCCATCCCCGCACCACGGTCGCCAGGTTTCTGGATGCGCAGAAAAGATACACGTTCTGCCCGACAAAGCCCGCGTCGGCCGCCCCATAGAAACGCCGGTCATCCTTGCTGATCCCTTTCGCGCGGGAGTAGTCGGCAACGTACACGAGATTCACCGCCGCCGTTGCCGCGAATTTCTGCTTGCCGGTCTTGGCCCGGATGTCACCCGCGGCAACGGGTGAAAGGATGTGCGCATCCGGATCATATACGTACACCCCGAATGCCGTGGTTACATAGATATCTATTTCCCGATTGTCTCTCGCCGAGGGCGCCGTGCGTTTTCCCGAGGAGGCGCGGTTGACCCCGCAGGCCGCCCAGAGCATGTCCGAGATGATGGAGAGCGGCAGCTCCTCGTTGAGATATTCCCGCGCGCTGCGGCGCAGCTTCAATGCCTGCATCAGCGGCATGCCGCCGCTGGTGTCCGGCGGCGGGAGTTTGACGGGCGCAAGTTCCTGGGCGGCGGAAAC
>WJMI01000337.1 GCA_014728015.1 Chitinivibrionales bacterium | reverse complement strand
TGGATGCCGAGATGTTCGGCAAGTGGGACCTGTGGATCGTCAACACCGACGGCAGCGATGAGAAGAAAGTCGTGGAGGATGCTGCGTGGGGAACGTGGCGCCCCAACGGCCAGGAAATCGTGTTTGCCCGCGGTCCCAAAGTATTCAAAAAGAACCTTTCTTCGGGCGAAGAAACAGAGGTGTTTGATGCCGAGGCGTTTTTCGAAAAGAAAAACGTGTATTGTCAGCAGCCCGAAATATCGCCCAACGGCGAGCTGCTGGCGATAACCATTCGCGGCACCAAGCGGGAAACCGGCATATTGAATATCGCCAAGAAACAATGGCACTCGACCGGCGGTGGATGCCAGATAACCTGGTTCCCCGACAACAAGGCGGTTTTGCGCATGAACGAGGGCGCGGGCAACGGGGGCACCGAAGTGCTTAAGATAACCGTGGATGGCGAAGGCGAGCCCACGGTGCGCGTGAAAGGCCTGCGGGTTCCCAAGGAGCTCCGGTTCATGGACATTCCGGGCCGCCGGTCACACGAGTATTTCCCCAAGCTCGGGCCTGACGGAAAATGGATGGTATGGTGTGCCACCCAGCACGGGCATGAACATGATATGGTCGACTATGAAGTGTATATCTGGGACCTCAATACCGACAAAAAGGATGTTATTCGCCTGACATTCCACAGCGGGAACGACCGCTGGCCGGATATCTACACCGGCGAGATAGCCAAGGCGCCTGCGGACCAAGAGGAATCTGACGAGGAAACTGACGAAGAGGAGGCGGATTCCAAGGAATCCGGCGACGAAGACTGAGACCAATCGTTTCCCGAGTAAATGGCGCCCGCATGCTTTGACAGCATGCGGGCGCTTTTTCGTAAGGAACGGTTTGGCACTGCAGGCCTGCTGCAGAAAGGCGCCGATACCCGGCGCCCTGTGGAAAAAGCGTTCTACCGCCGCACAATAGTCATCCGCCGGACATGCCCGTTGTCGAAGCGGACAACTATCGCCTGAAGGCCCCGCGATTGCATGGCACGCGGAAGGCTGCGGGGATCGAGCCGCGAAGCGTCCGTTCCCAGACGCACGGTGCCCAGCAAGCGCCCGTCAAGCGAGAACGCCCTGGCATTGCGCCGGGTGGATGCGCCGGCGTGGTTGGCCGCAAGTCTTGTCGTGCCGCGCGCGGGACGATCAACAGCGACCGCTTCACAGGAATGGTCGTTGTTGAACAGCTCCTGCGCATCCGCCATGACCGCATCGGAGTTTCCGCGGCCGGTGATGATGAAGAATGTCATGCCGGCATCCGAGCCGTCCCAGGAGCTTTTCAGGTTCCGGTTGAACAGCCACTCGTATTTTCCGCCTTTGTCGGCGAGCCACTGCCATTCTCCTTCGGATTTGTTCCAGCATGCACTGTTTTGATCGTCGATATGAATGCTTTCGCACAGCGGCGTGAGATCGCTCCAGGTATGGCCGCAGAATGAATGGTTGTCGTTCCAGGTCGAGTGGGAGATGACTGTGATGTTGTCCCGTACTTCCTGGCTCAACTGGGATACCATCTGGTAGGGGACCTCCATGGGCCCGCCGCAGGCATAGTACAGGCGGTCGCCGGCCTCATATGCTGCCGTGGCCGCTTCGGCGAACGCGGTCTTGGCCTCTTCGTATACCGATGGTATTCGCACTTCGAAAGTCTTGTTGACATCAATGTCCCAGCGTTCGCATGCGCCGGGAACTGATTCCTGCATTCCCTCGACCTGCATGCTGGGGCCGTCACCGCACACGTGATTGCTGTAGTCCATGAATACGAATTTGTCGGTGAGGCCGGCCTCGGCGATAATGGCCAGTGCGAGCGGCGCCGCAACGATATCATCGAGGTCGTTGGCGTTGCCGTCATGGCTGAGCGCTATCCGGTAATTGCCGCAGTCGATATCGAGCCCCGTGGTGCTTCCGCCGCCGCCGCCGATAGTGCCGCTTATCTGATCGTCGCCGTCGGAGCCGCGCAGGAATATATCGATGGTTTTCGCGCCGGTCACGTTGTTGGGAACGGTGAATTCGACACTTTCACCACCGCCGATGCTTACCTCGCCCGTACCGTCGCTGTTGGCATCGTAGGACCACTCGAGGTCGGTCCCCGTGCCTGTGAGCGTGTAGGTGGAGTCGGCGACAAACACTATGCCGTCTTCAGGACTGGTGATAGTTGCCGCCCTTGGCGACAGGGCGGTTCCCGCGAGACAGAGGCAGAGCGCAAGACTTACTGTACTTGCCCGAGGTGTACTTAAGCGCATAGATTCCTCCTTGGGTCAATTAGGAATGACACGGAATATGCGCCAAAGCTTTCGTCCGGCTACGGCCGGCCGTCGCTGCCCCCGGTTCAATGCAGGATTGCTTTGGTGCCCAGCTATGCTACATAGTATCAGGTCAACCGGGCTGAAATGTCGCGATTATTACTACTATGCTATTATGGGCTTGTGGCCTGCTTATTTTGCTGCAAACGACGGCTGGCAGGTCAGATGTTGCTGTTCTCAAATAGAGAACAATATCTTGAAATACCAGTGGCGATTTGCATCTTTTTGTGTTATATTTTCAAGCACATAAGGGTAGACTGGTGTTCACATTTATTAGATAATAATCCATATAGGTAGTGGCTGGAATGCAGAGTCAAGAATCCATAGTATGTGTTTTTGATTATACCGACTATCGCCGGTTTCTGGCCGACTACTATGCCTGCCGAAAGAAATCCGATCGGGCGTTCTCGTATCGGTATTTTGCCAAGCGACTCGGCATAAGCTCTTCAGGACTATACAAGGAAGTAATCGATGGAAAACGAGGCTTGAGCCGGACGCTCATAGTCAAATTCTCTCAGGCGCTAAAACTGAACAAGCGCGAGGCCGAGTATTTCGAAAACATGGTCTATTTCTGCGAGGCCAAGACTGTTGATGAGCGCAAACTTTATTTCAAGAAAATGATGGCCTCCTACGATTCGCGGGCCTACAAGCTTCTTGCCAGCCAGTATGAATACTTCTCGCGGTGGTACTACGTTGCCGTGCGGGAGCATATAGATTGTCATCGGTTCAATGGGGACTATGCGGAGTTGGCCCGTTCGCTTACACCGCCCATACGGACCGATCAGGCCCGGAAAGCGATACGCGTTCTGGAAAAGCTCAACCTGGTTCGACGAAGAGAGGACGGCGTATTTGAAAAGGTCGATGCTGTTGTCACCACCGGCTATCCCGATGATCACGAAAACGTCGACCTCGTGAACATCATCAATTTCCAGAAAACCATGATGGACATGGCGCAGCAGGCATATGATCGTCATTCGTTTACGAATATCGATATGTCGACGTTGACCTTGAGCGTCTCGCGTGAAACGTATGAGGCCATGAAAGAAGACATAGCGGATTTTCGCAAAAAGCTTCTCGCCATGGCCCAGAAGGATAAGCAGCCCGACCGGGTTTACGAACTCAACTATCAGTTTTTCCCGCTCACCAGAACAGAGGGGGAGCGCACATGAGCCGCATGCAACACGCATGGCTGGTACTGGGCGTGCTCCTCGCCGCGGCGGGCCACCGCTGTACGCAGGCGCCGACCCAACACGCCGAGGGCGGGGGCGGGACCGAGACGGTTATCGGGAAGATAGTAAACGTTGCCGGAGATTCGGTGCCTGATGCCAGCATACAGCTTGTGCCGCGCGGATACAATCCGGTGCTCGACGGAGCCCTTCCTGATTCACTCACTGCCAAGTCAGACAGTACCGGCGCGTTTGTCATCCAGTCGCCGCTGCCGGGAAAGTACAACATCGAAGCCCGTGATGCGGCGCGGGACGGGATGGCGTTTGTATCAGGGGTTACGGTAGTCACCGATACGCTCGATGTCGGCGATCTGATACTCCAGTCGCCCGGCGCCGTTGCAGTCACTCTGCCTGCATCCGCGGTCGCTGCGGATGGATACGTCTATATCGGCGGGACCACTATCAAAGAGCGTGTCACTGATGCCGCGCTTGCCGACGGCTACGTTGTTATCGATTCGGTACCGGCCTCGGGCCTGCCCGCGACGTACTATGTCCGGCAATCAGGCGATGAGGAACCGGTGCTGCTTCTGGATTCGGCGATAGTCGCGGCAGGCGACACCACGGTGTTTACCTCGTGGGACGGCGTGCCGGATATCAACCCGGATTACGCATCAACGGTCGATGCCTGGTGGTCGGCCCATCCATTCAACCCCGCATCGCCTAATCACAACGCGGCAATCATGTCACCCGCACCGGTCGTGGATGTTGCTTCGGGCGGAGATATCCAGGCCGCGCTCGACGGGCTTCCCGCGGCCGGCGGTACCGTGCGCCTTGCATCGGGTACGTATGCCGGCACGTTCACGATTGTCGGCAGGAGCAACGTGCATATCGTGTGCGAGGGCAGTGCCGTGGTGAATACATCGTTCAGCCAGGTTGTCGCCTGCAGCACGGCACTCGATTACGGCACCTTCGACAATTGCATCTGGACCGGCGATGCCGACTGCTGGGCATGCCTGCGCAATCCAACACGAAACTATTACTTCAAGAACATCATTTTCGACGGGGGCGGCACCGAGCTTCGCGCGGTGAGTTTCGGCAATGTCGATGATGTGGTGTTCGACAGTTGCACGTTTGCCAACTATGCCGATCCCGACACCGGCCTGGACGGTATGGTAGTGACCTATATGGGATGCGACAACATGTGGTTTCTCGGGTGCACGTTCCTCGGCCGGCAGCGTTACGCGGTCCGGTTCACCGGCAACCAGGGTTCGGGCATGGTGGGCTGTCATGTAGACAGCGCCTTTGGCAGCGGCGGTTTCGCGTTTGTCGCCAACAGCGATTTTTCCGACGATCTCGACAGCAGCGGCGCGCTCGAGCCGGTGGAAGCGAGGGACAGCAAGTACTCAGTCGTGTCGGGCTGCACGTTTGCCGGGACACACGCGACCGTTGGCCAGACCGGCGGCCATTTCCTCTACGAGAACAACACCATAGGCTGGGCCGACCAATGCGTGATTGTATACGGGGTGATCGATGCGGCCAACGCGCAGAGCTTCGCCGTGAGTGATATCGTTTGTCGCAGCAACACCGTGGGCGAACTCTACACCGCTTTTCTACACATGGACAATGCCTTGGGCGCGTCGGTATACGGGGGGTATACCGCGCGATGCAACACGATACGCGCGCTCGATACGCTTGGCGGCGCGCAGCTTATCGTCGAATCCGGTACGGTGTCGGGACCCAACACCGTGGAAGGGAACTGTGTGAACGACAGCACATGTGTCCCGTGTAATTAGCTAACCGTCAGGAGTAGGGATGAACGCGAGATGCGCTTTTCGCGCCACAGCCGTGCTTTGTCCCAAAACCGTATCGCCTTCGCGGCAGGGGTGCGAATGATAATTCTCTCGAATGAAACACTCATATCATGGTAGGGGGGTACTATGTACAGAAGTGTTGTCTGTATCGGATGTGCCGTGCTGATTGGCGCGGCAGGTATACACGCCGCTCACGAGGGTGTGCCGCAACTGGACATACCCTATGCTGACGGCGGAAGCAAACCCGTGGAGGAGTGGTGGGCGGCGCATCCATTCTACCCGGAATCGCCCAATTATGACCCGGCTATCAACTCGCCATCGAACGAAGTGTCCGTGTCCGCGGGCGAAAGCATTCAGGATGCCGTTGAGGGCCTGCCGGTGGAAACCGGGGGCACCATCAGGCTGGGCGCCGGAACGTACCGCCAGAATGTTGTTGTGCAGGGCACGCCGGGCAATCCCCGCAGGCACGTGCACATTCTCGGTGAAGACGGCGCCGTACTCGAGGGCTGTCTGACAATCAACCCGTCACCGAAGGCCGACGACTACGATTCGTATGACGGGTGCCTGCATCGCGATGATGCCGATTGCTGGGCCACGCTGCTCAATCCCGCGCAGGATGTGTATGTGAAGAACGTGGTATTTGACGGATACATGACGCTTAAGGAAGTGATCCGACTGCATACGGTCCGCGATGTGATATTTGACAGCTGCACGTTTCGCAATGTCGTCGCATCGGTGGACTATCCCAACAATGCCATGGCAATGATAAACGGTATCTGCCAGCTCACCAACCTGTGGTTTCGCGGCTGTACGTTCCAAGGAAGCGAAAACCGGACTCTGGATGTGACGCCGTACAATGCCACGTATCTTGATGGACTGCACGGCGGGGGCATGATTGGCTGTACGACAACGAATGAATACTGGTCGAATACGTACCTCTTTCTGACCAATCTCGATTTTACCGAGGACGAGAACGGCAACGGCCAGATTGATTACCGCGAAGAGCGGGAATGCAAATATGTTGTGATCTACGACAACGAGATCAATTCCGGCGGGTCGGCGGTCGTGGCCTATACCGGCCAGCAGCTTCTCTTTGCCGGCAATGCGGTTCTCGCCGGAAAGAACCATATCATGCAGATTGAGCCGCGCGTTGCCGACTGGATCACCTACCAGACATATCATCACGTTATCGTCGACAACACGATCAGCAACGTCCATCTTTCGTGTCTTTACTACAAGGGCTATGAAAGCACCGAAGCTCCGTTCGGCAGGGGTGTTGTCAGATGCAACACATTCGAGGGATACTCTTCAAGTCTCGACCCATGGCCCGTGCTGATACAGGAGAGCGGCTATGTGGAAGGGCCGCATGTCATCGAAGGCAACTGCGTGGAAGATCCCGGCTGCGTGCCGGCCGACTGCGAACTCGTAAGCGGGGCGGTCACGCGCAGCCCCGGGAAGCGAAGACCGGCGGAGCCGCACGCGGCGGCGCGCGCCAGGGCAGGTACCGTTAGACAACACCTGTATACACTTCGGGGAGAACGCGTTGACTACAACCGCGCCGCGCGGTCGCCATCGGGTGTATTTGTCACCCCAAATGGAAAACACGTTCTGATGGAGCCGGAAAAGATGCGGGCCGAATGTGGTACAATCAAATAGCGGGAGAGAGCATTATGCTATCGCATTGTTCACTCAACACCCTGATAGTAAGCCTCGTATCGGTATGCGCCTGTTTTGCCCGGCTCGAACTCGTGGGCACGCGGTTGATGCCGATGCGGGATTTTGATGCCAACGGTCCGGACCATGCGCGGCTGTTTCTTTACGTGCGCAATACCGGCGGCAGCGCTTCTATCAGCGACTACGCCATTGACGGCACCCGTCACGGAGGGATGCCGGATGCCGCAGCGCCGGTTGGAAATATTCCCACCACGCGCTGGTGGATGTGCTGGCCCAATCCTGTCGGGAGCGGGGACATCACGACCGTGCAGATTCATCTTGTCAATCGCGCGCAGACACTGGGTTCGTCAGGAACATCACATACCGTGACGCTTTATCACGGCGGCGGCAGCACGGATTTCACGGTCACGCCCGCGGCGACCGACCTGTGGATGCCCTTTGTCGCGTTCTCGGACAACCTGAAACACGTGACCGTGTATGCCGGCAATCGCGGTTCGAGCGCGATCACGCTCGCATCAGGCGGGGGCATCAAGATCAACAGCGCATCGGCCAGCGGTACCATGCCCTCTTCGACGGTCGAACCCGGTGACGTGGTGCCGATTGCCGTCTCGCTGTCCTCGGCGCTTGAGGGAGGGAGTCATGTTCTGTTTGAACTGGCCGCACAGGGAGGCGCGCGATGCCTTGGAAGCATGCGCGCGATTCCATCTACGTATGGCGTGAGCTTCTGGCAGTTCGGTGACTATGACCAGAGAGACCTCCAGGCACATTTCATCGATACCGATATACCCGGTTCCGCCAATTTTCAGGATGAGCCAATAGGCTCGGGCGTGCCGCCGCAACAACTCGCCGACCGGGTGGTACAGGCCCTTGACGGGGGCCGGACAAGCCCGATAATGATTCAGCTTACCGGGCAGGAAGAAAACCGGATCTACTGCGGCATGGCCGATATCGCCATGACCCACCATGAGAACCCGGATCAGGACCTTTCCCTGTTCCTCACGTGGCCCCGGCCGATCTGGTACCTGCCGCAAAACGCCTGGGGTCGCATGGAGAACCTGAACTGGCAGAAGGAGAACTGGTATCGTCTCGAAGACCTGCACCGCCAGGCGTTTCAAGGCCTCGGCCACGGCGCGAAGAACACGCAGTGGTTTACGTACCAGAACCTGTGGCAGCAGGGCTACGGGTTCGGTGGCGGGGGAGAGGTTGCGCGCACGCACCAGGACATGTCCATGCCCGGGGCCGTGGGCAACCCCGTGCTGTGGGACCGCGTGGGCCGTGTCTCCGCCGTGTGCCAGATACTGGAACCGTATTTGAAAAACAGCGCGCCGGGCAAGCGTTATGTCGACAACAACGGCCTGGAAGTCTCCACGATCGTTTCCGCCAACGGCGCCAATGCCGTGATCGTGCTGGTCGACAATGCTACCGAGCGGGCGTTTTACCTGGAATCCCAGTCCACGAGGAGCCAGACCGTATTCACCGACGTGACGGTCGAGGCGCGCGTGCCCGGCTACCTGTCCGCCAGCCGCGCGTATCTGGTCGATCCCTTTGAGGGAATCTCGGAACTCACCATGAGCGGCCCGTCAAACGGGAAAGCC
>WJMI01000336.1 GCA_014728015.1 Chitinivibrionales bacterium | reverse complement strand
GGAATAAGCATAGCCTGATCCGCAGAATACTTAATTACTTTCCTCCGTCCCCAATACCCACTCCAACCACACCCTGTCATCCCCAAACAGAATCTAACCCCTTCCGTAACGGGGTTTTCGGTGAGCAGCGACATTGACCCTCGAACGCCAACGACGTAACGTGTTGAAATATAAAAAGATAGCGATGGCATGGCGTTTCTGACGCACTATTGTGTTGACTATCCAATGGATTTTGGAGATAATATATGAGTCTTGCGCGATCCTATTTAATATGCAACCCTTGACGAAAGGCATGGCCATGCTTCCCGCGAAACCATACCTGCGCTCTGCAGAAGTAGCCGAACTGTTTGATGTTAATCCGTCAACCATCTCTCTTTGGGTAAAGAAAGGAAGGCTGCGGCCTCACCGGACCCTGGGGGGCAATTTCAGGTTCCGCCGAAGCGACATCGAGAAACTGCTTGCCAAAAAGGGTGAGCTGGACCAGGAAAGGCCGGTCGAGGAACGCCGCCGGGAACCACGGTTTTCGTTCAACATGCCGGTCCTGGTGAAGCTGGGTGAGGGAGCGTATTCTCTTACCTACAACGCAGTTATCAAAGATATCAGCGGGCATGGCCTGGGGCTGGAGATGCTCGACAACAACGGCCATGCGACCCAACTCATGAGCGAATCATCACATGAACTCACCGTACTGAACCTTCCAGACGGACTCTTCAAGGAGGTTGTTGCCGGCCGGGTCAGGCACGTCGAGGAAATCGGCAAACGCCGCATCCAGGTTGGCGTGTCGGTCGACTGAGGCGTTATCCCGCATAGATGGGTAATCACCACTTCATGCAATCTGCCCTCCGGGCAATAGGTCATTCGTTTGGGGCCATGCGTTTCAAAGCGGCGGGTGCCCTCCTCTTAAGCTGCGCTGTGTTTCTGTATGCGCCACATGCATGGGCCGTCACCAAAGTCGTGAACCAGGACAATTTTGATGGCACGGACAACTGGTCGAAATACCCAACGCTTCAAAACGACTGGTCCCGCACTAATACCGCGGATATCGGTGCGCGAACCGCGCCCTATTGCTGGGTTACCGCACCGGGGGGCAGCTCGATAATCCGGCTTGCCCCCTTTTTGCTGACAGATATCGGCATGAGATGTCCAGAGTCCGTCTATCTATAGCGATTTGCGGCACCCGGCGGGACTGTCGCGGCATGCAGTCGCGACACCTTCTGTTTGACGGCCGGAATCCGCGGTGTTTCGGGACGTCTTTTCTGCGCGTATTGCAGCAGCTCGAATCCTTTTTTCCGGGACATGCTGATATCAGACAGCACAAGGCCGGGTGGTCCGCGCCGTCAACGGGATGTGCTCCTATATTGTACAACCGGCAGCGTGAACGTGCAAGTGGAACTGGAATTGGAGATGCCAAGGCATCTTTGGGCTGGCTGTATGCGGGCAATTCGTTGGAGTCGCTGTCGGAGCAGTCAAATGCTTTCACCCAACATCCACTATAATCAGTTTTCCGGATCAAAAAGGAAAGGCCCCTTGCTTTCGCTCGGGGCCTCGCAGAATTGTGGTGCCGCCTCCCAGAATCGAACTGGGGACACAGGGATTTTCAGTCCCTTGAGGGGTGCCCAAAACCGCGAAATCTGGGCAAAAAACGCAACTTCTAACCAACATGACGGGGTATTGCGGGGTATAGTTGGGCATTTTTGGGCACTGCGGGAGTTGACATTCTGCGATAGCGTATTCTCATTGGGTGAAGATAGGGGGCCGTACCTGGCATGAAAGCCGGGCGCGGCCCTTTCCATTTCTAGCCTGTATAGCAGGTGAATATGACCGTATCGACAACCGGGGGTAGTTTGTGTAGCCCCTATCAGAACAAGGCCAGAACGCGGCCCATAGCGCGTTGTGGAGTGCCCTGGAGGGGCGGCGGGAACTGCATGCGGGCGGGAGTTTTCTTGCACTATAAAAAAGGCGAACATCACTTCGACCGGAATATGCAGGGGCGGGCGGGGTGATACGATCCGATTGCGGTAGTTTGCATAATTGCCTTTTGCGACATGCCCGGCATGTGTGGAGATAGGACAGCGCAACGGACGCGAAAGACGCGATTATGTAAAAGCGAACGGACAGGGACGGGCGGGCGCGGCTACGGGCTACATTGGTGTGTGATTTCCTGAAATGCCCTATTGACTTTCGGTCCGGAACGGTGTATTATAGTGTTAAGGGAGTTAATAACTACCTTAACAGGACGGGGCAAGGCATGAAGGCAATAGCGTATGTGCGGGTATCGACGGAAGACCAAGCGGCACACGGGGTATCGCTGGAAGCCCAAAAGGACAAGATACGGGCGTATGCAGAGCTATACAGCATAGAGATTGCCGAAATCATCGAGGACGGGGGGTATTCGGCAAAGAACATGCTCCGGCCCGGCATGCAGCGTGTCCTTGAGATGATGCGCCGGCGTGAAGTCGAGGGCGTGATTGTGGCGAAGCTGGACAGGCTCACCCGGAGCGTGCGCGACCTTTCGGACATTATCGAGCTTGCCAACAAGAAAACCGTGTCCCTTGTGTCGGTGAATGAGCACATAGACACCGGGACGGCGGCGGGGCGGATGATAGTCAACATGCTGGCAGTCATATCGCAGTGGGAGCGTGAGACTATCGGGGAGCGGACGGCGACGGCTATTCATCACAAGCGGGCAAACGGGCAATCCTACAGCAGCAGATTCGCCTTGTACGGCTATCGAAAGCGCGGGGGGTATCTTGTACCTGTCGATCTCGAACAGGCCACAATCGGGCTTGTGATGCTTCTGAGCAAAGAGTATTCATACGCTGAGATTGCGCGACGGCTTGAGAAAGCCGGACACCGGCCAAGAGGCGGGGGAAAGTGGCATAGAAAGACTATTCGGAAAATCGTACAGGATGCGCCGGCGCGGGAAAGCATAAGCGCGGCCCTGAAAATGGAGATTGCAGCATAGGGGCGTTACCAAACGTCCCTTTGGTAACAAGCGAGGCGGGAAGGACAGGCAGATATGGCTTGGAAGCGATGTAGTGTAGTGCTGGCCGTCGAGCAGCTAGACCGTATCAGGGAGCTATCAGAGCGGCTATACAGCGATGAATACGCGGCGCGGCCCGGCGTGTCCGAGATAGTACGGGCGGCGATTGAAGCGCTGCTCTCGCGGTCTACGGGGGAACAGGCGCGGATTGTGCGGGAACACTGGAACCCGGCAACAAGGCGGGTGGAATAACATTGCCAGACGGGTGTTGACTTTTAACCCAAAAAGGGATATATTATAGCATGCCGTTCAAGGTGCTGGTTTCGAGGCGCGTTCTCAAGAAAATAGCTAAGCTGCCCCAGAAGGTTCAAAACCGCTTTGACATTCTGTATGGAGTCCTTCAGAAGAGCGGACCTGCGGGGCCGCACGACTGGCAGAAATACAGCAAGCTGTCGGAGCATGAATATCATTGCCACCTGACATATCACTATGTTGCCTGCTGGCGGCATGAGAAAAAGTCAATCATCGTGGAGGTGTACTATGTCGGAAGCCGTGAAGACGCGCCGTATGCTTAACGTGAGGTTCAAGCGGACTACTCCCGCAAGAGTGCTTCGCGATATTCGCACCCGATACCGGAAATACATCGCGGAGGATGATAGCGAGCTTGTGGAATGGAGGAAGACCGGCCTGCATAAGGAAATTTCTTCTCGAATGGGGCCGGGAGACAGGTTGCGCGAATTGCGGACGGTGACCGGACTCACCTTGCAGGAGATTGGAGACAAGGCGGGCTTCACGCCGCAGAGAATCTACGAAATGGAAAGCGGACGGCGCGGCGTGAGCAAGAATGCTGCAAGGCGTTTCGCGGAAATATTCGGGGTTGCTCCGGGAATGTTTATCTGAGGAAGAATACAGCACGGAAAGGTGCAGGACATGAAAGCAATTGTTTTCATAGCGTTGTATGGCATATTCGCAGTAGGATTTTCACAAGAGACCGCTTCGGACACTGAAAGCGGCAAAACGTCGGAAACAAATGAGATAGAGCCAGTGGAAGAAGGCGAAGCCGGGTCATCAACCGCCGAATGTGAAAAGAGCATAAAGGCGCTGGAAGAAATAATGGCAGAAAGAGAAAACGCGGTAGTCAAACAGATAGATGAAATTGAAGAGCAATTTTCTCTTGAAGTCAAACGCTTTGGTCATCTTGACTTTTCACATGCTCGCGCTGTCGGGGCCTATTACCGTGTTACCGGAGGCATAGCGTTTGTTCTTGGAACAGTGGGAACGATAGTTACTATCTCAAATGCAGCAAAGAACGGTTGGGTATGTGGGCACGGCATATCATTTACAAGCTGCCAATTTGCAGTTGGTTTCTCTTTGTGGCGGATTACGATAGGCAGAAGGTTATGCATGAAGTATGCATGAAGGGTATGCATACTGAATACACTTCGACTATATCGTCGATGACGGGGACTGGCTACACGTTTAGGAGATAACAAGAAGTTTGGACGGGGATAGGCTTCGCGGGCCGATAAGCCCGGAAATTCGCACCGGGCTTCCCCCTTTTCCGCAACAGCGAACAGGCATTTCAAGCGAAAGGATTGCCGCACATGAAGACTTCAACATGCTTTCAGAAAATGTCAGGCTTCGAAAAGACAGGGCGCAAGTATTACGAAGCGGCTTGTCAGCATGCCCGTGATGAATCGGGCCTGTACGAGGAACTGTGGACCTACAAGTGGGAAGAAATACAACCGTACCGCAAGTACGCCCCACCCGAAGTAGAGAACGCAATCGCCGAAATGTGGGCGAACAGAGGCAGTGACTTGAAAGTATGGGTGCTGGCGGCGTGCGACAAAGTACAGCTATGGCTGAAATCGTGCGACTGGAGCGGCACAGATATGCCCGGGGTTTGCAGCTTCATAGACTGTGATAAGCCGATACCGCTTGAAAGGCTCATGCGCGGGGCGAAGTATTGTTCCAAAAAATGCCAAAAGAACGCCGGGAATCGCAATCGCAAAGTGAGATAGCAGATACCCTAAACTAGGATAGCCAGTACCCTCGGCATTTGTTGAATTATCGAGGGTTAGCGGGTAGTTTACAAATTGTAGACTACCCTTTTTTTGTTGTCGTGCTAGCAGAAGTGGAGTGGGAACCAATGCCACAGATTAGAACCGATATCAAGGACACGTTGAGGGACGCCGGGAAGACCCTAGCTGACCTTTGCCGGGAAACGTCAATCGAGTACAAGCGACTCTCAGGAATCGCAAACGGCTACTGGCATGCAAGCTTGAACGATGACAGGGCGATTGCCGATGCACTTTCACGATTTCGGAAGGATGAACGATAACCGGGGGCAAGGGGCCGGGTTGCCTCGACCGGCCCCTTGCCCCCGATTTGATGAACATGAGGCAATCGAGGCGGCGGAATGCAGCAGCACAAGAAGACTTGGCCCTTTGCCCGCCTATACTGGCCGGGGATATATGAGAGCGAGCGATGGGCGCAATTGAAAAAACCGGACAAAGCAGTTATGCACTGTCTACTGAATCGAGCGAACGGCGATTATATAGCCTGGCCGTCTATACGCGAACTGAAGCGGGGAACAGGATACGATAGGCGGGCAATAGAGCGGGCGATTGACAGGCTTGTAGCCGGCGGACACATGCGGCTTGAGCAAAAGCGCGGGGCACGGAACCGATACTATGTCGAAAGCTGGAACCCCGAAGCAATGCAAGATCAGGAAAAGCACGGTACACAGAATACCGTTGTTCACAAAAGGCAAAGCACGGTATTCTCTGACCAAAAAAAGGCCAAAGTACGGTACAGAGAAGCACGCACTCTTGTATAACATGTTATAGGTATTGCGGTGATCGAAATTTTGAGACAGGCAATCATCGAGTATTCAGATATGGGTTTCCAGGTAGTTCCCTGTATGATGACCGTGGGTGCATTCGGGAAAAAGCGGCTCGACTTCGGCGGCTTCAGATGGAAACGCGATTTAACCGGGCGCATGTCCATACGTGCCCTTACCCGGAATGATTGCAATGCACTTGCCCTCAAAACCGGCCCGGATAGTGGGCTAACGGTTGTCGATGCGGACAGCGCGGGCGCGGTTTCGCTTGTACGAAGGATTGTCCCCGACTGGATACCTTCAGCAAAGACACCGGGCGGACGGCATTGGTATTTCTCATACGATTCGGAAATACACGGCACCCGGCATGCTGACTTGAAACTTGACGTTAAGAACGACAATGGGCTTGCAATTGCTCCCCCGACAGAATACGCAAAGGGCGCGTATCGCTGGGTTGTTCCGATAGAGGGCGAGTGCCCGCAGATGCCGGACGCTTTGCGGGATATGCTATTGGCCCTACAGGCGACGAAGCGCAAACGCAACAAAGCAATGCCGACCGCAACAAACGCCAATGCGTTCAATGAGCTTTCAGAACGGCAACAGTCTTTTATATGCAGCCTTGTGGATAACTGTAGACGGGCGGCATTGGGTGATAGAAGTGGGCGTGATTTTTACTTGTGCGTGTTTTCGGCAAAGGCCGGGCTTTCGCCTGAAGCACTATTCGAGCTATGCGGCAACGTCGGCAAGTTCAAAGAGCGAGGAAGGGGATACTTTGATTTCACATATCGCAACGCGAAGCGGGCGGCGGGAAAATGAAGTACCGCCAAACATACGAAAGCATCGAAGACAAGGCCCGCGAACGGCAATTCGCGGCAGTGCTTTCGCGTGTATGGGGCCGGAAGCTTCGCCCGCTTCCGAAAAACTACGTGCTTGACTACGGCATATCGCGGGCCGGGCGGCTAACGGCGTTTCTGGAAATCAAGGTGCGGACGTTTCAAAGCACCAAATACGCCTCGACTATTGTGAATCTCGACAAGTGGATAGCGGCACGGGAAATCGCACAGACAACGGGGATGTCTTGTATTCTGGCCGTAAGATTCACCGATGCAGATTTCTACTATACAGAGCTGGGCACCGGCGACGGCGTTTCATTCGCATTCGGGGGGAGGCACGACCGGGGTGACTGGCAGGATATGGGCGTGGCGGTATATATCCCGATGAAGTTTTTTAAACGATTGTAGCAAAGATGAAGCGGAAAACACCTAAAAAGCGCACGAAAAATCAAACAGTTAAAGGGGCACCCCCCGTCGCCGGCGATGACTACTACAACCTGGCCGATGCCCGGCTTGAGAGCGTCGAGGACGCACGCCGGCTTATGGGGCGCGTGACTCTTGGCTTTCTCAAGAAACGGCTTGATTCGGTGGAGGCAAAGACAGTCGCCTATTTGCTTTCTGTCTACTGCCAGATTTCAAAGGACAGCGATTTCGAGAAGCGGCTATCGGACATTGAGGAACAACTGAGGGGCACATGAACAAACTGGAATCGCGATTGAACAAGGTACTCCATAAAGTAGAGGGAAGGCGCAAAACGACAGTCAACATTCGTATGCTTGAGGGCGACGAAGATCCTTTCAAAGATGTAAAGCCCGGACAGGAGATAATTCTTGTTGGCTTTGATGAAAAGAGCGGGCACTATCGTATCGGGGCGGACGGAAAACCGCGAAAGGTGTGGGGGGCATGAATTGAGCAGCGAAACCAATGCCGTAGAAGTATCAGTACAACCGGAAAGGCCGCTCTTTTCGTTGCGGCGACTCGCTGAATACTTCGACTGCTTCACGGAAGACGGCAAGCCGGCGACCGATACAATCCGGGATTGGTGGAAGGGCGGGCGCATACCGCCCCCCGACGTGCGGCTATCGAGGAAAGCGGTATTCTGGAAGCCGGCGACAATTCGGGCATTCGTGGACAACGGGGGGACTTTGTAGGCGTGGACACGTGCCTTTTATATTCCTTCATGCCCAGCTATACCCGCACCCGCGAAAGGGGGCGAGTATGGCAACAATGAGGCCGCTAAGAAGCGGCGTATGGCGCGTGTCGTGGTATGATTCGCGGGGCGTGCGCCATAGACTGAATTTCCGTACAAGGGCAAAGGCCAAAGAGCAGCTAGACCTTGCATGCGGAATGAGGCTCTTTGAAAAAACTGGATTGCGGCCCGCTCTCGGAGTGAAGGCGGACAATTTCAAGAAAGCCCGCTTCGCGGAGCTGGCCGACAAATACGCGACAGAACATCTTGCCAACACAAGGGCGGCGGGCAATGAAAGCTATATCCGCACGCTGAAAGCTAAGTGGGGCGATTGGCGAATCTGCCAGATGACACCGGAACAGGTGCGCCCGTGGCTTCTCACCTATCTGAGCGGCCCGGTCAACGGCAAGCAGTGGGCGGTATCGAGCGTGAAGAAACTGGCCGTATACATGAAACGGGTATTTGCCTATGGATGCGAAACCGAATTCATACCGGAAAATCCGCTTCGATATCTTGTCAATGCTGACTTGCGCCGGCGTTTCAAGAGAGTGACGAAGCGCACGAAGACTATCACTCAAGAGCAATTCTGGTCGCTGGAAGAAAGCCTCCCCCTATGGCTTCGCCGGGTATGCGTGTGCGCGTGGTCTACGGGCATGCGGGCCGGGGAGGTGATAAATCTCAAGTGGGGCGACGTTAACCTTGTACAGCGTTTGATACGCTTCACTGCGATGGACACCAAAGAGGGCGCACAGAAGACCGTGGGAATCGAGCAAGACCTGTATGAAGTCTTGATAGAGATTCAAACGGAATCGCCGGCGTGCGTGCCGGACGGGATTGTATTTCGTGCGGCGAAAGGCGGAAAGGTCAATCATCACTTTATGGACAGGCAATTTCGCAAGCACGCGGACAAGGCCGGGTGCGCGGGATTGGTGATACACGATTTCCGCCATTGCTATGTGACGCGCAAGCGGCGGGCCGGGCATGACCGGAGCGTGATAAAGGCGAATACCGGGCATTCGACGGATAGCATGTTTGATTGGTACAATGCGGTCGATGATTCGGATATTCAAGAGCTGGCCGGCTTTACGGTTGAAGGTATCGGCCCGTTGAAAAGGCAGATAGCGGCCCTTGTGAAAAGCGCACAAGAGAAGCGGATACCGCTTGAGGCAGTGCAATCTTTTATCGGCAGAACGTGGCGGGAAAAGGCACGGGAATGGAGGGGCGCGTGAAAATTTTGGGCATTTTTGGGCACTCAAAAGAATCAAGGGCCAACGGGAAAACCCGTAAGCCCTTGATTTATGTGGTGCCGCCTCCCAGAATCGAACTGGGGACACAGGGATTTTCAGTCCCTTGCTCTACCGACTGAGCTAAAGCGGCTACCGATCTTTGTCAAAGGTGTAATAAGATATATCCTTCAGTTTGCCGAAATCAAGCGCCTTCGATGTCGCGGATACGCCGGCGATCGATCGTATAGCATCCCTGGCGGGAATAGTAGCCGGGAAGGTCCAGCACGCCAAAGAAGTCCTTCAGGTTGTCGCTCTCCTGCTTGCGCAGGATCTGGATGTCGATCATGTTGTACACAATGTATCCGAAATCGTCGGTGGTGCTGATGCCCCAGCTCTGCAGTACGTGCCAGGACATGGGCCCGAACTGCTTGGCCGCGAACTCGGCCAGCGCGTGAGAAAGCTCGCGGCCGGTCACGTGACGGCGCTCGCCGGTTTTCGCGCGGCAGAATTCCATGCCCGACAGGACAAACGCATACGCCTCCAGGCCGTACCGGCGATCGCGGCCCGATTCGAGGATCTCTTTGCGAATACGATCACGTACCTGCGGGGTAGTCACGATGCTTCTCGGAAATAATGGAAATCCGGGTCATGGCCGTGTCCGCGGCAGGCATGGTCTCCATGTCGAGCACATAGTAGCCGTCCTCGGGGAAGCGCTTCGACAGTATCAGGAGGTACTCGTTCCTGGTCCCGGCAAACCGGTCGCGGTCGCGCTCCGGTATGCCCTCCTTGGAAGGCAGCTTGATGGTGAGCGGGTTGACAAATTGACCATGCCTTTTCATGCGGTAATCCAGATGGGGGCCGGTCGAGAGGCCGCTTGAACCCACGGTGCCAATCAGCTCTCCCTGCTTGACCCGTGTCCCCCGGCCTATGCCGCGCCGAATCCGGTGGAGGTGTCCGTAGCAGGTCTGGTAGGCGCCGCCGTGCGCGATGCGCACGAACCGGCCGTATCCGCCGTTTCGCCCGGCGAAACGTACTTCGCCGTCGGCGGCGGCATACACCGGCGTGCCGACAGGCGCCGCATAGTCGATACCGAGGTGCGGCCGGACAATACCGAGAATAGGGTGTTTCCTCCGGTAGGAGAAACCCGAAGAAACTCTCCGGTATTTCAGCGGCGCCTTGAGGAATTGCTTCTGTACTGATTTGCCCTTCAGATCGTAGTAGGCAATGTCGCCCTCGTCATCATCAAACGCTATGGCATGGATGGCCACACCCTTATTCACATACCGGGCCGCGAGAATATCGCCATATCCCACGAACCGTCCTTCCCGATAGAACTTCTCGAACACAACCTCGAAGCGATCGCCCTTCCGGGGATCCATGAAAAAATTGATGTCCCAGGCGAAGATGTCGGCCAGCTTGCCCACGAGCGCATCGCCGACACCATATTCGAACATGTCCTGCGACAGGCAGGTCGAGAGCGTCCCCTTGACTACGCAACGGTAGCGCACCGTGGGAATCGGCTGCTTTTCGATGGTAAGCGCCATGCTGTCACGGTGCAGGTGATACCAGCATTGGAGCCTGTTGAGGAGGGAAAACCCATTAAGGCGTTCATCGCTTCCCACGGCCACAACCATGGAATCACCGGGAAAAATGGCGGACAGGCCGAGGGAGGCCAGGTTGCGATAGAATCCGATAGCTTCTCCGTTGCCGACTCCGAAACCGGCGAGAATCCCTTGAAACGTGTCGCCCGGCCGGACCACGTACGTTTGAAGCTTTCCGAGGCGTCCGGCCGGCTCGCTGTATGCGGCCGGGGCATCTGTGGATGGCGAGACCGGCTCATGATGCATGGTCCGATCCGCTCTGCCCATGAAGTGCCAGCACAGCCACACCACTCCGAGAACGCAAAAAGACCGGACGATCGGGATCCGTCTCGTCCGGTCTCTTGATGACTGCCGTACCATACCGTTCTTTCGCGTCTGGTGCGTGTGTCCTCTTTCCCGCTTACGGTATGCGGACCATCTGCGATGCGTTCTTGCCGGGCTTGAACGTCATCTGCTTGGTAATTTCCTTGGCGCCCTTGACAAATTTCATCGTGTGCGTCCCGGAACGGACTTTGAGCTCTTCCACGTTGGTCTTGCCGATGCGAACGCCGTCCATGTATACGTCGGCAACAGGCGGGATAGAGGCAATGAAAATGGTCCCGGGTTCGCCTTTGGGTTCCGACGGCGCCGGGCTAGGCGCTGAAGCGGCCGGCGGCTGCGCGGCCGCCTGGGGCGCTTGAGGCGGGGCTGACGGTGCCGGGGCAGGCTCGGGTTCGGGCTGCGATGCCGGCGGCGGCGGTGATGTTCTCACCGTGGACGTCGGCGCTTCCTGTTCGAGTACGAAATGCTCTTTCGCCACCCCGCCTGTGTATTCCATGGACTTGCTCTTGTCCTCGTATCCCGGTTTCTCGACCTGGATGGTCATCGAGCCGTATATGGAAGGGTTGTCCCAGGCATACGGCGTCGTGCCCTTCACTTCACCGTCGATTTTGACTGTCGCGCCGGGCGGCAGCGAAGTTACATAGAGCTTGTTGTTGGACGATGTCGCGGTGCGGCTGGGCGCGGGCGCCGCCGGCCTGGGAGCGGGCCTGGACACCGAGCGCTTCGGGGTCGAACGCGTAGAGCGCCGGGCTGTTCTGCGCGGCGTCGGTTTTGGCTTCGAAACCTCGGGTTCCTGTTCTTCGGCTTCTTCCTCGTCTTCCTTGGCCAGCGCTTCCTCTTCCTTTTCCTGCGCCTCGGAATCTTCCACGTCAAGTTGCGGAATGCCTGACGGCTCTTCCATCTCCGAGGATGGTTTTTGGCCGGGGATTCCCGGAAGCTTTATGAGCCCTTGCGTGACTCCGTAGTATGCGGCGCCGCCAACGATAAGCACCAGAAGAATAACGACCAGCGCTCCCACGGGGAACTTCTTGGGTTTGACATCTTCGTCGAACACATCACGCCGGGGAAACCGTTCTTCTTCGGAAGGACGCCGCCGGGGAGACGGTTCCTTGGGTTCGGGAGGCTTCCGCGCCGGCCTTTCGCCGATTTCGAAATCCGCGACTGGCTGCGGGCCGGGCCGCCTGGTTTCGGGCGTGTCGAACGCGGGCGCAGGCCGTTCTGCCGGAGGCTGCATTCCGGCTCCGCCGGGTCCTCCAAAATCGGGCATTTGCGCTGGTGACGGCCGGGGTGCCTGCGGCGGGGGCGGAGCATACGAAGGTGGCTGCTGCTGGACCCATGATGGCGGCCCCTGCTCCGGCGCCTGCGGCCGGGGTGGTGGCGGCGGTTGTTGTAAAGGACCGGCAGGCCCGTACCCGGACGGCGCGGATGGCCGGGGTGGCGGCGGCGGCGGCGGAAAGCCGGCCGGCGGCCTTTGCGGCACAGGGCCCGGAGCTTTGGGC
>WJMI01000335.1 GCA_014728015.1 Chitinivibrionales bacterium | reverse complement strand
CAGCACATCCGCGGGCCCAAAAAAGGACGATGCCCTCGCCGCCATGGGCAGAAAGCTCCTTGCGGGCCCCGAGAAACAAACATCCCGCCTGAAAATCATCGCCGAGAATATCGAGAAATCCGAACGCGCGGTTCTCGTGCTGAAGGCGCGCGAGGGATACCATGCGTATCGCGAAATGCTCACATACTATGCGGTCAAAAACGTCCTCGCATATATGATCGATAATCCCTCAGCGACACGCGCAACGCTTGCCACCGCCCTGAAAGGAAAGCGCGAGACACGATGGGCCAACCTTGGCGGTCAACTCATGCCCGAATCCGCGGTTACCAGGCTCCGCGCCGATATCGGCAGCGGCAGGCTCAAGACCTGGGACCACATTCATCAGGCCTACGACCGTCTCTGGGAGCGCTACCCGCTGCTCAAGGCACGCCACGCATATGCAACACTGCGCGACCTGCTCGGTGTTTCCCGCCTCTCGCGTACCGAGTGGCGGCATGCGCTCGATGAGGCCGTTCGCATTCAGAAAGTGATACGGGACCGGGTGCGCACGAGTCGCGCGAAAGATTTCACCAACCCCTTTCGCCAGGCGACCTACCGGAGCGCGGGCGAGCAGAAAGCCGCCATCGGCACAATCAGCGACAACAGCTTTGTCAAACAGGTCAAGCAGGAAACCGAGACATTCGTGAAACAGGTAAAGGGAATCAAGGCCAGGGATTAAGCGGGTCCTCCGCGCCTGTCACGCAGCAGAAGGGCACCGCCTCCCTCCCGGGAGGCGGTGCCCGTGTTTCGCCAACACCGGCCCTCAGCCCACAAACTCATTGCCGACTTTGCGGGCGCGCTCGGGCTTGTCAAGATCGATCCCGAGTGCCAGGCCCGTCTCCACGAGAATATTCCATCCCGCGCACAAGCTGACAAAGGGATTCATGTCGCCCGCCGAGGGGATGCGGACCGTGGTGAACGGCGTGTCGCGGTCGCTGATGGCAACCACGGTGAGTCCGACGCCATCCGCAAGCACCTCCTTGAACTTGTCCTGCTCCTTTGGCATGGGATCAATCACGAATACGATGTCATCCTTGCTCATGACTTCCTCTACCCCGTGCACGGCATACGTGCCTTCGAGATAGTCGGACTTGCTCCGGGTGATCTCATTGGTCTTGAGCCTGAGCTCCTCGGCAACGCCGTCGTTGTAGCCCGCAAAGTATCGCACGCTTGCGGCCTTGGCGATGTCAATGATTCCCGAATCTATCGGCATGGTAAGGGCTTCTTCGACTTTCTCCGCAAGCCCGTCCGCCCACGGCCCCTTCCCGGTCATGTGCCGCAGCATGGATTCGTAGAACAGCGCCTGTTCGACCACACTCTTGGTGGCGGCGATCGCCTGCTCCCAGCCGCACCTCAGTACGAACGTCTCCGCAACTTCGGCCTCGAGCGTGGTGCCCGCGTTGGCGCACAAGCCGAACACGTTCCTGTTTCCTTCGGCCTTCAGTTTCTTCGCCAGGGCAATGACCTCTTTCGTGCGGCCGGAATTCGAAGCGCAGAACACGGCATACTTCGAAAGATCATACTGCGCGGCCTGCCGTGAGCCTTCAGTCTGCAAAACCGTGTCCGCCCCCCAGGTGAGCGCCTTGCGGATTGCGTTCTTCGCGGGGAATATCCGGCTGGAGCCCTCCCCCACCATGAGCAGCCGGCCGGCCGCTTTCACTTTCTTTGCGACCGCCTCAGCCTGCGCGTGATCGAAACCCCGGACAACATCGATGGTGTCCATCATTTCCTGTACCAGCGCGAATGTGGAATACTTCGCATCATCGCGATTCATACGCGTCCCTCCCTTGTTGGAGATTCTTCCTTGCGAATGGCGACCCCCAAAATAGGTGGCCGCGTTGCCGAATACAAACTGGCCGCCGCATCCGGGTGCACAATAGTATGTTTTTACCCTGTCCGAAAAACGGTCCGTCCAAAAATGAGGAGTGACACATGAAAGCGGTCCTGATCAGCGGAAGCCCGCGCGCGGGCGGCAATACCGAAACACTGGTCACGCGATGCGCGGACCGCCTCCGCAAAGCCGGCATCGATGCCGAGGTGGTTTCGCTGCGGGGCAAGACAATCCGCGGATGCACGGCATGCGGAACCTGCCGGAAGACGAGGGACCTTACGTGCAGCATCAAGACCGATGATTTCCACGAGGTATTCGATGCCATGAAATCGGCAGACATCCTCGTGGTCGGCTCACCGGTGTATTTCGGTTCCGCGACACCCGAAACCATGGCACTTCTCGATCGCGCCGGCTATGTTTCGCGCGGCAACGGCAATATTTTCTCGCGCAAAATCGGCGGGCCTATCGCGGTCGCCCGCAGGGCCGGCCAGAATTTCACCTACGCGCAGATTCTCTACTGGTTCACCATCAACGACATGATCGTTCCCGGCTCCAGCTACTGGAATATCGCGTTCGGCAAGGGACCCGGCGATGTTGCCGGCGATGACGAGGGCCTGCAGACGGTCGACAGGTTTACCGAAAACATCGCCTGGCTGGCGGGCAAGTTGCAGTAACGACCCCGAAGTCCGGCATTTGAAAAGGGGCATTCGTGGCGGACGATTCTTTGTTTGACGAGCTGTTCGACCTTTCCGCCCGTGTGGCACTGGTAACCGGCGCGTCTCGCGGTCTGGGCAGGACGTTTGCCGAGACACTCGCGCGGGCCGGCGCTCACGTTGCCGTGTGCAGCCGAAGCAGTGACCACGCCGCCGCCGTCGCGCGAGAGATCGCCGATTTCAGCGGGACAAGAACGTTTGGCGCGGGGGCCGATGTCACCAAAAAGGCGGATATCCAGGGGCTGCTATCCAGCGTGGAAGAGGAGCTTGGCCCTGTCGATATACTTGTCACCTGCGCGGGCATCAATATCCGCAAGGACACGCAGGAGCTTACCGAACAAGATTGGGACACGCTGGTCGATTCGAACCTGAAAGGCTCGTTTCTGGTGGCCCAGGCTATCCTTCCCGGCATGCGGCAACGAAAGCAGGGACGGATTGTCTTTCTGGGCTCGGCGCTTTCGTTTATTTCCATTGCCGGCCGGGCCGCTTATGCCTCGTCAAAGACCGCTATCCTCGGACTCGCACGCACCCTTGCCCTGGAAGCGGCCCGCGACAACGTATGTGTCAACGCCTTGTGTCCCGGACCGTTTACCACGCCCATGAACGCCCCCCTTCTCGAAGACGAACGCAATAGCAGGGCATTCGTGAGCGCGGTGCCCATGGCCCGGTGGGGAAATCCCGATGAGCTCCGCGGCATGCTCCTCTATCTCTGCTCGCCGGCATGCAGCTATCAGACCGGCTCGGCTGTGCTCGTGGATGGCGGGTGGACGGTTGTGTAAGCCCGGGAAAGAAACAGCGGGCTGAGCGTCGCCCCCGGGCGGCTCACGCCTTGCGCTTGCGGGCCACTGCAAGACAACTGGTACCGATTCCAATCGATCGGCCCTGACGCAACCTTCCCGCTTCTTTTCTGACAAGACACCCCAGCATGCCGGTCACCGGCCCTCCCTGGATGCCATGCTCCCGCGGGGAGCCCACGCTGTCCGTCCGGCGAACAAGGCCGAGACGGAATGGAATGGTACGAAGGATAATCACCGGCACGACCAGCGGCATGAAGAAATGCGTGAAGTACAGAACATCGAAATCATCCCCAAGGACCGCGGTAAGCGTACGTTTTCGGTACCGGCGGTAGTGACCGGTTTCAATGTCGTAGGCCGACCACAATGACGGATGAGCGGGCACGGTAACGTACAGCATGCCGCCGGGAAGAAGGGCTTCGCTGATGTCCCGGACAAAACCCCGGTCGTCTTCAATGTGCTCCAGCACGTCGAACAGCCCGACAGACGGCACGACTCCCGGAGAAAGGTCCGCTTCCGCCAGCGTCGCGCAGATGACTTCCGGAATGCGCCGTTTGGCCTTGGCATTGCGCGCGCCGTCCGCGCCCGGTTCCAGCAACACCGTATCGAAACCGGCATCGATCAGGCCTCGTGAAACAATGCCGTTGCCGCCGCCGATATCGAGGATAGTACCCCCCGGCGGGAACCGCTGTATCGCGGCGACAATGCATTGGTTGCGGTGGCGAAACCAGAACGAGGCATCTTCCACTGGAAAGCACCTGGCATGACCGTCCGCGGGATACGATACGGGCGCGCGGCGGGCACATCGCCAGATGCCCAGTTCGTCACGGCTCAAATTTTTCGACAGGCTCTTGATTTCCATAGCACGTATTCTGCTTCGTGTGCCCCTAACAGGCTGTCGAAAAACTCCATGGGGCCGGGTGTCGGCGCTTTCTGCAGGCTGGGTGCCCTGTCTGAATCCCGCCGGGTCATATGGTCTGCGAGGCAGAAGGCGTGTCATCCGGCCGGTCAATCTCGAGAACGCGTTTGCCCTCCCCTTCATCGCGAAACCCGATCATCTGGATATTCCCGGGAAGCGCCTCGACAAACATATCGGCCCATTCGATAAGACAGACACCGTCCGCGCCGACGTATTCCCAGAACCCGATCTCACCGAGTTCATCGGGATCGCCAAGCCGGTAGAAATCGAAATGATGGACCGGGAATGCATGCGTTTCGTAGGTGTTTACCAGCGTGAATGTCGGACTGCGCACGGCCGCGACGGGATTGAGCGCCGCGACAAATCCGCGGACAAATTCGGTCTTGCCGGCGCCGAGGGGACCCACCAGACCGTACGTTTCACCGGCCGATGCCTGCGCTGCCATACGCGCGCCCACCGCCCGTGTTTCTCCCACGCTCTGAGAGCGTATCTCCATGATTCGACAGCGCCGGCTACCGGGGCGTGAGCACGGCAAGCGGCACAATGATCTCCTGCATGGAAATGCCGCCGTGCTGGAAGGTGTTGGAGTATTGCTTCTGGTAGTTCTCGAACTTATCGTGGAGAATGAAGTAATAGTTCTCCTTGAGGATAATCCCGACCGTTTCCGGCGTAGCCGCCGGCAGCTTGAACCGCGCGGGCTCCGAAATAAACAGCGCATGCCGCTCATCACACGTGATCTTGTCGCCGAAACGGTATCGAAGGTTTTTGTCTGTCGAGGTGTCTCCGTAGATCTCGGTTCCTCTGGTACACAGCACGCTGCCGTTGCTGGTAGTCAGGATAACGGTGCATTCCTGCCGCGAAAGCTCCTTGAGCACCTGGTAGACATTTGAGTATTGGAACCACGAATGCGTCAGGCGCCGAAACGCGGGCTCATCGGGCGCTATCTCCTGTATGACCGTGGATGTATCACGGCTTTGAATCAGCATATCGACGAAATTGATGTCCATCGATACCAGCCGCTTGTCGCGCCAGTCCCCTACCTTGCCGAGTACCTCCTGGCTGTCCGCCATGTTCCGTATCGTCGAATGCTGGAGCGCATCGCCCAGCTCGAGGCCTTCCCGGGCAAGGTTTTCCCGCAGCAGTGTCTCTTCGAGCGTGCCGCCGCCGCTCTCGTGACTGTCACGGGCTTTCCACAGATCCGGATGACGGGTGGCGATATCGAGCGCATCCGTCCCGCCAAACAGGGCCGCGCGCGTGTACGACGAAGAACTCGGGATGGTCGTGCAGTAGGTATGACGTTCCACGTTGAAGTGCTTTTTTAGGAGGGGTTCAACCGCCATGAACTGATCGAGCCGCATGCAGTCGAACACCATGAGATATACGCGTTCGCCGGCCTTCAGACGCGGCGCCACATATGTCCGCAGCACATCGGGGGAAAGCACCGGCGCATCCGTCTTGTCATTCAGCCACTGCATGTAATTCTCAATGTAGTAATTTCCGAACTGTACGTCGGCATCCGACTTCTGGCCGGCGTGGGTCTGACGAATCCCCTCGTCTTCGACCTTCTCCAGCTCGAAATCCCACTTGACCAGGCTCTCGTAAATACTCATGTACCCGGGCGCATCCAGCGGGCTTTGCAGGGCAGTGCGGGTTTCCGAGAAGCTGCGCACGAAGCGCTGGCTCACCTGTGACGATATAATCTGGCGGGAATGGAGCAGGCGCTTGCACACGGAAAGGATCTGGCTCGGGTTCACCGGCTTCGTGAGATATCCGTCGATCTTCATGCCCAGGGCATCTTCCATCACCTGCTCTTCCTCGCTTTTGGTCACCATGACCACCGGAAGGTCCGGCAGAAAGTCCTTGACTTCCTCAAGGACGGTCAACCCGTCCTTGCCGGGCATCTGCTCGTCGAGCAGTACGATATCGAATCCCTCGGGCTGTTCATGGAGGATGTGCAGCGCATCGTCGCCATTGAATACCGGCGTGACACTGTACCCCCGGGTTTCGAGGAACATGATATGAGACCGGAGGAACTCGATCTCGTCATCGACCCACAACACTTTCTTGCGTGACATTGCCATAACATTCCCCCTCATCCCGCCGCCCGGCACTACGATGCCGCCGCGGCGCTCTCCGCTGTCAAGCTCCTGGCAGCTTCGGGCCCGCCGGCCCCGGACTTCCCCGCGCCCGCGGCAGTGCTGGCAGGCAGGTCAATACAGAATACCGTGCCGCGCCCCTTCTGTGACCAGCTCACATAAATGCGGCCGCGATGGTAGTCTTCGATAATGCGCTTGGCGAGCGTGAGCCCCAGCCCCCATCCCCGCTTCTTGGTGGTGTATCCCGGCGAAAAGACCTTCTTCTGGTCTTCCCACGAAATGCCTTTCCCGTTGTCACTGTGATACACGCGGACCATTTTGTCGACTTCGATATACTCGGTCCGCACCTCGATAAGCCCGTCCTCGTTCTTTATCGCGTCGACAGAATTCTTGAACAGGTTCTCAAAAACCCACTCCAGAAGATCGCGGTTGACTGCCGCAGGATGAATGGGATGCAGGTCGGCGCGAATCTGGATGTGCTTGCCCAGAAGCGGCAGGCGCTTCCGGAAATACTTCATGGCATCTTCGATAATGGCATTCACGTCGTGCGGTGTCAGGGCCGGGGCGGAACCGATCTGGCTGAAACGGTTCGTGATGGTCCGCAGGCGGTTGAGATCGTTCTCCATATCGTCGCATATTCTCTGGAGCTGACCCATGAATGCCTGCGGGTCAATCTCGCCCTCCGGGTCGTCGACCGAGCGCATGTACTCCACCCAGCCCATCAGCGATGATATCGGCGTGCCGAGCTGGTGCGCGGTCTCCTTGGCGAGCCCGACCCAGAGATTGCTGCGTTCGGTAATGCGGATATTGTGAAGCGCCAGATACACGAAAACGCCGAACGCCGCCACCAGTGCGATTTCGAGATACGGGATCCACGACAGGCTTCGGATAAGAAGACTGTCGCCGTAGATGAGATAACCGATGCTCGCATTTGTTTCGCTCAGCGTCAATTCCTTTGGCTCGTACGACCTCCGGAAACGCTTCATCTGCCGGCGGATCAGCCGCCGTGCCTCGGCCGACGTGTCATCGGGCGCGATTTCCCGCCGGGAATAGAACGGCCCCACCACGATGTTCTTCCACATGGTGGGGACCCCGGCGGTGTCGGTAACGACGATAGGAATATCCGAATCGCGAATGATCCTTTCGAACACCACGTTAATCTGCTCGTAGCTCATCTGCTCGGAGATGGCCGCGCGAATCAGCTCGGCATAGGTACGCGTAACACTGGTGGCATCCTCCTCGAGACGGCCGATGATATACTTCGTGTATACCGCGTACCAGATAAGCCCCAGTATGCATACCACCAGGAAGAGATACCTTCCCGAGAACGGGCTGATCTTCATGAAGAACATGTACAGCCGCGGCGCGCGGACCAGCCGGTTGAGAAACCCTTTCACGAGCGGCAAATCTCCTCAGAGCCGTGCATGTACGGGCGAAGTACGTCAGGAACCCGCACGTTACCCTCTCGGGTCTGGTACGTTTCGAGAAGGGCGACAATGACCCGGGAAGTCGCCACGCCCGAGCCGTTCAGGGTGTGCGCGAACACGGGCTTGCCGCCGCCTTCGGGACGGTACCGAAGGTTCATGCGGCGGGCCTGAAAATCCTCGAAATTGCTGCAGGATGATGCCTCGAGCCAGGCCCGCTCGCCCGGCGCCCACACCTCGAGATCGTAGGTCTTGGCGGAACCGAATGAAAGATCGGCATCGCATAGCCCGACACGGCGGTACCTGAGATTGAGCGCTTCGAGAATGCCCTCGGCATCGCGGGTCAGGCATTCGAGCTCTTCATAGGAGTTTTCAGCGCGGGTGAATTTTACGAGCTCTACCTTGTTGAACTGGTGAACCCGCAAAAAGCCCTTGGTGTCTTTTCCCCACGAGCCGGCCTCCCGGCGAAAACAGGCGCTGTAGGCGCAGTACCGTATCGGCAGCACGGCCCCATCGAGGATTTCATCGCGGTGAAGATTGGTTACCGGCACTTCGGCCGTCGGAATGCAGAATAGATTATCATCCCCAATCAGGTACATCTGATCCGCCGCCTTGGGCAGTTGCGCCGTGCCGAACGCGCTCTCCCGGTTGGCAAGAAACGGCGGGAATACCTCCCGGTACCCGTTCGCGCGGGTATGGGTGTCGAGCATGAAATTGATGAGCGCGCGCTCGAGAAGGGCTCCCATGCCCTTATACACGCCGAAACCCGTGCCGGCAATTTTGGCGCCGCGCGGGAAATCGATAATGTCAAGCCGCGATGCGAGCTGCAGATGATCGAGCGGCTCGAAACCAAACGCCGGCCCCTCGCCCCACTCCGAGAGTATCTCGTTGTCCCGGGCGCTCTCCCCGTGCTTCACACTCGAATGCGGCAGGTTGGGCACTCTGATCATAAGCTCTCGAAGCTCGCCCTCTAATCCCGCCAACTGCCCGTCAAGCTCCTTGATGCGGTCGGAAACCCGCTTCATCTCCGCAATCAGCGCGGAGGCATCGCCCTTTTGTTTCTTGAGACGGGCGACCTCCTTTGATGCGCTATTCCTATCGCTCTTGAGCGTTTCGGTCTCTTTGATGAGCAACCGGCGCTTCTCGTCCAACGCAAGAATCCGGTCGACTTCAGCGGGGTCCTTCTTGTCGGCCGAAGCCTTCCTGACCAGGTCTGGATTTTCGCGAATAATCTGGATATCAAGCATGAGCAGCATCCCACCGGAGAAATCAGGCACGTGGCATTATCTGGGGTATATGCGTCGGGAACAGGCAGGGACAAATATAAATGATGTATGCGAATGCTCCCCCGGCCCCAGGCAACGGTTTCGGGCGCAATTGGGCCTGTCGAGGAAACCGGGCCGGAAGTATTTTCAATCGATTTTCCTTCCGCCGGCCTCCCAGCCCGTACCAAGGATGAACGAAGCCGTTGTCATAGAGCAAGCCGCCGCACTCACTTCTCTCGGAGACATTGCTCACTCCGTGGAGGCCCTCCTGGGCGGAAAGAGCGCTCTCAGGCCCGGCCCCTGCTTTGATGTTCCTACCGCCTACGCCCCGTTCGCAAACTGTAAAGACCGGGACCTCAGGACCTGCGCGCGGCTGCTTGGCTCGAATATCGATCTTGACGGTCTTCCGGCCGGCCGCATGATATTCATCTATTGCAGCGCAAAAGGTGATATCCACTCGCTCGAAGATGTCGTTTCCGAAAGAACTTCGCGCGTCGATGTGTCCCCGCTTCTCGATGCCCAGGCGCAACAGGCCTGTCGGCTGCTTGGGCTGCAACCTGACCGGATCGTCAGCATATCAAATGCCTGCGCATCCGGCGCAATCGCTGTCGAGCTGGCCAAAGAACTTTTGGAAGACAGGCGCTTTTCCCATGCCGTGCTCTTCGGGCTGGAAAGCCTGTGCAGGTTCGTTGCCACGGGGTTTCACGCCTTGTCGGCATTATCGCCAACCGGGGCACGGCCGTTCGATGCCGCGCGCGACGGGCTCAGCCTCGGTGAAGCCGCCGGTGTTGCCGTGCTGTCATTCCGGGAACCCCGGCCCGGCGACATGGTTGTTGCCGGCGCAGGCTCTTCAAACGATGCAAACCATCGCACCGGACCGTCGCGTACCGGCGAAGGCCTGCACAGCGCCGCCTGCGCGGCGCTCGCGGATGCCGGTATCGATCCCCGGTCGATAGGAGCGGTCAAGTGCCACGGCACGGCCACGCCGTATAACGATGCCATGGAAGCCAAGGCGATCTACCGGTTGTTCGGCGATACCTGCCCGCCATGCGCATCTCTCAAAGGCGCTATCGGGCATACCAGCGGGGCCGGCTCGCTTGTCGAAATGCTTCTTGCCGCGGAATTTCTCAAGCAACGCGGCCTCCCGCCCACATCGGGTTACGAACGGCACGGAGTGGACGAACCGATTCCGGTGTCGAACCGGCCCCAGCCAATCAGCGGTACCTCGATTCTCTGTCTGTCCGCGGGATTCGGCGGGGTCAACGCAGGGATAGTCGTGCAGGAGGCCGGGGCATGAAACGACAAGCATACCTTCAGGCCGCGGCAGCACTTTGCACAGAGGGCATCTACACAACAAAACGTGAGCGGATCCCGTGGGAGCAGGGCCAATCAGGCCCGCTTGATGTGAAGCGCAGCCAGGTATGGGAGCAGCCATTCACAGGGTTCGGTAAGTTGCAGGTCGCGGACCGTCTTGCGTTCAGCGCGGCCGCGCTCGTGTTTTCCCAATTGGACCGTAAAGACCATTCCCGCATCGGCATCAGTATGGGGAGCGCATTTGGCTCGCTGTCGACCGATATCCGTTATATGGAGTCGGTTGCCTCAGGCTTTCCCCGTCCGGCGTATTTCTCTGCCACGCTGCCTTCGTCAGCCGTGGCCGAAGTCGCCATCCGGTTCAAGCTCAAGGGGCCCAACAGGGTGGTTGTCGGCGGAAGGGCGCCCGGTTTCTGGGCGCTCGATTGCGCGCTAAGCGCTCTGGCGAGTAAAAAAGCGACAGGCATGCTTGTCCTGTCGGTAAACGGGACCGACCGTGAAGACCTGGAATCGGCACTGGTCCCGCCGGACAAATCCACCGAGCCGCACTCCTGGGCCTGGCTTCTCACCGCCGATCGCATCGACTCCGGATTGAACATGCGCCTGGCAGTCGACGGCGATTTCGCCTCGGACGTGCCCGCGGGCACGGAAGAATCGTATTTTGTTGAAATGATTGCCGCTGCGGCACAACGTCAGGATTTCTCCCGCAATCTCAACGCTCAGGGCTTTGCGGGAAGTATTTCGCTACAGAAGGACAGTTAATGGACGAACTCATCGCCAAACTCAAGGAACAGATAATCGAAACGTTGAACCTGTCCGATGTCACCCCCGACGACATCGACCCGGATGCGCGCCTGGTGGGGGAAGGCCTGGGACTCGATTCCATAGACACACTTGAACTTCTGGTCCTTCTCGAAAAGGAATATGGCGTGACGGTCCCTGATGTTAACGTGGGGCGCCAGGTGTTTTCATCGGTGCGCGCGCTGGCCGAATACATCGAAAAGAACCGTCCGCAAACGTAATCCCGTTCACCGGCCCGCTCCGGTGACACAATCCAGAGCGTTCCTGCATTGTCCAGCACCACGGCATATGTCCCTGTCATCGGCACGGGCGCGGTCTGCGCCGCCGGCTATGGGGTTGACAACGGCTTTGAGGCGGTTGCGGAAGGAAAAGATGGTCTGACACCCCTCACCGTTCTTGACAGCGGACTCAAGCAGATCCCTTTGTGCGGGCAGGTACCGCAAAAACCCGAAATACGCATAGGCGATAAGACTCCCGATGCCACATCGGCATTTGCGCTGTGGGCCGCGAAGGAAGCGCTCATGGACATCCCGGATGCGGGCGGCTTCCGGCTGGGCCTGGTGCTGGCCACCACGATCGGCGGCCTGACACGGTCAGAACAATTCTACCGGGTACTTCGGGAGAAACCCGAGTATGTCCGTCACGCCGCCGCACAGGCGGCATATCACGAGCCCACGGCAACAGCGGGCACGGTCGCGCGGCTCGTCGGCGCCCACGGATTTCACACGATTTCCACGGCATGCTCAACAGGCCTTCACGCGATAGGCATGGCCAAACGCCTGGTGGACCAGGGGGCCTACGATCTCTGCCTTGCCGTCGGCAGTGATGCATTGGCCATGCTGACGGTCCGCGGCTTTGCCAGTCTGATGCTCATCGATTTCGACGGGTGCAAGCCGTTTGACAAACGGCGCGTGGGTATCAGCCTGGGCGAGGGGGCCGGCGCGGTGTTGCTCGCATCAAGGAACGCGGCCGGCAAACTGGGCTGTACGCCGCACGCATCCGTGGCCGGGTGGGGCGCATCCGCCGACTGCCATCACATGACCGCCCCGCATCCCGAGGGGCGCGGCGCGCGGCTGGCAATACAGCGGGCACTTCGTGAAGCAGGCATCGAGCCGGGCGCGATCGGCCTTGTCGCCGCACATGGGACAGCCACGCCCGACAACGATGTTTCGGAGATAACCGCGATGCGCGCCGTGTTCGACGAACTTCCCCCGTTTTGCTCGATGAAACGTACCCTCGGTCACACCCTGGCGGCATCGGGCACACTCGAGGCGGTATTTGCCGTCCGCGCGATACAGGAAGGAATCATTCCCGCAACAGGCGGATTCGATCAGATAGACGATGCGATTCATGCGACTCCCGCCCCAAAAGGTCCGGCCGACTTGAAGTATGTCCTCAAGAACTCATTTGGTTTCGGCGGGAACAATGCAGCAGTTGTGTTTGCCAAGGAAGAAGGGCCGGACGGGCCCCTCCAGAATACCAGTCAAAAAAAAGCTGCCGCCCCATACCCTTGATTTGCAGTATGAATTACCTTCCTATACTCTCCCACGGCTCTGTCGTTCCTGAAAGGGAAACCGGGTGGAAAGATTCCCTCCCGGCATCACTGAAGCGCCGCGATCCGCGCATATGGCAGCTCGCCTATGTCGCATCGAAACGCGCGCTTGATAGCGCCGGCAAAGCTTCCAAGTCAATCGTATGCGGCACCGCCCTGGGCGCGCTGGATGAGACACGCGGATATCTTGACGGGGTATTCAAGGACGGGTTCGGGTCGCCGCGTCATTTCATCGCCTCCGTGCACAACAGCATGGCCGGCAAGCTCGCGCTCGAATTCAAGATCGACGGGCCCAACCTGACTGTATGCGAGGGACAAAACACGCTGGCATCGAGCATCGTGACGGCTTCCCTTTTATCGCCGGAAGAGTGTCCGGTCCTGGTCGTTATCGTCGACGAGAACATCGCGCTCATGCAGCAGGTGCTCCCGTACTTGTCAAATGACTGCCGCGCGTATCTGGCCGAGGGCTGGGACGAGGCCGCGGTTGCGCTGGTGCTCGATGCGCCGGCCCCCCGCAAAGAGCCCTGCATCGCCGCGGTCGGGCCGTCTGCCGCGGGCAACGGCAATCCGATGGAAGCATGTGCTGCGCTTGCCGCGGGCGCCGGTATGGATCCGCGGACACTCAGCCCGCTCGATGAAACATCCGACTCCTTTCTCAAGCCCGCGCTGTGCGTCGATGCGTGGTTGCGCAATCGTCACACGGGCGAATTTGGGGCCGGGTCGTATTCCCCCTCCGCGCGAGCCGCCGCCCTGGTGTCGCTATGTCTCTGAGGCCCTTTCACCTCTGGCTGGTTTCCCTGTGCACGTTTGCGGTCGCCATGGTGCTCGCGCCGGACCAGCGTATCGCCCTGGCGGTGGGAATGATCGCGCACGTGCCCGTGTTTCTCTGGGGCGTATTCGATATTCGGGCGCAGTTTTTCTGCCACGCGTTGTTCAGAGCGCCTGCCGAAGAACATATGGTGGCGGTGACGTTCGATGACGGCCCTGATCCCGAGTTGACGCCGGCGATTCTTGACCTCCTGAAACGCCATGCCGCCACTGCCACGTTTTTCGTGGTAGGCGCAGCGGCCGAGAAGCATCCGGACTTGGTGAAGCGCATGGTCGCTGAGGGACATACGGTCGCGTGTCACGATCTCACGCATTCGGTGCTGGCGAATTTCCGGCTGACCAGGCAGATGATCCGCGAAATCGGTGCCGCGCGAGACAGTATCGCCGGCATCACCGGGAAGGCCCCCGCCCTCTATCGCCCGCCGGTAGGGCTGGCCAACCCGCATCTCGGCAAAGCGCTCGATACGCTGGGCATGACCTGCATCGGCTGGAGCAGGTCCGCACGAGATGCCGGCAATCGCCGCGAAGGCCGGTTGAAGGAGCTTCGCGCGCTCGCCGACCCCGGCGAAGTAATCATGCTGCACGACTGCTTGCCCCGCCGTGAGCTCAAGGAAAAGGTTCTTGACAATGTAAACCGCCTGCTCGAGGCTATCGAAAGAAGGGGCCTTCGGGCCGTGAGCGTCAACGAGCTGTTTGCAGTGCCCGCGTACGGCAATGCCCGGGGAGCATGAGCTTCATCGGTTGAACAATATGCCGGCATGCAGCTTGGGCCCGCCAAGATGTCTTCTTTCTCCCAGATCAGGGCCCCACAGGAAATCGGCCATGGCCATGAGAGAAATGGCCGGAGAAACCATGTATTCGAACGTCACCAGAGGAGCGAGCAGAAATGTGGTGCGATTGTCAAGAAGGACATTCGCCGTGCCGCCGCGTTCCTTGGACAATACATGAACATTGCGATATCGGCCGCCGCCGGCAAGCATTCCGGCGGAAAAGCGCCACGTGGAAATGCGGTGCGTGAGCTCGGCAGTCATACCGCCGTATCCAATGCGGACTTCGCTATCATCGACCCCGTCATGTCCATACGAAAGCCGTACCGATGCGCCTCCTCCACCAACACGAAACGGCCCGGGCAGGTAGACGTGAAGCCTGCCGCCAAGCCCGAGCATTGGCCCGTCAAACCATCCGGCGGAATTCTCAAGGCTCACGTATCCCGCCTGCACGGCCATGCCGCCGCCGAAACGGGGAGCTTGACGATGGAACTCGTCCCCTTGACGGGCAGTGACCAGAAACGCCGCAACGAGCACCAGATGCCGACACACGAAGAGGCCCGCAGGCAATTGATGATGCACGTTACTCCGCTCTGGCCGGGCGAAAGCGGCGCTTTCGGTGATTGTAGTTTTCAAAAGATCTCAAGTCTTCCCGAATTCAGAACATTGGCTCGAGCCTGTGCATGCAAACCCACGCATGGTCCCGCGCCCGTGTTCGGCCCAATGGTCAGCGTTCCGTCTGTGTCGAACGCTATGTTCTGATCCGCCAGACACGATTGTATTGCGAGTGACTCGAGCCAGTGCGGCGTATGGAGTCGTACGACGAAATGCGTTACCGTGTCGGATTTGACCGTGAACGGACCGCCGGGCTCTCTGTATATCGCGAGCTGATCGGCATCTGCCAGTATGGTGAAGTTGTGCATCGTGTCTTCGTACGTAAACGTTCCCGCGAGCTGGATGGGCCAGCCGCTGTTTCCGACAGTACTGATGCTGTCTCCACGGAGTAACAATCCGAGGCCTTCGTATTCGCCTTCTGGAAGCATGAGCGAGTCGATACCGGGTTCACTCGTTCCCGCGAGCAAGTCGAACTCGAACGGGCCGTCGAGCCTGATGCCGTTGGAATCACAAGAAACACCCTGCGTGTCTTCGGTGAGAGTACTGCAGTCAAACCCGGCGGCGGGAACGAAATAAAGGGCTTGGACCGTGACCACCGCAGACGTAACGGTAAACGCCAGACTGTCGTCATCGGTAACCGGGAACGGGTCGATCGGCAAGTCCACAGGCGGCATGGGACCAGGCCCCGCGTCCTGTGCAGGGGTCTTGGACATGGATGCGGAATCCGCGGAAGTGTCGGCCAGAAGCGCCACCACCGCCTTGCCCCCACCCGTGGGATTTCCCGTGCCCGTCCCCCCGGCGATGTCATCACCGCCACCGGTTGTGCACCGCACGTATGAGAGCACGAGCAGGAAGAGGCCTATACCAAGTAATTTCGAGATATTCATTCCTTGATGTCCTCTGAAAGAGGAAATACCTGCAAACCCACGTGATAGACGCGGCCGACCTCCTGGGGCTCACTGGCCATGGCCATGATCTCATTCCAGAAAGACTCCATCCGGGTTTTAATTCGCCGGTAGGTTTCCGCTGAAACGCCCACAGTAACACCACGCACATCACGCTGCGTATGATGAAACCGCTCCATGGAATCACTGGCCAAAGCGAATATACTTCGGTAGTACTTCACCACCGCCACCGCGATAACTTCCGAAGGAGTACGTACCACGCGATCGTTCTGTTCCCACCTTCCTGTTTCCTCGTCGTGACGTATCAGGCCGAGCTTCTCGAGCAAGACTACGCCTTTGCGGGCCTTGCTCACGCTAATCTGCGGGACGATGCGCTCGGCAATCCAGGCGGGATCGCCGCTGTAGGCCGTAGAGGTAATCAGCTCGCGAATCACCGGCATGTACCAATGGGACAGGTACCGATACTGGCTTTCCTGAAGTTGTTTGAATTTACCGTATTCTCGAGTCGAAACAACCTGCCTGAAATAGCGGTCCTTCTCTTCGTGTGTCTTTGCATGATCGAACTGCACCAGTGTCTCGAGGTAGCGCTTTTCGCGCGCGTTGAAACCAAGGGACGCCGCCAGCGCATCGAGCGAGTGCTGCGACAGGTGGAGCTTTCGCTGTTTGAGAAACTGGAGGAAATTCGGGGATGGGGAGTCGGCCATGCGGCCGAACGCCCGGTATGAAAATCGGGGATCTTTCTGCTTGAGATGCTCAAACACATCGCTGAGATACAGCCGGTAGTCGAGATAGGTAAGGATATTAGGCTTCATTTCTCCATCGGCCCGGGCCACCCCATCTTGCCTGCCCCCCTTCCGCGCACAATATACCACATTTCGCAGTTGAAAGCAGATGTTTTTACGACATCTGTCCCTTTTTCCTTGTTTTTTCAAGGTGTTATAGTTCTGTATTTTGTCCAAATGATTTTTTTGTCAGATTATTTTTACAATGTCGCCCCAAAGGGTGTATATTAATGGCTCAAAAAAGCGCTCTCCAGGTTCACCATGCAAAGGGAAAAGGTATTGTCATGATCGACCTGTCGCAGTACAAAGTGGTCATTCTATGCGGTGGACAGGGAACACGAATCCGGGGGGTTGCCGACAATCTCCCAAAGCCTCTTATCGACATCGGCGGCAGACCCATCCTGTGGCACATCATGAAGATCTACTCCTTCTACGGCCTCAAGAAATTCGTTCTGTGCCTGGGATACAAGGGCGATGCAATCATCGACTACTTCGAGAACTATCACGCACGCACGCACGATTTCACCATGAAGATCAAGGACCGCGACCGCAAACTGTTTACCGGAAAGGAAACGGACGACCGTGACGTTGATGATTGGGAACTTACGTTCGCGCTCACCGGGGAGAACACCATGACCGGCGGTCGCGTCAAGAGAATCAGGAACTACATAGACGAAGACGTGTTCTTCTGTACGTACGGTGACGGAGTCAGCGACGTGGATATCAATGCGCTGTTCGGATACCACTGGGAGAAAGGTAAAGCCGCCACGCTGACCGGTGTCCACCTCCCCACAACCTTCGGTATTGTCGAAGCCGGCGGGGACGGAATCGTTTCGTCGTTCCGGGAAAAGCCGGTCATGAGCGGCCTGATCAACGGCGGGTTCTTCGTATTCGACCGCTCGGTGTTCGATCATATTGAAGGTGACGATACCGTGCTCGAAGAAACACCGTTTAAGCGACTCGTGCGAACCGGAGATATTGCCATGTATCGCCATGGTGGATTCTGGCATTGCATGGATACTTACAAAGACTACGTGAACTTGAACCGGCTGTGGGCTGAAAACAAAGCACCATGGAAAATCTGGTAACCCCGTAGTCCCCCACCATACGCAGAAAGGTTTCAGTCGATGAACCAGCCGTTCTCGGGCACATATCAGGACAGGCCCGTGTTTCTTACCGGGCATACCGGATTCAAGGGGTCATGGCTCTCGGTCTGGCTTTCCCGTCTCGGCGCAAAGGTTACGGGGTATGCCCGCGCGCCCTCGACAAAGCCCAACCATTTCGATGCGGTGAAGCCTGACATGACATCGGTCATCGGCGACCTGCTCGACCTGGAGCTTCTATCCCGGAGCATGCGTGAAGCCAGGCCGGAGATCGTCTTTCACCTCGCTGCCCAGCCGCTGGTCCGCGATTCATACGAAGATCCAATCGAAACGTATAACAGCAATGTCATGGGAACTCTTCACGTGTGCGAAGCTGCCCGTCGGTGTCAGTCAGTGCGCGCTGTTGTGTGCATCACGACCGACAAGGTTTACGAAAACCTTGAGCGCGAACAGGCATATCGGGAGACGGACCGCCTGGGCGGCCACGACCCCTACAGCTCGTCAAAAGCCTGCGCCGAAATCCTCATTGCTGCGTATCGCCGCTCCTACTGGCCGCCAGGCGGCTATGGCAAGGCGCATCAGGTACTCATCGCATCCGCCCGGGGCGGCAATGTTGTCGGCGGGGGTGACTGGTCAAAGGATCGCCTCATACCTGATATCATGAAAGCAACCGCGGCCGGCAATAACACCGTCATACGAAACCCGTCCTCGGTGCGGCCGTGGCAGCATGTCCTCGATTGCCTTTCGGGCTATCTGCTTCTGGGGAAGCATCTGCTCGCGGGCGACACGCGGGCCGCCGACGGGTTCAATTTTGGACCGCCGGCAACCGACAACCTGACGGTCGGTGATGTGTGTACGGCCGTGAAACAATGCTGGCCGGCGGCCGAATTCGAATTCCCATCGCTTAAAAACCAGCCGCACGAAGCAGGCTTGCTGCGTCTCGATTGCAGCAAGGCGCACGATCTACTGGGCTGGGAGGCGGTGTGGAACGCCGATGAGGCCATACGCCGCACCGTGGACTGGTACCGCGGCTACCACGAGGCATCCCTGCTCCGCACCGGCGAAGATATCGGCGACTACGAAAAAGATGCCCGCCAAAAGGAGGCTGTATGGGCATGACCGTCTTGATAACCGGCGCCAACGGATTTGTCGGCACGAATATCGTACACGCCTTGGCCGCCGATCCGGCATTCTCTATCGTAGCTACCGACATGCAGGACATGCTTGTCCGTCCGGTTGACTTTGATGCCGGTTCGCTCACCTACCTCGAAGGCGATGTTTCTTCAAAGGAATTCAACGACAATCTTCGGCGCGATTTCAGTTTCGACGGTATCATTCACCTTGCCGCGGTCTTGTCGCAGGCCGAAGACATGAAGACCTATTTCTCTGTCATGCAGTCCAACATCTATACGACGTTCCTTCTGCTGGAAACGGCGCGGGAACATAAAGCACGGTTCTTTTTCCCGTCGACTGCCATGGTCTACGGCAGCAATAAAGCGCCCTATTCCGAAGACATGCAAACCGATCCGCAGAATTTCTATGCGCTGTCGAAGCGTATAAGCGAGGAACTGATACTCTTCTACGCGCGTAAATACGGCATCGGATATGTCATCTTCCGCCTCGGGGTGTTATACGGTACCTGGCAGAACGAAGGCATGTTTATCCCCTCGTGCGTATCCAGTCTTGTCAAGGGCAAGGAGTTTCCCATGACCGGCGGCGATCAAGCCAGAGATATCGTGTTCATCGACGATTTCGTCGATCTGCTTCGCATCGCGCTCGGAAAGCGTGACATAAGCGGGACCTACAATGTCGGCAGCGGCGCAGCCCCAACCATGAAAGAGGTGGCACTTGAAATAGAGAAGCTTACCGGTGCGCATAATAAGATCAAACCGGGGGCGTTGCCGTATCGCGACAACGAATTATGGAACTACCGTCTTGACAACAAAAAGGCCTGCCGCACCTTCAACTGGCAGCCGCGGACAAACCTGACGGAGGGCCTCAAGAAGACGATTACCCATTATCGGCAGGCGACAGGCAGATAAACACAATAGACCACACGCGCGAACAGGACGCCGGCACGCATCATGCTTTTTAACTCCCTCGACTTTCTGTGGTTCTTCCCGCTCATTGCCGTGGTGTATTTCAGTACCCCGGCGGCATGGCGAATCGTCGTGCTGCTTGCCGCCGGCCTGTGGTTCTATGCTTCGTGGGAACCATCATACCTGCTCATACTCTTTGCCTGCATATTTGCCGCGCACTTCGGCGCGCTCGCAATCGACCGGTCGTCTCAACGGCGCCGCACCTTCTGGCTTGTTATCTCCATGCTCATACCTTTCGGTATGCTGCTTGCATTCAAGTACTACAATTTCTTTGCCGACACCGTGCAGCAGCTCGGCCGGCGGATAGACTCTTCGTTCAATCCCCCGCTTCTCCGCTTCGCACTGCCGGTGGGAATATCGTTCTTCACCTTCAAGACAATGAGCTACCTGTTTGACGTCCACCGCGGCGCGACTCCGGCGGAGCACAGCTTTCTCAAGACCGCGACATATGTCTCATTCTTTCCCCAGATTCTCGCGGGTCCTATCGAGCGGGCCGGCAATTTCCTGCCGCAACTTGACCGGAAGCATGCCGTGGATGCCGGCCGCATCACCGATGGCTTGGCGCTGATGCTGTGGGGGTTGTTCAAAAAGGCGGTAATCGCCGACAACCTCGCGGTCGTGGTCAACTGGGTCTACCTGGCTCCGGAGAATTACAAGGGCCTGCCGCTGATAGTGGCCACGTATACCTATGCGTTTCAAATCTACTGTGATTTCTCGGGATACTCGGACATGGCCATTGGTGCGGCCCGGGTCCTGGGTTTTTCCACCATGAAAAACTTCAATCGTCCCTATGCCGCGACATCAGTGGGCGAATTCTGGCGGCGCTGGCACATATCGTTGAGCACCTGGTTTCGCGACTATGTCTACATTCCCTTGGGGGGCAATCGCGTTGCATTGTGGAAATGGACGCGCAACGTGATGATTGTTTTTCTGATCAGCGGGCTCTGGCATGGGTCCTACTGGACATTTATTATCTGGGGCGGCTTGCATGGCCTGTTCCTTGTTGGCGAGCGCCTGCTTACGCCCGCGTTCTCCAGGGCCGCGCAGACCGTGCGGCTGAACACGTACCCGCGCGTGGTCACCGCGCTGCGCGTAGGACTGACATTCAACCTAGTGGCATTCTCGTGGGTTTTCTTTCGGTCCGAGACCGTGGGCGATGCGCTCTACATTACTCAACACCTTTTCGAAGGTCTCGATCGAGGATTCACCGAAGCACTCGCGGTTTTCCGGAGCGACGATCTTATCCTTGCCGCGATACTTGTCGCGGTGCTGTTCACGGCGCAGTACATCCGGCGCGCACAAGGGGCGCTTGAATGGCTGCGCCGCCGGCCGTCGTATGTTCGATGGGCCGTGTATGCGGTGTTGGTCCTTGCCATTGTCAACTTGCGGCCGGAGCACAACACCGGTTTCATCTACCTGCAATTCTAGCGTGACTATGACAACGTTTGCCGTAAAGACATCCGTATTCTGTATACTGATCCTCTCCGCGCAAGTGGTCATCTCCCTTGACTGGGAGCTGTCACGTAACCTGGAGACCGGGAGGATCACCGGGGCGCATGTCGGCTGGCCAAAGCCATACGAGCCATCTCAGGAAGTGCTGGCAGTTCAACGCCACCAGCGCGAACATCCTACCCTGGGGTTCTTGTGGGAACCTGATATCGACACATCTGATGACGTTGTCGTTGCGTGGGGGGATATCCCAGCCGGCGCGCTTACCACCGATGAGTATGGTTTTGCCAACACCCCCTCGGCAATCACCATGCGGCGGGACAGCGTTCCGGTCGATATCATCGGGCTGGGCGCATCGTACATCGGTGGAGCGCAGGGCTTGTTTCACGAGTACTGCGCGCTCAAGGGGTATTTCTATTACAATCTTGCCCACGGACGGTTCACGCTGCCGCAATACAACCTTGCCCTGAAAGATCCCGGGCTGTCCCTGAACCCGAGGTGGGCGGTGTATGCCGTCAACGAGGTCTCGTTCGTCCTGATTCCGGACTTCGAAAAGTGGCAGGCCACCAATATGGGATGGTTTGATTTTCACAGCGGCACCTGGTGCGGGCCGGCGCGCGAGACCGGCTTTCCCCACGATATCCTGCGTCAATGGCCGCGCGTGCATGATACATACCGTTCGGTCATGCAGTCTCTGTTTCGAAACAAGCTCCCCGGCAAGACACTCTCGCGTGCAAAACTGATGGATAAGACATTCGCATACATACAGGATGCCCAAGCCATGGCCGCCCAGTACAATGTCAATTTCGTGGTTCTGCTGATTCCCAGTCGTAACCGTATGATCCACGGACCATCCCCTGCGCTGTATATGTTCGAGGAATTGGTGCCGCGTGTGAAGGAAGCACGCATACCATTCATAGATCTGCGCGAGAATTACCGCACGGCAGAGGATCCGGCGCAACTGTATTTCAAGCAGGATGCTCATTGGAACAGTGTCGGCGTGTATCGCGCGGTCCGCGAAGTGCTGGCATATATCGAAACCAACTCCTCTGGTAACGCGAAGGCAATGGAGTAATGGTGCGTTGGAGTGTTGAAGGATTGGAGGGTTCGGGATTCAGCCGAAGAGAAATACTCCGAACGCGATATGTTTAGAAAAATGACTACCCGGTTTTGTTTGACAGGTATCATCCTCATGGTGGCGGCATGCAGCGGCGCGACCCGGGGGATTGATCTATCCGGGTCGGCGGCGTATCGGTTTGACGGCATCGCGGCTATGATATGGGATGTCGAGGCCGGTATCGGGGCATCTCCTGCCGCGGGGCTCGCTCTGGGCGGAAGGGTATTGTATCTGGATGCGACGCAGAACCCCATTCAAGGGATACGCCGCCTGCATGGACGGATTGTGACCGGGCTGGCCGATGTCTCGTGGCATACACTCAACAACAAACTGCTTGTGGAGGGTTCAGCCGGCGTTGAGGCTATACTTGGCTGGACAGTCCGTCCAACGGGCAATTTGTCGACTAAGATATCCTTGCCCTTGCCGGTAAATCCCGTTTTTCAGAACCTGGCGCTTACGCCATCCGGCTGGTACCGCCATCGCATGCCGAACGGCGCTGCTATCAGCAACCATATCGCATCCCATGGATACGCCGCTGAATTGGGCGCGACCATGGGAACGAAAGGCGCGATCGCCTTCAATTTCCAGCAGGAGTATTTGACTCCGGCCCCTTCCGTGCTCGACACATCCTTTCTCGGGCCGTGGCCCGAAACAGGTGCGATATCGGATACACTGGGAACCAATGCGATAACCTCCTTCTATGCATACCTATACCGGCAGCTATTCAAGCCACTCTATGTGGGATATGCGTTTTCCTGGACAGACTCCAGGTTCGACAGGCGGGTGTTTACCAGCGGCGAGGATGCCGGACCGGCTATGCCGCCGCAATACAAGACACAATCTGCCGTCTACCCATATCCCACGCCAACCGACATGCTTGCCCATATCGTTTCCATCAGCCTGCGTTTTTCGCTTCACCCTTCGGTATCATGGACAAGCAACGTTGCATTCCCATTCTATTCGAAGCAGGACATTTCCTACATGCCCGACACAGTAGATGTGTACCGATTCCACAACGAGAAGGATTTCGGTTCGTACGAATTACCGTTCAGCGGCCCGCTAACATTGGAATCCAACGTTACCTGGAATGTCTCGGCCAGAACAGGACTGACACTCGCCTATCACTTTTTCGGATTCCCGTATCTCGAGTGGGCCTACTTCACAAAAGACAGCTATTCGTTGCACACAATGCAACTGAGTGTCAAACAGCGATTCTAGCATGAAAGGTGGGCAGCTTTTTCCGGAACTGTTGTGATAGGATAGGGTTTTCGAATTCACCAATTGCCATCAGGAGGTTTCCTTGAAATACACACTCCGGCATGAACGGCTCTCAGGCGTCCTCTTTGTCACGATCCTGCTCCTGTTTTTGCACGGGGCCCGGGCCCAGACCGACTGCCTCGAAAAAGGACGACAGTTCTTCGGCGGCAAGAACTACAAGCAGGCGGTCATGACATTGAGCAAATGTGAAAACAACCCGGATGCCCAACGCCTTCTGGGACTCGCCTATTACGAACTCAACTACATGAGCGATGCCCGGGAATACCTGGACAAAGCCATGAAGGCCTTTCCCGAGGAAATCGGATTGAAAGAGAAACATGCCATGTCGTTCGCGCGCAACAGGCAGTTCAGGCGGGCCGTGGAGGAGTTTCGTCGCCTTGCCAAGACATACCCCAAGAACAGGGACATAAAACGGGGGCTGGCGCTCAGCCTCGGTTGGAACCGTGACTACGACGAAGCCATCGGCGTGTACAACAAGATCCTCAAGAAGGACCCCGAGGATTTTGAAAGCTGGATACAGGTTGGCGTATTGACAAGCTGGGATAAGCGGTTCTCTGAGGCGGCAAAGATATACAAGGATATCATTGCTGCCAATCCCCCTCGTGAATATGAACTCGATGCGCGCGTGCATTTGGGCGAAGTGCTGAGCTGGATGAAGAAATTCGACGCGGCGGTCGCGGAATACGACAAAGCAATCGCCCTGGATCCCAAGGCGGTCAAGGCCTACCTCGGCAAGGGCCGGGTCCTCGAATGGCAGGGCAAGTACAAGGGAGCCATCATCGTATACGAACGGGCGCTCCAGGCCGATTCGGGCAACAAAGATGCCAGGGCGCGACTGCAGCAGTTGATGTGGGTGAGATAGAACAATGGATAGACGGAGTATTGGAGTAACGGAGTGATGTTTGACGACCGTGCGTATGAGGCCCTTCGAGTGCATTGCTCGATGATGCGCTTGACTGACATTGGCTCTCGCAATAGATAGTGAATTAGATGCAAGCAATGACAAAAGGAGGCGTGGGCATGGCAGACGAAAAGGATCCGCTGAGTCTCAAGAAGAATTTTACGGCATTCGCTCTGTTTCTGCTCGTCGTGCTCGTTGCAATCGACGTGGTGCTGCGGGTGGCGCCGGGAGCAATAAAACCCGACGTCAAAAAGCCCTGTATCTCGGCCGTCGGGCATCACCATGAATTCGATGACGGCTCATCGTATTACATCTACACGATTTTCGAAAGTAACGGCGACGTGTACCAGTGCTGGTGGAACCAGGAGCAGTGGAACCAGAAGAAGGTCACCAACTATCGCGGACCAACGATGCCGGTGAATGAGGCGCAATGAGCCGCTGGGAGCTTCATGCTATATCCTAAATGCGAAGATCGGGTGACCGCATGGCATCGCATCATGCTGTGGGTCCTGGTGACACTCGGGATCGAAGCGGTCCTCTACTACGGTGCATGGTGGCTCGAGCCAGCGCATCGGCGCAATATGTTCTTTTTCACATTTCTCACCTTCGCCATCTTCTGGGGTCTGTTCCGAAGCCTGATCAACTGGTTTTACCTGCTGTTTATCAGAATTCCACCGGAGACGGATGCTCCCGAGGGCGTGAAAGTCGACGTGTTCATGACCGCCATGCCCGGAGAGCCGCGGGACATGATTGCAAAAAGCCTCACGGCCGCCAGCGGCATGAACTATCCGCATCAGACATACCTGCTTGACGGGGGCAATGATGCCGAGCTCATCGCCTTGTGCCGCCGGCTAGGCGTGCGTCACCTTGACTGCACGAACGTACACGGAGCCAAAGCCGGCAAGATCAACCATGCGCTGGAAAAGTCCAGCGGCGATTACATCCTGGTTATAGACCCCGACCACATTGCCCGTCCCGATTTTCTCGACAAAGTACTGGGTCACTTCTCCGATCCCGAGGTCGGATTCGTGCAAGTAGTGCAGGCCTATCACAACCAGAATGAAAGTTTCGTGGCGCGCGCCGGCGCAGAACAGACGTACGGGTTTTACGGGCCGACAATGATGGGTATGCACGGGCTAGGCGCCGCCGTGGCCATTGGTGCGAATTGCACATTCAGGCGAACGGCCCTCGAAGATATCGGCGGACATGCGGTGGATCTCGCGGAGGACCTTCTCACCTCACTGCGCATGCATGCCAATGGGTGGAAATCGGCGTATGTCCCCTACCGGGCATCGTTTGGCCAGACCCCGGCCGATCTTCACTCCCATTTCAAGCAGCAGCTCAAGTGGTCGACCGGCATGTTCAACGTGTTTTTCAGGGATTATCTGCCGAATGCGTTCCGCATGCGCCTCGGCGCCGCATTGCACTATTTCTTCGCGGGAACCTACTACCTCGAAGGCGTGGCGACCGCGATCACGTGCATATTGCCGGTTCTATTTCTGTTCTTCGGCCTGTGGGCCGTGGAAATGGAGCTCGATGCGTTCCTGCTCCATCTCGCGCCGTATGTCTTCATGAGCATGGTGATTGGCTGGTATACGCAGCGATGGTTACGCGATCGAAGTGAGCAGGGTTTTCCGTGGCGCGGGATGTTCCTGCTCAAGGCGACCTGGCCTGTCTTCGTTCTCGGCTTCGTATACTGGATAACCAGAACCAGAGTCCCCTATCTCCCTACGCCCAAGACCGCGGAGAAAGGGGTTTTCACCAATTTGGTCCTTCCCCATATCGCGGTCATCGTTCTGTCGCTGAGCGGCATTATCTACGCCCTGGTCAACTACGATCGGTTTGTAACGGGGACATGGCTCATGATGTTCTTCGCGGCCTGCAATATCGTGTTGATGCTGCCGACCGTGCTTGTCGCACACGCGGGTCTTCTCCAACCTCGCACACGGAGAAGCTCATGAAGCGCGGACGGGTGTTTCTTCTGGCGGTAGGCTACGGCGCCCTGCTGGCGCTCCTGTTCGTTGGCATCAAACGGTTCGAGCGCTTCGCCGCCGATGCATGGTACCAGATGGTCACGCGTCGCATGGCCGCCACCCAGGCCCATGTGCCGATACAGCGATGTATTCTGGGTGTTTACAAACCAGAGCTTCCTTATTCATTCCGGCTGCTTACGCAGCTTGAAGACACCGTGGGGCAACGCTTCACCATTGTCTCGTTTTACCAGGCATGGGGAGACGATCCGGAGCACGCCTTTCAGCCGGCGCTGATGGACAATATCATAAAACACGGCTATACTCCCATGATCACGTGGGAGCCGTGGGTCAGCGGGTTCGAGTCCGATTCACTGCCGCCGATGCCCGAGCGCGAGTGGCGGTGCATGAGAGATATCGGTGATGGTCGTTACGATGATTACCTTGTCGCGTGGGCAAAAGCCGCCGTTGCATGGGGCAGGCCCTTTTTCCTGCGCTTCGCGCACGAAATGACCAATCCGCAGTACCCCTGGTCGCCGGTCAATGGCAACACGCCCTCGGACTACAAGAATGCCTGGTGGCACGTGTGGGCCCTGTTCAAGCATCTGGGAGCAGAAAACGTTATCTGGGTATGGTGTCCCTACGGGACAGAAACGAAGAAGTACTATCCTGGTGACAAGTATGTGGACTGGACTGCCATGGATGTGTTCAACTACGGCGAGATTCTTTTCGGCGAAAACGAGCGGCGATGGATGAGCTTCGACGAGCTGGCATCGCCCCTGTACGCGGAGCTGGAGTCCATTCGCAAGCCACTAATGATAGCAGAGGTCGGGTGTAGTGACATCGGCGGGTCCCGCGAGGTGTGGTATCGCGAAATGCTGACGCAGGTTATGACCAAGTTCACCCGTGTCAAGGCTCTCGTATTCTTCGAGAACCCTTCCGACCGCACGTCGGGCATTTGGAACATCGATTGGAGCGTAGGCGCTTCTCCCGAAGTGACGGCCGAGGTCCGGAGTGTGTTGGAACAGAATTACTTCGTCCATATCCCTGACTATGAAAGAAAGCTGGCGCGGTAATGCAAGGAGGTTCTGTATGAAGTCGCTCGTATCCACGCGGGATACCTTCACTTGGTTCTTCGTCGCGCTGCTCGCCGCGCGGCGTTGTGCATCGGCCGTCGAAGTCACCGTAAGCGAGATCAGGGACCCGGCCATTGCCGTTGCTCCTCGCGTGTATAACAATACCCTCGTGTACCAGGATTTTTCCTCGGGGAACTATCGATTCATTGCCTACGAGTTATATGGCGGAACCACCGACATCCTCAATAACAACGGGCAGGCCTATTTCCATCCGTTCGACTTTGGCGGCGATGTTCTCGCGTGGATTGAATACAAGATGACCTATGGCGATCCGGGCGGCGGCATGTTCAAGGCGAGCGGACCGGGGCCGATTCCTATCCCTGTCGAAGCCGGATATTCGGTCAAAGCCCTTGCTACGGCTGCGGGCTCGGTTTCCTCGGTTACTCAGGACACGAGCTACAAGGAATGTCTCGCCGCCGATGCCGGCCGAATAGTCTGGTCCGACTATCGCCACTTCTCGCCGGGAGATACCACGGTAGAGCTGTATATCCACGACATCGCCGAGGGAAACGAGACACGTCTCACGAACGCGCCCGGGTATAAGGCACATATGGACATTCAGGGGAATCGTATCGTGTGGCAGGATTACCGCAATAAGGCCACGACCGGCATTAATGCCGACATCTACCTATGCACTCTCCCCAGCACGCAGGAAACGGCCGTATGCATCGAGGGGAGCTATCAGGACCAGCCTGCCGTCTACGGTGACTTTGTCGTCTGGCAGGATTACCGCAACGCAGAAAGCGGCGGAAAGAATGCCGATATCTACATGAAAAATCTTTCTTCGGGAGCCGAGAACGCGGTCTGCACTGATCCGGCTTACCAGGGAAGCCCCGCGATATACGGTGACTATATCGTGTGGCAGGACTACCGCAACGCCACGCCGTCAGATACCGGCAACGCGGACATTTACATGTTCGATCTTTCAAGCGGCACCGAACAGGCAATCACCCTGAAAGCCGGCTATCAGGGGCCCCCGTGCAGCGATGGGAACAAGGTGGTGTGGTATGACTATGCCGACGGGAAGATATATCTGGCCCAGTTGGGCAAAGCGGACGGTTTGCGCGAGGCATCTCTGCCCGTTTCGTTCGGTGTCCGGCGTTCCCGGGACGTTCGAACGGTACAGTATGATATCAGGGGGCGAGTGATTCGAAACGAACAGGCGATGGGCGTATATATGGTCCGCCATATCTCGCGAACCGAATATATTACTTCGGAAAAGACTGTAGTCCTGCGTTCTCGCTGACAAGCGCTAATGAGTTCAGCAAAGGAGGCGTTATGACAACCATTCATGTCAACCTTCATATTCGGCGGATCATACTTGCCCTTTCCATAATCGGTGCGGCAGGTCTTTCTCTCCCGGCCTCGGCCATCGACCTGAGCGTGACTGAATTGTTCGATCCCGCAATCGCCGTTATTCCTGATATCGATGGTTCCGGCATTATGTATCAGGATTTCCGGGAAGGAAAGTACAAGTTTATCTCGCGCGATCTCACCGCTACAGAAGAGGTTATTCGCGATAACGGCCCCGCATACATGCACCCGTTCGATTTCGGCGGAAATCTTCTGGCCTGGATAGAATACAAGACCACCTACGGCGGCATGTCCAAGCGTGGAATTGACACGCCCGTGCCCGCGGACGGGGACTATTACGTGAAGGTGTTGGAGGTTTCCGGCGGCAGTGAAACGCATGCCACGTCGGATGTCGGGTACAAGGAATGTATTGCAGCCGACGGGATCGATGTGGTTTGGACCGACTACCGTCATTATTCGGCATCGGATACCACTATCGAGCTGTACTACTACGACGGGGGCAGCGAGTCACGGTTAACCAACCAGCAGGGGTACAAGGCGGCACCGATGGTGCGCGACAACGCCATGGTGTGGCAGGATTATCGCAATGCCACGAGTAATCAGTCCAACGCCGATATCTTCTATGCGACGCTGCCCGGCGTACAGGAAGAAGAGATTTGCACCGAGGGCAGCTACCAAGCTCAGCCGTGCTTGTACGGCGATATCATTGTGTGGCAGGACTACCGGAACGCCGATGGCGGCGATAACGCCGATATCTATATGTACGATCGTTCTTCAAACGATGTAACCGAAGTGTGCACTGATGCCTCTTATCAGGCGCATCCCAAGGTCTACGGTGATTACATAGTCTGGCACGACTACCGGAACGTGAGCGGAAGCGATCCGGAAAACGCGGACATCTATCTGTACGAGATTTCAACTCAAGACGAGCAGGAGGTTACCACCAAGGCGGGGTATCAGGCGCCACCGTACCTTTATGGAAACAACATTGTGTGGTACGACTATGAAGACGGCAAGGTGTATCGGGCGGAGATAGGGGGCACAAGCGCCCGGCAGGCCTCTTGGCCGAGTGTCGGAGCCAGGCGGAATGCTCCACAACCCGATGCGATCTATGACTTTCGCGGCCGAAAGCTGAAGCGGATGAGAGCCAAAGGCCTCGTCCTTATGAAAAATCCAGCGGGAACAGTCAAGAGAAGGCTGATCCGCGAAGCGCAAAATCTATGGAATCTCGAATAATGTTTTGCGTCACGGCTTCCCCGGGTTAGTTTGGACGATGCAATCCATCTTTCGTAT
>WJMI01000334.1 GCA_014728015.1 Chitinivibrionales bacterium | reverse complement strand
GTGCAATGCGCCTTGCTCGAATAAACGCTCCAGTTCGCGCGCCAGCGTCGTCTGAACCAATCTGCGGAATCGGGCGTTGTTCGTTTCAAATACATACTGTTCGGCGCGGCGCAGCAGCAGCTTTCGCAGATAAATCAGCAAGCGCCGAACGGAAATCGGCTCCCGGATCTTTTGCGAACTGAGCGTGTCGGCGCTCATAAGCGTATAGCGTCCCGGTTGGCGACGTAGGATATTTACCTGTTTTGTATAGAACGCGTGCCAGTCGTCTTCGGAAAACGACGGCTTCAACGCCAGCGCGCCATACAGCGGTTCATTGGCCGGCGCAATCCAGGCCCCGCGCGCCTGCTCACGCCGGGCGATCATTCCGGCGACGACTCCGTCCGGCGGGACGGCGCGGCGGGGAGCGAGCTCGGGAGTATTGGTTTCGAGAACCTCCACCCATCCATGATAGACAGCGGCATAGCTCAGAGCTGTCGTGCCACGGAATGCCGAAATATCTGTGAATTGCTGCCGCCACTTCAGCACGTCCGCCCGTTTGTAATGATGGGGCAGGCTCATCACCGCCAGCATGTCGGCGCGTGCGGCGCACATTGTCACCAGCGCTTCCTGAACCCTGCGCAGACCTGAGTCTTCATAGGTCTGCTCGCTTTCCAGCCGCGGAAGGCTCGCCAATACGGATTTCGGCGCTTGCTCGGTTCCGCCGTTGCCTGTGGATGCGTCCTCATCGGATTGCTTCTCTCGACACGCATCGAAACGCCACCATTCAGGTTTTGCTTTGGATCCCAAGCCCGAGCCTGAATCTGAACCGGAGCCTGAATCTGAATCCGGCGGCGACCAGCGCCGATGCACCGCATCCGGCATCGCGACCAGGGCCGCATCATGTACTGGCAGAAGGCTATGCAAGCCCTTCAGGGACCGGGTCGGCTGCTCTTGATTGCGGATGTGCTGCGCCGATTGCAGCAGACGCTCTAAACTCGCCTTTTTCAATTCAGGATCGAGGAACAGGCTTACAGGATTGAAGGTCTTCAATCCGTCAAGTCCGTGGCCCGCATCTTCCTGGCTTTCATGATCGGATTTTTTCTTTTTCCGGGGCCCCTTAAACGTCGGAGCCTTGGACATATCCAGCGGAAGATAGACGGCTTCTTTCGGTGCGCATAAGTAGGTCGATTTTTGCAGGATGTCCTCCGCGGATGCTCCAACGACCACTGGCTGTGCGAGCCCATGATGCCAGTCGGAGAAGCTCAGCCGGTGATACCTTTCACGCACCGCATCGCCCTCGCGCACGATCAAATCGAAGCGGAGCAATTCCGCATAGTCAATGCTGCCCGGCGGCGATGACAGCTCAATTGAAGAATCCGATGTCTTCAGCAGTGTCTTGATTTTTACTGATAGGGGCGCTCGAGCTTCCGATGTCTCATCGTCACGGCTGTCGTCGCGGCTATCGTCAATAATGCCGACAATAGCAAGATATGCGGCGCCGTCTTTATAAAGACGCAGCACATCCCCTTCTTTCAAGGCATCCTCACCCGAAATGCTCATCTGTACTTTTGGAGCTTCTTCCTGAACCTGATACCTTTTCATAATCAGCGGTTCAGCCCGGAGTCGGATTCCCACCTGCAGGGACTCCGACCAATCGCCCACCCAAGCCGCTGCCAAGTGCACGGGCGATGCGCTGTTTCCTCTCCACATCTTCAGCCCTGGCAGCTCGAAATGATGAGCGCCGGCGCCTTCACCAACGATGCGCACCGCATAGCACCGTGACCCGCCGTTTCGGAAAAAGGCTTCCACCACCCGGGGCATATGGGCGTAGACGGGCCGCCCATCGTGCTGCGCCAGCATGAGGTCGCCGCCGAAAACAGCCTGATACTGATTGAAGTCTTCCAGCAGAACAGGCGTATCGGTGGGTCCCCGTTCCGCAAACCCGACAAAGGCGGCCGTATCGAGTCGAAGCGGATCGCGTCCTCGCGGTTTATGTGACGTTTCACACAGGACGCCGGGCAGTCGTTTTTCAACCATTTTTGAGCTCACTCGGCGGTTATATCCTCACAGGCGAGCACCAGCTCTTCGATCGCCACATCGCCGCTGGAAGACGCATTGAGCGATGGCGCGGAATAGCTCGAAGGAATGGCTCCGCTCAGCCGCCACGTCATCACCACATTTTCCTGAGATTCATCGAGCAGCTGAATGGAGATGTTACGCGAGGCGCTCTGATCGCCGCTGCGCACCGCCAGTACCCACTGCCACAGGTTGAGCGCGCCGATTAAGCCGCGCCGCAAGGTGACATCGCCCACCGAGTACATGCCCGGAATTTTTCGCACATGATTCGTCTTTTCGTTTCCGTTGCGGTATTCCGAGATGGTGATGTCCGTGCTCAGACCATCGACTTCCTGAAAACCTCCGATGACGCTACCGGGGTCTCCATCGTCCAAATCGACGAGAAAATTGAAAGCATGGTATGGATTGTCTCGCATTGTAGCCATCGTCTCGCTTCCTTTTTTTCAGGTTACTGATTGCTGCCCGCCGTCCATTGTCCGATGCGGAAGATGACGAACTCGGCCGGACGCACCGCTGCGACTCCGATCAGACAGATCAACCGTCCGTTATCAATGTCATTTTGGGTCATGGTGGTGCGGTCGCACCGAACAAAGAACGCCTGCTCCGGCTTCGCGCCCATTAAGCCGCCCCGTCGCCATTCATTGAAAAGGAAATCTTCGACTGTGCGCCGGACTTTTTGCCATAGCTCAGCGCTGTTGTTCTCGAACACCGCCCACTGTGTTCCGCGATCGATCGAGAACTCGAGATAATTGAAATACCGGCGCAAGTTCAGATACTTCCATTCGGGATCATCACTGATGGTGCGCGCTCCCCATACCATATACCCACGCCCCTCGAAGAAGCGGAGGCAGTTGATGCTTTGAGGGTTG
>WJMI01000333.1 GCA_014728015.1 Chitinivibrionales bacterium | reverse complement strand
GGGCCAGATAGTCCTTTTCCATCCACCAGAACGAAGCCGTGATGGACAAATGGCCCTTCTTTTTCACCAGGGGAGTGAAGGAAAGCGACAGCGGGAATGCCGTGCTGTAGGCTTCCGGGGGTTCCTGCTCTGAAAAGGCCACTTCGAAAGAGTCCGCAAATTCATTGTAGTCGGGCATGTCACCGATAGAGTCCGGGAGCCCGTCCTGCCATTCATCGAACAACCGCATCGAGCCGAGTGTCCATCCGGCACCGAATCCGACAAACGGCGAGTCGTAGAACTTCTCGGCGGTATCCTTGCTGCCGGCCGCCCCCAGCTGCCGGTGAAGACTGTCAACGAGTGCCCTGGTCGCGCCGGTCGTATCCAGGGCGGAAGCAGTATCCGGTACGAGCGGGTCCGCGCGCAGGCTGTCGTTTGCGAGTGAATCGAGGGCCGCGCTATCAGGGGAAACACTGTCGCCTGCGCCGGAAGAGTCTGGCAAGGTTGACACGCTTGCGGCGGTATCGGCCGGTAGATCGCCGAGCGTATCGCTGCCTGAAAGCGTATCGACTACCCGCGTTTCGGCACGGACCGTGTCGGCGATATCGGACGCATGTTGGGCTGCCAGAGCGCCCGGAAGCATGAAGAAAGAGATTGAAGCCTGCAACAGGGTGCGCTTCATTGTGAATGTCATGCCGCCCGTCCTTTGTTCTTCACCACGAATACTCCGTTTCCCCTTGCATTCTGGCCGACTTCATCGGCAAACTGCCTGACAAGATATAATCCGCGGCCGCCTTCCTTGTTGAGGTTGTCCGCCATGGTCGGATCGGGCAGGGAACCCATATCGAATCCGTTGCCCTCGTCCACTACGCAGAATCTCACCGCATCGTGATCGGCCGTGTAGGCCAGGGTCACGCGGCGCCCGTCGGCGTTGCCGTTGCCGTGCTCCAATGCATTGACCACCAGTTCATTGATGCAGAGCCGCACGGCTTTCCTGTCGCGCTCATCGTATGCCAGCTTGGCCATCGCGGCCAGGAGCGCCTCCAGCTGATTCGACATCTCGGAATATGCGGAGAACGAAATGAATGAGAGATCATCGTTGGGCCTGAACCCGGGAAGGGATTCTGCAATGTCGAACGGACGGTCTTCGGTGATTTCCACTACGATGAGCGTATAGTCATCTTCGTAGGTATAGCGCGCCAGGCGGTCCCGCAGAGCGGGAATGATATCCTGGAAAGGAAGTTGGTTGACCGAAGCAACTATGTCCGAGAAGGCCTTGAACCCGAGAACGCCCGATGCCGAGTCACCGTTTTCCATAACTTCATAGATGCCGTCGGTGCAGAAATAGCAGCGATCGCCCTTCCGCAGGAGAAACTTCCGTTGTTCATACGCCGCACTCTCGAGAATGCCGATAAATGTCCCTATCGCGCCGAGATGGAACACTTCCCCGGTATTCCGGATAACGATCGGCATGGGATGGCCGGCACGGGCATAGGTGATGGAGTTCTCGCTGGTGTCGAATACCGCGCATACCGAGGTCAGATAGTGGGTCGTCCGGATGTTGCCCAGCAGATCGTGGTTCATGCGGTCGAGAAGTTTCGCGGGGGCTATCTCCGCGCGCGTGTTGTTGTAGAGAGACATCTTGGAAATAGTGCTGACGAACGCCGAAGGAAGGCCGTGCCCGGAAGCGTCACCGACAAAGATCGCAGTCTTGCTGTCGGAGAACGGGATGAAATCGTATACGTCGCCGCCCACCGCTTCAATGGGATGATAGGTGACATCGATCTTGAGACCGTCGACAATCGGCGCGCCCTGGGGAAGGGTACTGCGTTGCACCTGCCGGGCGAGGGCGAGCTCGTCCTTCATTTCGGCCTGCGCGCGCTGGAGAACGATCGTCGTGTCGGAAAGGTCTCTGTTGCGTTTTTCCAGATTCTCCTTGAGGTACTCGAGTTCGGTGATGTCGCGGATGTGTTCTACCACACTGGATTCGGATCCACGCTTCGTCTGGAACGGGTAGAACGTAAACGAAATGGTGCGACGGTGCGGCGCGCGGGGATGGCCCGAACGGGGCGTGTACTTCTTGCGCTCCGTGTGAAGGACTTCCTTCAGCTTGCAGTCTTCGCACGGTGTGTCCCGCCCGCGCAGTATCGCGTAGCAGTGCCGGCCCAGAACCTCCGGGAAGCTTTTCTCAACCAACTGGCAGTAGGCCCTGTTTACCCGCAGGAGGACGAAGCCTCTGTTGACGATGGCGAGGGGGTCTTCGATAGAGTCGAATGCGGACTCGAGATGCCGCTTGCTGCGATAGATTTTGCCCGCGAGGAGCAGACGATAGACGAGAAAAACGCCCAGCGCAACGAGCAGCAGCTCGAGCAGCGCGAACCATAGCGAGGGCGAATTGGGCGCAATGGTCAGCATTGGTTCGCTCCGGCCCTTTTTTTCAATTCAGCGCTCGATTCCTGCAGATAATGGGGAACCAGATCCGCCGGTGTCACCCAGCGCGCCGTATCAGAGAGTCGCTGCCAGGCGAGACGCGCTGCCGCGAGGCCCCGTTGGACGGGGAACGCATTGACATCCCGGACGCGCGATGTTTCGCCGAACGCCCGGGCCAGCGAGCTCGCACGGTATCCCAGGTTGTCAACAAGCACGACGTCTTCTCCGCCGAGCATTTCGGCGAACCGGGCGACAGGGAGGCGGACATCATCCATGACCCGTTCGCACGCGCCGCCGATCTTGGTGAACCGCGCGCCGTATACGTGATCGCGGCGGGCATCAAGCGCAATCGCGACCGCCGGGGCCAGTCCGTGCCACCCCTGCGCAATGACTTCAATCGAAGAGAGCGGAAGGATGCGCGCATCCCGGCCGAGGAAGAAACCTTTCATGAAGGCGATGCCGATTCGCAGGCCGGTAAACGACCCCGGACCGACCGTGACGCCCGCGCAGGTAATGTCAGCCGGCGCCAGGCCATGAGCCTGGATGAAGAGACGGACTGCATCGGTAATATGCTCCGCGTGGGAATTCGGCGCGTACCGGCAGTATGAGCATACGGGCTCGCCGTCCTGTATCAGGCCGAGATCGAGCTGGGTTGAAGCCGTGTCTATGCCGAGAACGCAGGTCATGCGTCGTCTCACACCCGCCGCACGCGCAGGGCCGTTTCCACCAGGATGTCGAGTAGCTGTGAGTATGTTCCGCCCGCCGCCGCAAATGCCTTCGGTGCCAGGGATGCCGGAGTCAAACCCGGCAGCGTGTTCAGCTCAAGAATATAGAGACTGCCGTCTTTGACAATCATATCGGTTCTTGTCAGGCCTCGGCATCCGAGAACGGCATGGGCCTTGCGCGCGCACTCCTGAATGCGCCGCGTCAGGCCGGGCGGGCAGGGGGCCGGTACGATTTCTTCACAGGCGCCCGCGGCGTATTTCGCCGTGTAGTCGAAAAACGATGATGACAGCGGACGGATGAGAATCGGCGGCAGCGCCGCGAGCGAGCCGTCGGGATACTCGAGTACGGGACACGAATACTCATCGCCGTCAACCGATGACTCCACGAGGATCTGGTCGGCATGCGGCGAAAGATCATCGAGAAGGCGCTCCAGTTCCGCCCGGCTGCCTGCTCTTCCCATGAGCCGGCTCGAGCCGGACTGGGGACATTTGGCATAGCAGGGAAAGCCATGCCTTTCGGCCAGCGCATCCACGTCAACTTCCGGATGCCCGCAGGTGTACACCGAGGACGGCGGGGTGGTCATACCGGCTGCTTGGAAGATCCACTGGGAGGCGATCTTGTCCATGCCTATCGCGCTGGCGGAAACCCCGGAACCGGTGTAGGGAATTCCCACCGTATCCAGGAATCCCTGGATGCGACCGTCTTCTCCAAATGACCCGTGCAGTCCGAGCACGGCGACATCGAGCTTCTCCCACAGCGGTCCGGTCATTCCCGCGTCGAGCGGGCCCTCGAACATACGCGCGTCGCCGGGGGCGGCGAGATCGCCGGAAGACGGGAGTTCGGCATCGGCATCGCAGTGAAAGAACCTGCCTTCGCGGGATATCACGACCGCGCGGGCGCGGTAGGCATTGCGATCAAGATTCTTGAGGATTTCGAGCCCGGATGCGAGCGATACCTCGTGCTCGGCCGAAGGGCCGCCCATGAGAACACCCACGCGCGTGCTCATTGCAGAGCTTCCTTGAGTTTGTCCGAAATGACCTGGACCACGCTGCCGGTCGAAACGCGATACTGCTCCCGTGAGTCCCGTTCGCGGACAGTCACGGTGCTGTCCTCGAGCGTCTGGCTGTCGACCGTCACGCAGAACGGCGTACCGGCCTCGTCCTGCCGGGCATAGCGTCTGCCGATCGATGCATTCACGTCGAGAAAGCTGCTTATCGAGTTTGCAAGAAGGTCGCGGTAGATCTTTTCGGCGACTTCGGGCATGCCATCCCGCTTTACCAGGGGCAAGGCGGCCGCTTTTATCGGGGCCAGTGCCGGATGAAACCGCAAGACGGTCCGTTTGTCCTTGCCGCTGCCCTCGACATCGTATGCATCGACAAGAAACGCGAGCGTGGCGCGGTCGGCTCCCGCCGCGGGCTCTATGACGTAGGGAAACACGTGCTCCTTCGTTTCTTCGTTGAATAGCGCCAGGCTTTTGCCGCTGTATTCAGAGTGCTTCCTGAGATCGAAATCGGTCCGATTGGCGATGCCTTCGAGCTCGCTCCAGCCGAACGGGAACCGGTATTCGACATCGACGCATGCTTTCGCGTAGTGCGCGAGCTCGTCGGGATCGTGATCGCGGAGGCGCAGGTTCTCCGTGCGAATGCCCAGCCGTGCATACCAGTTCAGGCGTTCGTCACGCCAGTACGCGTACCAGGAGTCGTCCTCGCCGGGCGTTACGAAGAACTCCATCTCCATCTGTTCGAATTCGCGGGTGCGGTACGTGAAATTGCCGGGCGTTATTTCGTTGCGAAAGCTCTTCCCGATCTGCGCGATGCCGAACGGGAGCTTCATGCGGGAGGCCTGTTGTACATTGAGGAAGTTAACGAATATGCCCTGGGCGGTTTCCGGCCGCATGTAGACAACGGCCGATGCATCTTCGACCGGGCCCATGAATGTCTTGAACATAAGGTTGAAGTTACGTGCATCGGTCAACTCGCCGCCGCACTTCGGGCACATGCCGGGCTGTTCGAGATGGTCCGCCCGGAAACGGCTTTTGCAGGATTTGCAGTCGACCAGCGGATCGGTGAACCCCTTGAGATGCCCGGATGCCTCCCAGACCCTGGGGTGCATGAGTATGGACGCATCCAGACCGACGATATCG
>WJMI01000332.1 GCA_014728015.1 Chitinivibrionales bacterium | reverse complement strand
TCATAGACCCTCCCTCTGGGTGTTGTTTGGTTAGGGACTGCTAGTATCCGGTTATTCCGCTCCTGCACGCAATATAGTATTCACAAAAGGCTTCCTAAAGCATTTTCGAGATTATTGGAAGTTTACAGACAACACGCCGCAATCTTCGTGCGCGCGCGCCAGCGGCCCCAAAGCCCTATTCGCCTATCACCTGCACGAACACTTTCCGGTTTCGCGGGCGGTTATCGTGGTCGATCACCACGACCTGCTGCCAGGTCCCGAGCACGGGCGAGCCGCCGGCCACCGGGACAGCCAGCGACGGCCCCATGAACGTGGCCCGGATATGCGAGAACCCGTTGTCGTCTCCCCAGGTCTGGGAATGACGGCTGTGCATATTCTGTGATGCAAGCTTTTCGAGCTGGTCCTGAAAATCCTGATTGAGGGCCGGCTCGTGTTCGATGGTCGATACCGATGCCGTGGAACCCACCGCGGCCACGCACACGAGGCCGTCTTTAATTCCGGATTTTGAGACAACACTCTCTACTCTTCCCGTAACGTCCTTAATATCCGAGAATCCCTTTGTGCTGAGCGAGAAGCTTTCACCGTGGACCATTTTGCCCTCCATCCGATTTCTTCAATCACGATCAGGAACGGGGAATATACCACACGCATGGGCACGCGCAATCATCAGGTAGTATTTTGCCTCCACCAAGCGGTCTTCAAACGCCGATTGCAGTTTCTATTCATTATGCTGAATATTGAGCTCCCCCTGGCTGGCATCACGGTCTGGGCCCCGGGTATCGTGGCCCTGGGCCTCGCCGTTGGCTTCCTCACCGGCATGTTCGGAGTCGGCGGAGGGTTTATCATCACCCCGTTTCTGAAGATCGTGTTCGGGCTTCCATACCCCCTGGCCGTGGGATGCGGGCTTGCCCAGATCCTGGTGACATCGTCTTTGTCAACGTGGCATCACTGGCGGAACCGCAGTGTCGATGCCCTGCTGGGCATAATCATAGCCGCCGGAGCCATCGGCGGCACGGAAACAGGCGTGCGAATACAGACCCAGCTCAAGACTGCCGGAACAATGGTTCTGGCCGGCCGCACTTTTGACATACTTGACTTCGTACTCAACCTGCTGTTTCTCGTCCTGATGCTTGTTGTCGGTATTACCATACTGCTCGAAACGGCTTTGTCGGACGGTGATGAGGCGGAGACCGGTATCGGCCTTGCTTTGCGAGAGGTGCGCGTACCTCCCATGCTTTCATTCGGCCGAAGCGGCATTGCGGCCATGAGCCTGTGGATCCCGTTGGGCCTGTCTTTCGGCGTGGGAATCCTTACGGGCCTCATGGGAGTGGGCGGGGGATTCATCAATTTCCCGGCCCTTGTTTACCTGCTCGGCGTGCCGACACTGGTTGCCGTGGGTACGAGCGCATTTCAGATCGTGTTCGCCAGCGCTTACGGCGCGGTGCGTCATGCGGCACAAGGCCATGTCGAATTGATGCTTGTGGGTCTTCTTCTGCTCGGATCTGTTGGCGGCGTGCGCCTCGGCGCCCGGCTTTCACATATTGTGGGCGGACGGAAAGTGCGCCGGCTTTTTACCCTGGTTCTTTTTGCCGGGATTCTTCTGATAGTGTGGGATTTTATCAGGTAGCTTGGCTCGAAACGGTACTGTGCATGCAGACAGGCGACTGGCAGACAGCGAAAGAAGAGATTCGGGAACGGCTCGACATTGCCGAGGTTATCGGGAGATACGTCGCTCTCAGGCCTGCCGGCCAGAACATGAAAGGGCTGTGCCCTTTCCACAAGGAAAAGACCCCGTCGTTCAATGTCCACCCCGCGAAGCAGATCTGGCATTGTTTCGGGTGCGGCCGGGGCGGCGATGTATTCAGTTTTGTCGAAGAATATGAAGGTCTGACATTCCCGGAGGTGCTTCGCCGGTTTGCCGAAGAGACCGGGGTCAAACTGGGACCGTCGCGTGAGTCTTCCGCCGGTACGCAGGCTGCCGGCGTACCGAAAGGCACGCTGCTGAAGATACACGAACTTGCTGTGCGGTACTACTATGACCAGGTAAGGGGCAATGACCGGGTCGTGGAGTATTTCAAGGCCAGGGGCCTCTCTCCCGAAATCGTGCGCGAGTTTAAGCTCGGGTATGCGCCGCAGGGATGGGACGGGTTCGTGTGTTTTGCCGGTTCCAAGGGCATCAAGCCCGCGGTCCTGGTGTCCTGCGGCCTGGCGATTGCCCGCAGTGACGGTTCCGCGTACGACCGGTTCCGCGACCGGATCATGTTCCCCATATTCGATATCTCCGGCCGGCCGATCGCGTTTGGCGGACGGTCGCTTGATCTTGAAGTCGAGCCGAAATACCTGAATTCCCCGGAAACCGCGTTGTATCGCAAGACCAGAACTCTGTACGGCCTCAACAAGTCGCGGTCCCCCATCAAGGAGCAGGGATACGCGGTGCTCGTCGAGGGGTACATGGACTACCTTTCTCTCTACCAGGCGGGGATTGGCAACTGCGTGGCAACATCGGGGACGGCCCTGACCCCGGAGCACGGCCAGATACTGCGCCGGTTTACGCCGCGGGTAGTGCTTCTGTTTGATGGAGACAGCGCGGGCGTTTCAGCGGCCGAGCGGGCGGTGTTTGTCCTGGCGCCGCTCGGCCTCGACGTGCGCGTGTTGATACTGCCCGCCACCGAGGACCCCGACTCGTATGTCCGGGCCCGCGGCGCGGATGATCTGCGCACCCGCATCGAGACGGCGCGGGGCGGCATGCAATTCGCCATCGCTCAGGCGATACAGACAAACGGCGTGGACAGTCCCCAGGGCAAGTCCGCCGTGGTGAATCACATGGCGCCGCTTGTCAAAGCGACTACCGACCCCATTGTGGCGGCAGAATACGTGAAGCAGATTGCCGAGGCGACAGCGGTGCGGGAACAGCATGTGCGGGATGCCATACGCAGGGCGGGCGGGCGGCGCGTGCCCGAGGAAGCAGGCCAGTCGCAGCGCGATGCCGACACGTATCTTTCTAGTCTCGAAGGCCATGTCCTGGCCCTCCTCATTACGCATCCTGCCCTGGTGGAACTGGCTATGGAGCGCATATCACCGGAAACGTTTACAGATTCCTTTTCCACCAATTTATTTTCATTAATCCTTGACACGTACCGGCGGGATGCCACCCTGGGGACCCTCATGAACCGGGTGGAGGAGGGGGAGACTAGACGCGTACTTTCTCGGATACTTGTCAGGCCATGGCCGATTGAGGATCCTGAGCAGGAACTGCGGCACGGCCTTGCGCGGTTGGAATCGAAGCGCCTCAAGAACCGCATGCGCGTGATCAGCAGCAGTCTCAGGAACGCCAGCGACGAACGCCGAAAAAAAGACCTTCTTGGCGAGCAGAAACAGATAGCGCAGAAAATAAAAGAACTGGAACCGCCGTGGTGAAAAAGGATCAGACAGGTTCGCGTACCTTCGACAAGAAGGCCAACCGCCTTAAAAAGCTTGCCGGGCTTCAAGGCTTTGTCACCGAAACCCAGATCAAGGAGCTGGCCGACTCTCCCGAAGAGCGGGAGCAGCTTCAACGGGTCCTCACCGAGGACAACATCACGGTCAACATGTTTGTACGCGACCGGAAGCCGTCGGCGGGCGAGGGCGGGAAGCGCGCGGCGGCGCGCCGGGGGACCCCGCGCTATACTGATCCGACCTGGGTGTATCTCAATACGGTCGGGCGGGTGCCGCTGCTCTCGCGGGGCCAGGAAGCGCAGTATGCCAAGCAGATGGAGTATGCCCAGGGCCGTCTGTTTGATATGGCGTTCCGCACGCCCGTGGCGCTCGAGAGCCTGTACCGTCTCGCCGAGGAATTCAAGCAGAATGAAATCGAATGCATTGATATCCTCCGGGTGGAAGACGAGGAGTATGACACCGAAGAGGACTACGAGCGGGTGCGCAAGGAATTCCAGAAAACCGTTTCCCAGATAAAACGGAAACAGACGGCTATCGGCAATCTCGAAGATGATCTCCAGCGGAGCCGGAGCAAGACCCGCCGCGCGGAAATCCGGGAGAAAATCCGCGAAATCGAAGACTCTTCGCTCATCCTGTGCCGTGATCTCAATCTCAATGCCAAGCAGGTGCAGCACGTCCTCCTGAAATTCAAGAAATGGCTCACTGAAAACTCCATGACCAAGCAGCTTCAGGATTTCAGCTACTGGGAAGAGATGTACAACGAGGCGAAAGCAGCGGTGATCGAGGCGAATGTGCGGCTGGTGGTCAGCATCGCCAAGAAGTACATGCTGCGGGGCATGGAAATCATCGACCTCATACAGGAGGGCAACCGCGGGCTTATCAAGGCAGTCGAGAATTTCGACTATCGCAAAGGCTACAAGTTCAGCACGTATGCCACGTGGTGGATCCGCCAGGCGATATCGCGCGCGATAAACGACAAGTCGAAAACGATTCGCATTCCCGCCAATACGCTCGATCTTGTCAACAAGACGCTTCGCTACTGCCGCAAGTGCGTGATGGAATACGGCTATGAGCCGACGCCCGAGGAAATCGCCGAGGCGCTCGACTGCTCGGTTTCCAAGGTCCAGATGGCGCTCGAGTTTTCCCTCGATCCCATTTCCCTCGACATGGAAATCGGCCACGAAGGCACATCCACGATCGGTGAATATATCGAAGACACCAAGGCCGAGAATCCCTCTCAGCGCATCTCGCTCATGGGCCTGCGCGACAACATATCCCAGGCGCTCGATTCTCTTGACAAGAAAGAGCGTGACGTTGTGATTATGCGGTTCGGGCTTGATGACGGCCGGATCAAGACGCTCAAGGAGATCGGCGAGACATTCAAGATATCACGCGAGCGCGTCCGCCAGATCGAGACCAAGGCCCTGAACAAGCTCAAGCACCCCAGCCGCACCCGCCGCCTTCTGGCGTGGAAAGAAGACCGCGACGAGACCATGGGAGAGAACGCGTAGCTGGTCGTGTCGGTCCGGCATTCTTCAACAGTCAGAATTCGAAACGCGGATTTCGAATTCTTTCCTACTCGGTTTCTGTCGTATCCGCCTCCAGGGTGTCCTCCGGGCAGGGCTCGCAATCGGTTATCGTGATGTTCTCGATGTCCCACCGGGCGCGGGCCTCGATGGTGTCCGCGAACGAGAAATACGGTTCCGGCGGCATCCACGGAAAGAGCCGTCCGTCGCTGGGCTCGCCATCGCCGTCGGCATCGATGAAGTGGGCGAGGAAGCCCTGCGCGGCCGGAATTGAATCGAACCGGAAGCTGCCGCCGCTGTCGGCACACGTATAGATATTTGTCGATCCCAACGGCTTGAACTGCCACACTCTGCTGTCTGCGGGTTTCAGACAGGATGAGCCGCCCGAGAGGCTGAAACAGATGTTGTCTTCGGAAATGCTCGAAAACGCGATTGCCACCGAGGGTGTGTCCGAAGTGTCAAGCGGGTGGTTGCCGCACAAATCCGCAAAAGCCGTGTCCGGAATCGGCATGCGGTATGCCCGCCCGGGGAGCAGGCTGCGTTTCAGCCGGAAGATGGTCGTGTCGGCGGGAAGCGTGTCCATCAGGCATTGTATTGTATCGCCGAGCGTGTCGGTAAGGAGCAGGGCGGGAAGCAGCGCGCGCACGGGCTCGGACCAGGCGACCGCCACGCGCGGGGCAAGGGATGCGGTTCCTTTCGGCGCATGCCATACGATTTCTGGCGGTATCGTGTCGGCTGATGTCGGGCCGTTGAACCGGATGGTGTCCAGGAGAGTGTCGGCCTCGGGGGAGAGCCGTACCTGCGCCTGGGGAGAATAGATAAGGTAATACGGCGCGGCTTCGAAGGGCGGATCTACAATGAGGACAAAGCGGGGTGACCGTCTGACCGGCACATAGCGAACCACGGACGGCGGTGGGGGCGCGGTGTCCGAAGTGTCCACCGGCACGATGCGCCAGGTCGAATCCAGAAGCGTGGTATCGTCGAGCCGTGTTTCCGCCTCCCATTGCCCCAGGGCGAGTGTGTCGGCAAGCGGCTTGAACGAGGCAATGGTTTTTGCGCTGGTGTCGCACGCCACCGGAAACAGTACGAGGGGACCGGCGCTGTCCGCCAGCACGATGCGTCTCTGTTGCGGCGCAAAGGCCTGATCGCTTTTGGAGGTCAGTCGATTGTTATTGTCACTGTCGATAAATGCCAGGATGTCGTAGGTACCGGCGCGAATGAAATCCAGGGCGAACCGTCCCAGGGTGTCGGTCTGGGCCAGGTAGCTCGGCGTGGCAAGCAGCACGGTGTCGTCCGGTGAGGCGGTGTCGTGCCTGAACAAGGCCACCTTGGGCTGCGCCCGGTTTCCTTTGGGGTCTTTCACGCAGCCCCGGATGCGGCTGCTGTCCAGCGTCGGGCCCGTGGAGAACACGAAGTGATAGGGCTTGCCGATTGATACGCCGTGAAGGTCTTTCAGCACGGCGGTAATCTCGACATGGTAGGTCGTCGAATCGGCAAGCAGTCCATCCGGCGACACTTCCATTGTTTTGCCCCTGACCGCTATGCCCGGATCTTCTTGCGGCGGCGGGAACACGGTGACGCTTTTCTTTGCCGCCGACGGATCGATCCACTCGGAGAACACGATTTCGATGTTCGCCTTGCGGGGTACGCTGACGGACCCGGGCGCGGGAGAGCAGCGCACCACGCGCGGCGGGACTTCGTCGACCGGCCCGCCCGAGGGGCGCATCTGGTTGGCGCAACCAAGCAGAAGGGCGCTCAGGGCAGCGGCCCGGCATGCGTGATGCGGACGCAGGATGCGGAAGGAGGATATGGGAATGTTCATGAGAAACTCAACAGGAAAAATATCTGCTTGCCGACTGCTTGCACAATCAGTATGATATAGGACGCCTGATTCGCATCGGTGTTTTGGCGCGAAGTCTATTTTCCTGCGCGCCGCAGGCCCCGGCGCCGCGGGAGCGTGAGGAGGTACTGATATGCCGTCGTATGATTTCACCATCGCCAATCTCGGCCGGCGCGGCATTGCATCGCCGATCAAGCTTTCCAAGGTGATGGATGATTTTGTTGCCAATTATGTCAATGATGACGAGCGGGTCATCTATGATATCGAGCTTTCCGGGCAGCCTGTTGCGCGTACGTATGAATCCCGCGATCTCCTCGAAAAGGCGGGGCCGCGGGAACAGATCTACTTCGATCCCGCCAAGGCCCGCGCCGCGATAGTCACCTGCGGCGGCCTGTGCCCGGGTTTGAACGACGTTATCCGGTCCATTGTCATGTGTCTCTGGTACAAGTACGGGGTGAGAAATATCTCGGGAATCCGTTTCGGATACCGCGGCCTTGTTCCCGAGTACGGGATACCGACGATGGAACTGAATCCGGGAGCGGTCGAGCAGATTCACCGTGACGGCGGCACGATTCTGGGATCCTCACGCGGCGCCGGCAACAGGACCCGCGAGATAGTAGACAGTCTGGAGCGCATGAATCTCAGCATGCTGTTCGCGATTGGGGGCGACGGTACTCAGAAGGGCGCGCTTGCCATTGCCGATGAGGCCGAGCAACGCGGATACAAACTCGCGGTGATCGGCATTCCCAAAACCATCGACAACGACCTGAGTTTTGTCCAGAAATCGTTCGGCCTGGAAACGGCGGTATCGGTTGCTGTGGATGCCGTATCGGCGGCCCATACCGAGGCGCATGATGCCATCAACGGGATCGGCATCGTGCAGGTCATGGGGCGCGAATCAGGATTTATCGCGGCGCACACCACGCTGGCAAACAGCGATGTCAATTTCGTACTGGTGCCCGAGGTGCCGTTCGACCTGGAGGGCGAGAACGGGCTTCTTTCGCATCTGGAGCATCGCCTTGCGCGGCGCAACCACGCGGTCATACTGGTGGCTGAAGGGGCCGGGCAGGACCTGATGGCTTCATCGGGCATGACCGACTTGTCGGGCAACAAGAAACTGGCGGACGTCGGGCTGTTTCTGAAAGAAAAGGTCGCGGCGCATTTCCGCGAAAAAGGTACGGAGATAAACCTCAAGTATATCGACCCGAGTTATATCATCCGAAGCGCGCCGGCCAACCCCAATGACTCTCTCTATTGCCTGCGTCTGGGCACCAATGCCGCGCACGCGGCCATGGCGGGCAAGACGAAGATGCTGATCGGCCGGATCAACTATCATTTCGTGCACGTTCCGATAGAGCTGGCCGTTTCGCGCCGCAATCGCGTGAATCCGGAGAGCTCGCTGTGGCGGGACGTCATGGATGCCACGGGCCAGCCGCCGCTGATGAAGAACTAAGACCGTATCAGCTTGCCGATCCTGTTCCACCGGATCTTGGCCGGCAGCAGCCAGAGCGGCGTTTCCTTGTCGAGCGAGAAGTAGAGAATAAAGGCTTTTGCCTTGACGAAGTTGTCGTTGAGGTAGCCCCAGAACCGCGAATCCATGGAATTGTCGCGGTTGTCGCCCATCATGAAGTAATTGTCCTTCTTGACTACGTATTTCGAAACCTCCCTGCCATCAAGCAGGATAAGCTTCTCGAATGTCACGGCCTGGCCGGGAAAGGCTGCCGCGAGCATGGCGAGCTGATCGTCGAGAAGCGTCCAGCTGTCCACCTTGTCAAGAGCCTCCAGGTGCGATTCCACCGTGAAGCTGCCTCCGAACGGCGTGCTGAGTTCCGCGTTATTCGCATACACACCGTCGACAAACATCCTGAACTTCGTCGTGACATCGGCGCGGGGGTGCTCCTGCCTGATGAGGTGCTTGGCAAAGAGGAACTCGCGGATATCGAACTGCTCCGGATACATGGTGTCGCCGGCAGCGGGGACCCTGAGCGGGCGGAAGTAGGTTACTCGATCGTCGATAATTCCCTTCTCGCTGATCACCCTGCGGCCGTCAATGCGGGCCCTGGGATCCGATGGAATCTCCACGGTGTCCCCGTGCCGTATGGCCACCGCGCGGTGAAGCGTAAGGGTGTCTGAGGGATGCGCGGCGGCCAGACTGTCGAACCGCTCCGCGGGTACGGCGGACCGCACCACGGTATCGCCGTCGGCGATAACGGCGCGCGTAGTAACCTGGGCGGTCCGTCCGAGATGGCACGGCAGCAGGCCGTTGTCGGTATGCTGCCCCCGCGGCGGCAGGGGGATGGTATCATTGTCGACAATCAGGATCTTCTCCGCGATTTGCACGGTCTGGCCCGGGCCCGCGACACAGCGCTTGATGTAGTCCTTGCGGTCGGTGCCGGGATATTTGAAGATGATGATATCGCCGGGCTTGGGATCGGTCAGGCCGGGAAACTTCGCATACGTAAACGGTAACACCGGGGCGCCGTAGATGAATTTCAGCCCGAGAAGAAAGTCGCCGACCAGGAGGCTGTTTTCCATGGAGCCGGTCGGAATCCTGAAGGCCTGGATGACATAGACGATGGCGATGAAGGCCATGACCAGGGCCGACACCATTTCCTTCGTGAAATTAAGCACGCCCGCCTTTTCGCTTCGCCGCCCCTGTTGTTTGTCGGACACTCGTTCCTCCCGCGCGGTTGGAGCCTATCGCTCGTCGGTACTATCGTGAAAGAAAGAAAGGACTTCGTCGTGAAGGCGGCCGTTCGAGAGTACGATTGACCCGTGGTAAATATTGGCGTGGCCGCGGATATCGGTATAGCGCCCGCCGGCCTCGCGCACGATGCAGGCGGCCGCCGCGCAATCCCATGCCTTGTCGAGCAGATTGACGCACACGTCAAGACGGCCGGCGGCGACGCATCCGTACGAGTAGGCATCCATGAATCCATACGCGTAGTCCCATGCGCCCATGACCCGGGCAAGCGACCGGCCCGCGGCAGTATCTGCCTTCTGGATATGGCCGAGAGCGCTTCCCATGGCCCGGGACAGCGTGCCGGTCGCTGAAACATGAATCGGGGCGCCGTTGAGGAATGCGCCGCCGCCCCGCGCCGCCCAGTATGTCTGGCGCATCGCCGGAAGGTGCATGATGCCGAGCGCCGGCCCGTCACCGTCCTCAAGCGCAATCAACGCGCTGTAGGTGGGGATGCCGCGCACGTACGGCCGGGTGCCGTCGAGGGGATCTACTATCCAGGTCCTGCCGCTGTGCCCGGTATGCGCGCCGGTTTCCTCGCCCAGAAAGCCGTCCGAGGGAAAGGCCGCAAGAAGGGCATCCCGTATGAGCGCCTCACAGGCGCGATCGACTTCGGTGACCGGAGAGTCGTCCTGCTTGTGCTCGACAGCGTCCAGCCGTTCGCGTCGTTCTTCCTGCAATGCGCCCGCGCGCTGCGCGGCCGCGCGCGCCTGTTGAAGTTCCTGTTCGAATGCCACTACGCCGATGCTCCGTTATGCTGCGCGCGCCATTTCTGCAGGCCCTCGAGGACATCATCGGGCAGGCGGGATGCGTGTTTCTCGGTAGGGAATGCCCCCCGGCGCACATCCTCGACATACGCGGACAGCATGCCGGTGAGGTCCTCCCGGAGCCGTCCGTACGCCCGCGCGTGCCGGAAAGTCCGTTCCGACAGGCCGATGATATCGTGCACGACCTGCACCTGCCCGTCGCAGAAGCGTCCGGCGCCGATCCCGATGGTGGGTATGGCAAGCGATGTGGTGATTTCACCCGCGAGCCGTTCCGGAATGAGCTCGAGTACTATCATGCATGCGCCGGCATCCTGCAAGCGCCGTGCGACCGTCACCAGCTCTTTGGCGCGCGCCAGGTCTTTTCCCTGCACCGATGCGTTCGCGCCGTCGGTCTGCGGCGTGTAGCCGATATGCGCGCACACGGGGATGCCCGATGCGGCGACGTGACCGAGCCGGTCCACGGCCTCGTATTCGCCTTCCATTTTGATGCCGTCGGCCCCTGCTTCGATAAAGCGACGCGCATTGTCAAGAGCGTGCCCGGGCGTATCGAATGAACCGTAGGGCATATCGCACATGACAAAGGAGCGCCGCGCGCCGCGGGCGACCGCTTTCACATGGTGCGCCATGTCATCGACCGTGACCTCGGAGACATCTCTGTAACCCAGGACATTCGTTCCCACGCTGTCCCCGACCAGCAGTACATCGACACCGCAGGCGTCCTCAAGCACGGCCGTCGGATAGTCGTAGCAGGTGAGCATGACTATCTTGCGCGCGTCTTTCTTGCGCTGCAGAAGCTCGGGTGTGGTGACTTTCACGGTCGCATCTTTCTGAATCGGGAAGCGGTGGCCGTGCCCCCGGAGAGGGGAAAAATATATTGATACATCTAAGCTGCTGCTATATAATAGAATGGAGTTTCTGTGGCAGACCGCGCGAGGTTCCGCGTCGCGCGCGGAAAG
>WJMI01000331.1 GCA_014728015.1 Chitinivibrionales bacterium | reverse complement strand
CTACCGTGACGGCACGCTTATCGGCACGTCACTGGGGCTCAGCGAGCTCCTCCCCCGGCTGATGCTCTTTACAAAATGCTCTCTTGCCGATGCTGTCAAGACGGTCACGGTCAATCCCGCGCGGGTGCTGGGCATGGAGCACCGCAAGGGCGCCGTTGAGGAAGGCAAGGACGGCGATCTCGTGTTGCTCGATCAGGACCGCTCGGTCTTTGCCACGGTAGTAAGCGGCGCCGTTGTGTACGGGAAAGATCGCGCGCCGCAATCATCCGCCTAGCGTCCTCACCGTGCGGATGTCCCTCTGTCTCGCATGCGATCACGGCAGGAAAGCCACCTAAGTAGCTCCGGATTTTATATTACTCTACCGCTATGCAGCTTCGGTGAGAGCATCGACCGTCGTACCCGAATGAGCGAGCTTATACGATAGGAGGACCATGCCCGATACGGCCGCCATCGAGATACGCCCCCCGGAAACGCTTCGGGAATTCTACGGCCTCATGGCCCGGACACGCGAGGTCCGGGCGCGGATGGTCGAACAGTATCTCGCGGGGGCGGATATCGCTCCGGACGATATCCGTTCGCTCAGGAATGCCGGGGCCTCCCTGGAAGCCACCCCCCGATCGAAAACGGACGACGGGTACGAAATTGTTCTCGACGGCGAGCGGCGGATCACCGTCGACTTGACCTACGAGATAAGCGAAATTGTCAAAGACCTGGTCCTGCTCGAGCGCGGCGAGGATGCGCTGTATGAGCATCTGGCGACGCTCTACCCCGGCTTCACCAGCCAGGTTGACAAAGGCGTGGCGGCGCTCGCCCCGCATGCATTCCGTGCGCTGGTGACCGACCGCGACGGCACGGTCAACAACTACTGCGGCCGGTATCTCACCTCGATACAATCCGTATACAACGCGGTCTTCCTCACCCGGTTCGCGCGGGCGTGCGTACCGCATGCGGTGATGCTCACTTCCGCCCCGCTTCGCGACGGCGGACTGGTCGATATCGCCACCATGCCCCGCGGGGCGTTTGTCTATGCCGGCTCCAAGGGGCGCGAGTATCTGGACCAAGGGGGGACGTATGGAAGCTACCCGATTGACCCGGCACAGCAGCAGATGATCACCCGGCTGAATACCGCGCTGGGAGAGCTTCTCGCCCGGCCCGGGCACGAGAAATTCGGGCTGATCGGGTCGGGGCTCCAGAAGAAATTCGGCCAGACCACGATTGCCCGTCAGGACATCACGCACAGTGTCCCCGAAGACGAATCCCGGACATTTCTCCACGAGGTTGAGGACCTGGTAGCCGCGCTCGATCCGCGCGAGCAGCATTTCCGGATTGAGGACACCGGATTGGACATAGAGATTATCCTGACGGTCGGCGACCGGGGCGGCGGCCTGAAAGATTTTGACAAAGGGGACGCGGTCGTGTTTCTCGACGAGGCACTCGACCTCGGGCTGGCCGAAGGGCCGGCGCTGGTATGCGGCGACACGTCCTCGGACGTGCCCATGGTTGCGGCATGCGCGGCAAAGAATGCCGGGAGTCACGCCGTATTCGCGACAGTCAAACAGGACGTGCGCGACCGGGTGTCCCGAACCACCAGCCGATCACTGTTCGTCGATACCCCCGATGTTCTTGTCGTCATACTGCACGAGCTGTCAAAACAGGGAGGCAATGGATGAACCCAGGCCGGAAGCGCAAGCGCGACGATCTGTGGAACCTGACCTACGGAGAGTTTACTCCCGAACAGGAGAAGCTTCGCGAGACGCTCTGCACGGTGGGCAACGGGTATTTCGGCACGCGGGGCTGCGCGGAAAGCGAGCGCGCATCCGGCGTGCACTACCCGGGTACGTATATCGCGGGCGTGTACAACAAGATTCCCAGTACGGTCCACGGCAAAGAAATCTTTAACAGCGATTTCGTCAACTGTCCCAACTGGCTGCTCACCGAGTTTGCGATAGACGGGAAGAAGTTCGAGAGCCCGCTGGCAATGGAGATACTGTCGTTCGAGCAGAATCTTAACATGCGCGATGCGGTCCTCGATCGGATACTGACGGTGAAAGACAAGAAGGGGCGCATCACGCGTATTGAAACGCAGCGGTTCGCCAGCATGGACAACCCGCACTATGCCGCGCTGCGCTACACGCTGATACCGCAGAACTACGATGCCACGATAACTGTCCGGGCCGCACTCGACGGCAACATTGTCAATGACGGGGTTGCGCGGTACCGCAATCTGAGCAACAGGCATCTGGAGCCGGTCGGATCGGGCGAGGTTGACGGCGGGATTTTTCTGCATGTCGAGACCAACCAGTCGCACGTGCAGATAGTCATGTGCGCCAAGACCCGGCTCCGCCGGACCGGCACGCCGCTCGAGACGCAGGAAAAGACCGTTGCCAAGCAGGGGTATATCGAACGGCAGATCACGTTCAAGGCCGAGCGGGATTCGGCGTACACGCTGGAGAAACTGGTTAGCATCAGTACGTCGCGCGATGAGCACACTGCCAGCGCATTCGATGCCGCGCGCGCTCTCGCCTCGCGGGTGTCATCGTACCGCAAGCTGTTTGCCGTCCACCGCGCCGCATGGCTCTCGCTGTGGGACCGCGTGGATGTTGTCATCGAGGGCGATGCGTTCGCGCAAAAGGTCACGCGGCTTCATATCTACCATCTCCTGTGCACGGCATCCCCGCACAATGCATCAATCGATGCGGGCATTCCCGCGCGGGGCCTGCACGGCGAGGCGTACCGGGGACATATCTTCTGGGACAGCGTGTTCATTCTGCCGTTTTTCTACCGGAGGATTCCGGAAATCGCCCGCGCGCTTCTGGTATACCGCTACCGCCGGCTCGATGCCGCGCGCAACTACGCGCGCGAAAACGGATACGAGGGCGCCATGTATCCCTGGCAGACGTCCGACGACGGCCAGGAAGAGACACAGGTTATTCACTACAATCCGGTGTCGGGGAAATGGGACCCGGACCTGAGCTGCAGGCAGCGGCATGTCTCAATCGCGATCTTCTATAACATCTGGGAGTACTACAACTATACCGGCGACACCGATTTCATCCACCGCTACGGCGCGGAAATGCTCCTTGAGATAGCACGGTTCTGGGCGAGCATCACCACGCTCGACCAGGACGATCAGCGCTATCATATCGAGGGCGTGATGGGCCCGGACGAGTTCCACGAGAAATACGAGGGCGCCGGCGAGGGGGGTTTGAAAGACAACGCCTATACGAATATCATGACCGTATGGCTCCTGGAAAAGGCGATCAGCACGTATGACGAGCTGCCGCCGGACGTAAGGCGCGACTTGTGCGCAAAAATCGATTTCGAAACGGTCGAGCTCGATCGGTGGCGCGACATCACCAGACGGATGCACGTGCCGGTTACCGACGATAATATCATATGTCAATTCGAAGGGTACATGGATCTCAAGGAGCTCGACTGGGACCATTACCGGAAGAAATACGGGAACATCCACCGGATGGACCGCATTCTCAAGTCGGAGAACAGTTCGCCCGACGGGTACAAGGT
>WJMI01000330.1 GCA_014728015.1 Chitinivibrionales bacterium | reverse complement strand
GTTCAGGCTCAATGGTGCTTTGTCCCGCGAGTTCGTGTTCGGCCCGTGGGACCTGCGTGACCGTTCGGGCCGCCGCGTCGGACCGGGAACCTACCTGGTTATTCTCAGGCTGAGCAGTATGGATGATGGCTCGGCTGAGATTCTGCGTTGCCGTTTAGGGGTCAAGGCGGAGTAGCATTCGCCGCAATGCAATAGTGATCCTTGTGCAATTCCTGCCGCGCAATTTTGCTGCTCTGGAAAAGCGCACCATTCCTGAGAAATGAACTTCTCTGCCGCCTCTTACCACTAAATTATAAGGGGATGTGCTTTCTCTACTCTGTCGGCATAATCAAGGGAATCCTATGATACGATCCTTGTTGCCAAGAACGCTGGTCGCAATAATTGCTGCTGCAACAGCCGCCATTTCTGCCGATAATCCGGCGTTCGAGCGCAACGCGCGGTTTGGCAGGGGGATAAACCTGGGCAATGCGCTCGAAGCGCCCAACGAGGGGGAGTGGGGAGTTACGCTCGAAGAAAGCTACTTCTCGATTATCGCCGATGCCGGCTTCGACGGCGTCCGGATTCCGGTGCGGTGGAACAACCATGCGCTTGACAACGCACCCTACACTATCGACGAACAATTCGCGCAGCGTGTCGACTGGGCAATCGGTCATGCGATCGCGAACGGACTGATGGTAGTGATGAATATTCATCACTATAATGCCATCATGGAAGACCCCGCCGGCCAGAAAGAGCGTTTCCTTGTTCTGTGGAGACAGGTAGCGGCGCGATACCAGAGCTATTCCAACGACAGCCTCGTGTTCGAGATCCTCAACGAGCCGCACGACAATCTGTCAATCGAGCTCTGGAACGAATATCTTGCCGCGGCTATCGATACCATTCGCAGCACCAATCCCGGCCGCACGCTCATGGTGGGCACGGCGAATTGGGGCGGGATCGATGCCATGAACCAGTTGGCGCTTCCCGGCGGCGAAACCAATATCATCCTGACCGTGCACTACTACCTACCGTTTCATTTTACGCATCAGGGGGCAGGCTGGGTAAATGGCGCGGATGCCTGGCTGGGCACCTCCTGGGACGGCACCGCGCAGGAGAAACAGGATGTCGACGATGATTTTTCGGCGGTTGCCGCCTGGGCCGACGGCCGCGGTCTTCCGGTATTTGTCGGCGAATTCGGCGCCTACAGCGCGGCCGACATGGCAAGCCGCGTGCGGTGGACCGATTACGTCGCGCGTACATGCGAGGACAATGAGTTCAGTTTTGCCTACTGGGAATTCTGCTCGGGATTCGGCGCGTGGGACCAGGACAGCAGGCAGTGGCGGCAGGAGCTTCTTGAAGCGCTCATCCCGCCGGGCAGCGGGACGCGGAGCAGCGCCCCTGGCAAGGCCCCGGCGGCCGGCAGATGCGTACCCGGGCAGAAACACAAGACGTACGATATTCTGGGCAGGCCTACTGGAAAACAGCAGAGGGAACTCGCGCCCGGGATCTATGTACAAAGGCATCCGGCGGGTGCTTGGAAGGCGGCCGTGATTGCGCGCTAGCCTTTGTTTCGCGCGTGCGCATTCATCTATACCCCGGAGGTAAATTAATAAAATATCGCTACCCGCGGGATACAAACGACTAAGTATACGCGTTAGCTTCGGGGGAGAAGACGGGGCCAATGATTCGCCGGCGAGACGTGCCGAATGATGATTGCGAAGTGCCAAGCAATCGCACCTCCGCATCAGGAAACGCCCTTCGTCCGAGGCTCCCGGATCATTTCCCACATGGGGAGGTTGACTTTCGGAATGACGACCTCTCTGGCCACAGAGAAGCCGAACCGCTCGTACCAGCGGGCGTTGGTTTCCGTTTCGGTGTCCAGATACAGCCAGGCGCCGTCGCGATCCGCCTGTTCGACAAGGGCCCGCACGAGCGTCGTGCCGTGGCCGCGTCCCTGCAATGCCGCAGGCACGCCAAGGATAAAAAGGTAGATGTGCTGCTTCGCTTTCATTGCCTCCTTGCGGTCCTTCATGATAACCGACAGCACGGACATCCTTCTCCCCATATCAAATCCGATCTTCATCCCGTACGAGAGCGCGCCGCTCCGGATAATCCTCCATGGTGACATCGAGGCGAAACGCCCCGGCACCCATGCGATAATCCCTTCAAGGTTTTCCGAAATCGCATACGCATCGCCAAACCCCATGGCATAGGCGACCGGGGTCTGAAAGAAAGCGGGATATTTCTTCACGAAGTCCTTTACTCCCGCAAACAGGGCGTTCCATAAAGGGTCGTGGCGGAATGCATCGGCCAGGACATCGCCGACCCGCAAAAGGTCTTTCTTCTGGAGCCGGTACAGGTTCTCTGTCTGCGAAAGCATGATTGCTGCCTTTCCGTGTGGAAGTAAGATACTCACCGGCGGGGGCGTCGCGGAGGCTTTCAGTCCCATGACAAGCCCTACTCGGGCTTGGCGTCGCGACACCTTTGGTGATTGCGCCTCGAGGATACTGCTCCAGTGAGGATCGGCACCGTACCCGTTGACAAGAACGGACAAGCATGCTATTCCGTTTCCAGTGCAATCCGATTCCAGCGGGGAGGGGGTCGGCGGCCTAAGGTATTAATTCCGCAAGAGTTACAACGACCGGACTTAAGCGCTTCAAGAAAAATCCGCCTTCACCTATGCAAATCGTTTGACTTTGGGCTCTTGATCCCTTATTATAATGGGTCCGTGTAGCCTGTAGAAATCGTGTCTGATCGCCCCCACCGGTCTGCATGCTCGATTTGACATCCACTCCCGGATAGAGCAGAGAGTCTGTGCTAAACAGTCATCATCGCACCTCTCCCATCCGTACCTTCCTGCTGCCTGTCGTCGTGCTGGTGGTGCTTGCGGCTGTCCGCATCGGCGGATCGGATCCGGTTCACATCAAGGTCAACTGCGGGGTCAATAACTACGATGTCACCGGCTGGGACCGCGACGACGGCTATGTGACCGGCGGAGCCGACTGGCCAAATCCCGACAGCCTTCTCATTTCGACCGCCGGCGTTGCCAATGCCGCGCCGATTGATGTCTACAAGTCGGTCCGGCACAGAAACCCCCATGTGTACAACAT
>WJMI01000329.1 GCA_014728015.1 Chitinivibrionales bacterium | reverse complement strand
TGCGCCGATCAGACAAGGGGAATGGCGATCCGCTGATCCTGTCCGCGGTCTTCGTGTTCCCGGCAATCGTGGTCTTCCGCTACCTCATGCCCGTACCAAGTCTCGGGATATGGGAATACACATGGCTTTCCGGGTTCAACTGCTACTTTCTTTTCGGCAGCCTCGTACTCCTCTCTCCCCCCGCGTTCCATGCGCCCGGGAGCGACCACTCCAGGGGCCGCGCCCCGGGTGCCGGCCGCCTCGGCATTGTACATGCCACGGTCGTGTCGCTGTATCTCTTCCTTCCGGCGCTGTGGTTCTATCACCACCCGCACGGATTCGTGGTCAAACGCCTTCAGGATCTGTTCCCGCTCGACTACAGCCCGTGGAACAACAAGATGTCGCCCTACGTGCATCTCGGGTTGCATCTGAAATCCGCCAAGCTTGACAAGAAAGTACTCGAGGAATTTGATCGGGGCATGAAAGACACCGGACACTGGAAACGGTTTGCCCATTCGAACCGGCTGTACCTGATAGCGCACCTGTATGAATACGGCCATCGGGAGGAGGGCCGTGAAGAGCTCGCGAAACTGCTCGCGCAGCCGCCCCGGTACTGGGGAGATATCCTGTCGCCCCGCGCGCGATTTACCGAGAACGCGTGTTTGGGCATCTGGGAAGATGCGTCCGCTATCGCCGAAACGCTCTACACAAAGACCGGACAGGCGATCTACCGGGAATTGCCCGCGCAGATCGAGCAGCTACGGATGCAATATCGGGATCGGGCCAACCGTTCGGCGCCTGAAGAGTAGCGCCGGGAAGATCGACCGGTCTGTTCATTTGACGTTTACCCTTCGGCCACCTATTTTCTTCTAGGTATGTCAACGGCACGTGTGTGCCGCCGCCGCCGCAATTGACCACCCGCCTCCGGAGACTCGCTCGTGATTAGAATCTACTGTATGAACTGCGGAGCCACGACTCTTCGCCCATTCATCCAGCTCGGGGATCAGCCCAACGGGAACCGGTTCGTGGTTCCGGGCGAAGAGGATACCGAGCCCCAGATGAGCCTGCTCATGCTGGTGTGCACTTCCTGCTGGCAGGTCCAGATAGATCACTTCCCCGCTCCTGAGTTTCTGTTTACGCATCACCCGTATGTCACCGGGTTCAATGTACCGATAGTCCGTCACTGCGCAATGCTGGCACAGGAGATCATCGACAAGCTGGGCCTGCGGCCCAATTCCCTAGTCCTGGATATCGGCTGCAACGACGGGACGCTGCTTCGCGAGTTTGCCGCTCGTGGGATGCGCGTGCTGGGGATCGACCCGGCCACGACCATAACCGAGATGGCCCGGAAAAACGGCATCACGGTGATGCGCACCTTCTGGGATCAGCATGCCGGCCAGGCATTGCGCGCTCTTAAGGTGCCGGTCGATGTCATCACGGCCACCGCGGTCTTTTATCACATACCCGACCTGCACGATTTCGTGCGCGGTCTGGCCGAAGTCATGGATACCAACACCGTGTTCGTTACCCAATGTATTCACCTCAAGGACCTTCTCGAAAAGAACCAGTTTGATCATTTCTACCACGAGCATAGCTGCGTGCATGCCATTGTCCCGCTCAACAGGCTCTTCGAGGCGCACGGGATGCGACTGCTCCATGTCGATTTTTTCGATGTGCATGGAGGCTCATTTGTTCTCTATGTCGCGCGTCGCGACAACCCGCGTCCCACAACGCCATCAATCGAGAAGGCCATGCAGGAAGAGCGCGCGGCAGGGCTCGACAAGATGGAAACCTACGAGGCATTCGCGGCCCGTGCCGCGCGCAATGCCGGCAAGCTTAAGGACCTTCTGGTCAGGCTGAAGGGCGAGGGAAAGCGTGTCTATGCGCTGGGCGCGCCGGCAAAGGGCAGCACGCTGCTCAACTATGCCGGCATCGGTCCGGATCTGGTCGAGTGCGCGGTCGAGTTGAATGAGCTGAAAGTGGGGAAGCTCGTGCCGGGGGTACACATCCCGGTAGTCCACGAAGCCGCGGTTACCGAACCGCCGGATTACTATCTCATGCTCGCCTGGAACTTTCTGGATTTCTTCATGGACAAGTACCGGAACTACCTCGAAGGCGGAGGACGGTTCATTGTCCCGGGGCCGGATGTCCGGGTGCACGGCCTCGACGATACGGCCGAGAAGGGGGCATGATGGGCTGCGCCCTGGTAACCGGCGCCACCGGCTTCATCGGCGGGTCACTCGTTCGCACGCTGGACACAGGCGCGCCGCAGCAGACACCTTCGGTCATCGGCGTCGGTTCCCGCGATGCGGACCTTGCCGACCGCCGTGCGACCTTTGAACTGTTCGAGCGCATCAGCCGCAAAAACACCTGCAGCCGCATCTTTCATCTGGCGGCCCTGTACAAGGCCGGCGGATGGCCGACCGATCACCCGGCGACTCAATTCCATGTCAATATGGGCATCAACGTCAACGTGCTTGAGGCCTGGCGCAGGTTCTTTCCGAATGCGAAGATGACCGCCGTGCTCTCGTACTGCATGTATCCGCCGGCCGGCCATGCCCACCCTGAAACCGAGCTGTGGGGCACGGAGCCCGAAGAATACCTGTACAGCTACGCCATGACAAAGAAGGCGCTGCTGGTCGGGCTGCGGGCCTACCGGCAGGAATACGGCCTGGCATGCACCAGCGTGGTGCTGCCGACCGTGTACGGACCCGGAGACCGTTTCAGCGAAGATTCACATGTCATGGGCGCGCTCATCGGGAAGTTTACGCGTGCGCATTTGCGCGGCGCCGGCCCGGTCGAAGTGTGGGGCGATGCATCACAGGAGCGCGAGTTTCTCTACATCGACGATGCCGTCGAGGGCATTCTCCGGGCGGCAGAGAAATCCGACGAGCTGGTGCAGAACCTCGGGACCGGATGCAGCACTTCGATTTCCACAATCGTCCGGTGTATCGTCGATGCCACGGGCTACGAGGGGGATATCGTGTATAACCGGAAGCGGTTCGTGGGCGTGAAGAAGCGCCTGCTGGATGTCGGCCGCATGTGGAAAGTGCTCGACTGGCGCCCGAAAACCACGCTTGAAGAGGGCATTCGCGCAACGGTTGCCTGGTATCGCAGCACCCTCAGCGCCGGCGATTGCTCCCCCTGCTGAATCGCAGGCGGTATCCGGCAGGACTCCCGCGCGAGGCCTGAACCGGGTTGTCTTTGCCGGAATCTTCCACGAACATGTCAGGTGTCGGCGGGCAGCCGGCCCGCATCCGCCGCGAATTCTTTTCTCATGGCCAGAAGACCGCGGTAGGCCAGACGGCATTCCCGGAGAAACGACCCGAGCGGCAACCCCTTGCTGCGTCCGTGCGCCCGACGTCGATGCCGCACCGGCACTTCAACGATCCGCATGCCGGCCATGGCCGCGCGGACGAGCATCTCCGTATTGACCAGCGTGGGCATGTGACGGATATGGGGGAGGATGGCCGCGAGCGCCTCACGCTTGACGATGCGAAACGCCGAATTGATGTCGCCAAACGGCACCGTGAGAAGGCGATGCGCGATGAAGTTGAACGTCCGGGAAGCCGCCAGGCGGTGGAACGGATCCTGGCGGTTTGTCTTGGTGCCATGGACAATGTCAGCCATGGGCACATGCGGAACAAGCTTCCAGAACTCGCCGGGAACGTACTGGCCGTCGGAGTCGGTAAAGAAGACCAGGGGGCAGGTTGCCGCGTTGTAAAGTCGCATGGTGGCCGCACCGAACCCGTCCTTGTGGTCCTGATGGTATACCTTCACAAAGGGATACTCGCGCGCAAGCGTCTCCAGCACCTCACGAGTGCCGTCGGTGCTGGCGTCATCAAACCGAAACTCGCTGCCCTCGGGCAGAAACCGCACGACTTCATCTATCCACTCCCGCACGACCTCCTCGATCGTATCGCGCTCATTGCAGACCGGCATGAGAATGGAGACCGGATCGTCCAGCCGCGGCCTGTCTGCGGCGGGCATTTCGTCCCGCGGGCGGGACATGCCGGCGCGGCTGCGAGATATCATCGCACCCCCACCGCGTTCCGCACTTTGTCCAGAAGCGGCAGGCCGACCGCCCGCGCCTTGTCCGCGCCCTTCTTGCGAATCGCATCAACATAGGAAGGATCGGCCGCGATACGCTCCCGTTTCGCCCGGCAATCCCGGAAATGCTCCAGCAGAAGGGCGAAGAGCTCTTTCTTGGCATCCCCGTAGCCGAGCCCGCCGGCCCGGAACCTTTTTGCCAGATCAAGCGCCTGCTCATCAGCAGCAAAGAGCCGGTAGAGGAGATAGACCGCATTGCGGTCGGGATCCTTGGGCGCTTCCACCGGGGTCGAGTCGGTGACTATGCTCATGACGGTCTTGCGGAGCTGCTTTTCGGGCGCGAATATGTCGATGGTGTTGCCGTACGATTTGGACATCTTCTGCCCGTCCGTGCCCGGAATCACCGCCAGCTCTTCCTTGATGCGTGCCTCGGGAAGCGTGAGGATATCACCATAGGTTTCGTTGAACTTGATCGCGATGTCCCGGGTGACTTCAACATGCTGTTTCTGGTCCTGGCCGACCGGCACGATGTTGGAGCTGTACATGAGAATATCGGCCGCCATGAGCACGGGATACGAGAACAGCCCGTTGGATGCCGGAATGCTGCGGGCGACCTTGTCCTTGTAGGAATGGCATCGCTGCAGAAGCCCCACGGGTGTTACGCAATTGAGGTACCAGGTCAGCTCGGCAACCTCCGGAACGTCCGACTGCACCCACAGGATGGCCTTGTCGGGATCGATCCCCAGCGCGAGCAGATCGATGAGCGCATCGGTGATATGCTGATGCATTTGTTTGCCGTCAAAAATGCTGGTCAGGCTGTGCATGTTCGCGATAAAGCAAAACAGCTCGCCCTCTTCCTGGGCCCTCACCATTGGGCGAATCATTCCCAGGTAGTTGCCGATATGCAGCTTGCCTGACGGTTGTATGCCGGACAGAATGCGCATGCTTTGCTCCTTGTGTGTCCCGTGACACAGGAAAATAACACTATTCGACACGCGAAAAAACCGGCGGCGTATCACACCCCGCCAAAGGACGGCGTGCGCACCGTGCGGGGATTGCGCGAGAGGAATGCCCGGACCCTTTCCCGCAGTTGGTCGAGCCCGCGGGCGCCCTGCGCCGCGCGATACAGCTCGTGGCCGAAAAAGAAATTGCGGCTGTAGTAGGCGGCAAACTCCTTGATGCGGCCGATGGCTTTCTCTGGCGCAAAATCCTCCAGCACATAGTCGCAGAACCCCTCCCAGACCCCGCCATAGTCCGGCGCAACCCTTTCGCCCGAGAACTCCCGGAACACCCAGGGCCGGGCCGCCGCAATCCGCCCCAGCATCACAGCGCTCGCACCTTCGATTCCCGAAAGCTGATTCGGCGATACGATGTCCCCGTTGGCAATTATCGGAATGCGGGTGCGTGACGCAATCCACGCGAAGTGCTCCCGCCTGGCGGTCCGTTTCAGTTTCTCTTTGAAAAACCGCGGATGTACCGTGAGCGCATGTATGCCGTGCCGTTCGAAGACACGCAAACGCTCTTCGAACGCGGGCTTCCAGTCCTGAGGATTGCTTCCCAGCCGGCATTTGACTGTCAACGCGCCGTTCCATGCCCCGCGGATCCGCGCCAGGACGGAGTCCAGCCTGTCAAGGTCTGAAAACAGGGCGATCCCCGCGCCTGCCTTGCGTATGTCCGGCGCGGGACACCCGAGGTTGAGATCGATACCCCCCGGATTTGCGGATGCCAACCGCCCGACGACCGCTTCGATGTTCTCCCTGCCGCTCAAGGCAAGCTGGAAAAAAACGATCCCTTCGCAGGCGCGGCGTTTCGTGAACGGGGATCTGGCGAGATCTTCGTGCAGAAGCGCATCGCCCGAGAGCATCTCGGTATGCAGAGCGCCGTACCCGCCGAAATCTGCAAGCAGCCGCCGGAACGCGGAGTGCGTGATGCCGGCCATGGGCGCGCACACGAGCGCGGGTGCAATGGTCTTGTCGCCGATATGCATCCGGTCAAGCATGGTTCTACCACAGAAGCCAGGTACTGAATCGCCTGAACGCGATACCGGATGCCAGATACACCACGGCGGTAACCAGGGCCGCGCGGACATACAGGGCGCTGGCATCATAGGAGCGGGCGACGTTGAAATTGTCTCGGATCCTTCGTGCAACGCCCGCCGCCATGATGAAGTTCGCGACAAGGTATCCCAGCAGGGGGAACGCGAGTCCCAGAAGAGACCATCCCAGGACAAACGGGAAGTACAGCCGCCAGATGCTTTGTGCCACGTAGCCGCTGGCTATGCCGCCGAGGGCGACCGTTGTCAGGAGCGCCGGAAGATCCGTATAGATCCTCTCATTCATGATGTCATTGACCCTTGCAGCCAGCACGAACCTGTCGAACCGCCCGCTCCGCAACAGGGCTTCCCGATTGTGGGCCTTGAACCGTTCTTCAACGGCTTTCGCCAGCCCCGACAGGTCGTGCACAACGAACGGCAGGTATATGGTTGTCTGCTCTCCGCGCACCACGGCAAATCCGGCCCAATAGAGAAAGTGTACGTGCCAGAATTTCCTTACCGCGGCATACGAAACGACTTTCACCGAGAACAGGCCGTAATAGATAAGGCGATCAACGGTGACAACGAACCGTGCCTGTTTCCAGCGGCGGCAGAGCATGCGCGCGAGCACGGCCGTGCAGAAAAACATGGCGCACAAATAGAATGACAGTCTTACGATGCGCGCCGTACCGCCCGGGACCGGGCCGATCAACACGGGAAGGGCCATGCTTCCCGCAATCAGCACCGCGAAAAACGACATCACGGGTTTTTCACAGTACCGTATATGCGGCTGGAAGTGGAACGTCTTTTCCACAGGCGCGCCCTCATTGATAAGGATCGAACGATTCGCCGGGTGCCGGCACCCGGCCAGGCTTTGCAATCACAAAATACAAGACCCGCCCCATGCTCCGGACGGTTGCGCAACCTATATCCGGCCCATCGCTGGCGGCAAATTGATTTCACAGCCTCTTGCCATGTATATTTACTCCACTTTTCCCTAAATCAGGCCGGAGGGCGAATTTCGGGCCCTTTTTCGGCCATGCCGCAAGGTTCCGCCTATGTCGCTTCGGAGCATGACAGGCTTCGGCCAGGCCGAAAACCAGACGCCGTCCGGCGGCTATCGGGTGGAGATCCGGGGGGTCAATAACCGGTACCTCGACGTTCAGATCCGCAGCCCCAGGGCGTTTGCGAACCTTGATCAGCGGATGAAGAAGACGCTGAGCGAAAGCATCTCCCGCGGGAGCGTTTCGCTCAATATCTCCTGGACGCGCGAGGACGAAGACGGCGGCCTGACATGGGACAGGAACAAGGTTGCCGCCTATGTGAAGATATTCCGCGAGATTACGTCCGAGCACGGACTTACGGGTGATATCAGCCTGGGAAACCTGCTGGGGTTCAGCGACCTTGTCAAAGTGGAAAGCCCCGAATACCCCGAAGAAACCCTGTGGAAACATGTCAAGCCGGCGCTTGCCGCCGCGGTGGCTGATTTCCAGCGTTCGCGCGAACGGGAAGGCTCGTATATTGTCCGCGACCTCAAAAAAATGCTCAAGGCGTTGTCGGCCGCGCTGGCAAAAATAGAGAAACGCGCTCCCGCCCGGCTCTCGAGCTATTCGGCATCGCTTGCAAAGAGAATCGAGGGGCTTGCGGGCGGCGCCGTTGATGCATCGCGGGTGGCCGCGGAGGTTGCGCTCATGACCGACAAACTTGACATTTCCGAAGAATGCACGCGCCTGAAGGCGCATGTCGAAAAATTCGCGGCCGATTTCGCATCACACGGGCCCGCGGGCAAGCGCATGACATTCATCCTCCAGGAAATGAACCGCGAGGCCAACACCATTGCATCCAAGGCAAACGACACGGCAATCGCGCATCTGTCGGTATCGCTCAAAGAATCGATCGAGAAAATCCGGGAACAGGTTCAAAACATCGAATAGCATTTTTTCCCCTGCGTACGCGGAGGTGCTCCATGTCCGATGAACTGCTCGAACTCGAACTCGAAAAACTCGAAAAGCGCGGCATCAATCGCTACAAGGCCGTCCTCATGGCGGCCCAGGAAGCCCGTTTCATCAACGACCAGATCCGCCTAGATATTATCAAGGCGGACGACAAGCCCAGTACTGTCGCGCTGAAACGGCTGTTCGACGGCCGCGTTGTCGAAGACACGGGCCAGGAAGAAGAAAGCTGATCCGGCCTGCCGCCGCCGGGCGGCTCGACCCTTGACATCCGGGTTCTGCCATGCCACGACGCCCCAATGACCGTCCGCTGCGTGTCCTTGTCGGCATCTGCGGAGGTATTGCCGCATACAAAATGCCGGATCTCGCGCGCGCGCTTCGCAAAAAAGGCTGCGAGGTGAAAACCGCGGTGACCGCATCGGCGCGGTCGCTTGTCGGCGAAGAGGCCCTTCGGACGGTGTCCGGCAACGCGGTGTATTCCGATACTGCGCCGTCAGCCTACGACATGGACCATATCCGCCTCGCCGAGTGGGCCGATGTCCTGCTGGTCTGCCCGGCAACCGCCAACACCATCGCCAAGCTGGCCCACGGCATTGCAGACAACCTTCTGACCACCCTCGCGCTTTCATTCGAAGGCCGCATCATTGTGGCGCCCGCGATGAATTCGGCGATGTGGCGCAAAGCGGCAACCCGTGAAAATGTCGCGGTCCTTGATGGCCGCGGCATTGACGTGCTGCCGGTCGATGACGGCGCGCTTGCCTGCGGCACCTCGGGCCCCGGAAGAATGCTTCCGGTGGATGCCATCGTCCAGCGCGTGCTCGCCGGACGCGTGCCGGCGCTTCTGTCGAACGGGCGGGTGCTGATCGCATCCGGGCCCACGGTAGAGCCGATCGATCCCGTGCGGGTGATCACGAACAGGTCCTCGGGCAAGATGGGCGCCGCGCTGGCCGCCGAAGCCGCGGCCATGGGAGCAAAGGTGACGGTCGTAACCGGTCCCGGCTCCGCGCCGCTTCCGGCGGGTGTCGAGTGCATCCCGGTAACCACGGCCCGGGAGATGGCTGCCGCGCTTGACAAGAATTTCGACCGGGCGCACATTGTCATAATGGCCGCAGCGATCAGCGACTTCAAGGTGAAAAAAGCATCCCGGTCAAAGCTCAAGCGTAAAGAGAGCGGTGCGGCAACTCTCGACCTTGAGGCAAATCCCGACATTCTGGCCGGTCTGGGAAAAAAGAAACGCGGGCGGTTTCTCGTGGGATTCGCGCTCGAGGATCGGGCCGATACCCGCCGCGCGCGTGAAAAGATGCGCGCAAAGAAGTGCGACATGATGGTGATGAACACGGTACGCGCGTCCCTGGGCACGGACACATCGGCGGTGACAATCCTCACGCCGGAAGGAGCGCCGGCAAAGATTCGTACCATGGACAAACGCGCGATCGCGCGTGAAATCCTTACGCGCGTGGCGCGCGCATCCGGAGCGAAACATGCCTGATACGACCCGGAATGCGGTGCAGGCGTATTTCAGGCAGCAGGCCGAGCTCGGCATGCCCGGCTACATTTTCGGAAGTGATGTGCTCTCCGGTATTCAGTCGGGCGCGGCGGTCCCGGGAACGCGACCCGCATCGCTTCCCGGCCAGCCCGCGGGTGACTCATACGAAGCGAAGCGCCGGGCGCTCGTTGAGCTGTACCGCGCAACCGAGAACTGCCACAACTGCCCGCTGGACGACACCCGCACCAAGTACGTATTTGGCGCGGGCAACGCCGAGGCGAACCTCATGATCATCGGCGAAGCGCCCGGCGAGGACGAAGACCGCCAGGGGGTGCCCTTTGTCGGCGCCGCGGGGCAGCTTCTCACCAAAATGCTGGCCGCGATAGATCTTGACCGGCGCAAGGACGTGTTTATCACCAACATTCTCAAATGCCGCCCGCCGGGCAACCGGAACCCCTCGGATGCGGAGGCCGAGGCGTGTGCCGGCATCCTGGCCCGTCAAATAGAGATCATCGCGCCCGCGGCTCTTTTGCTTCTCGGGCGGGTGGCGGCGCATCGCCTGCTGGGCCGAACCGAGAGTCTTGCAAAACTCCGTGGCGAGAAACTTGATTATAAAGGCATCCCTGTCGTTATTACGTACCACCCGGCCGCGCTTCTTCGAAATCCTCAGTGGAAACGGCCGGCATACGAAGACCTGCAGCGGCTGCAGGCGATGCTGAAGGAACCATAGCCGGTATTCTTGTTGGCCACCAAGGAACGGGAACCTTGTGGCACGATGTGTGATTCATAAATAGATCGGGCTGGGCTCATGGCTCTCGCGCGAACCGAAAACCGCACCACGACCGGCAAGGTGCCGCCCCAGGCGCTCGATGTCGAGCGCACGGTGCTCGGATCGATGCTCATCGACTCCAACGCCTGCGATACGGCCATGGAAACGCTCACCGAGGAGTGTTTCTATTCCACGGCTCACCGGCGGATTTTCGCGTGCATCGAGGGCATGATCAAGAACACGGTGCCGGTGGATATCGTCACGCTTGCCGAGGAGCTCAAAAAAAAGGACTGGCTCGAATCGGTCGGATCCGAGGCGTATCTCAGCGAGCTGGTCGAAAACGTGGCCACATCGGCGAACATCGCGTATCACGCGAAGATTCTCGAATCGAAAGCCACGCTTCGGCAGTTGATAAGCGCCGCCGCAGAAATCTCCACGCAATGCTTTGATGCGGATGCCGATGCGCACACGGTCATCGATCAGGCGGAGGCCAGAATATTCAGGATTTCCGAGGAGCGCGCATCGGGCGGATTCGAATCGATTCGTACCCTGGTGCCGCGCACGTTCGAAGATATCGAGCGGTACAGCAAGGAAGGCGGATATCACGGGGTCTTGTCCGGGTTCACCAAGCTCGACGAGATGACCGGCGGGCTTCACAAGGGCGAGCTGGTTATCGTGGCGGGCCGGCCCGGCATGGGAAAGACCGCGTTCGCCCTGTCGCTTGCCGCCCATGCCGCGGCCCATGAAGCCGAGAAGACCACGACCGCTGTCTTCTCGCTCGAAATGTCGAAGGAGCAGCTCGTGCAGCGCATGCTGTGCGCGGCCGCCAAGGTCGACATGCACCGCCTGCGCACCGGACGGCTGAAACCCCAGGAGAAGACGCAGCTCGGGATTCATGCCAACCCCCTGTACGAAGCGCCCATTTTTATCGACGATACGCCGGGGCTGAATGTGATGGAAATACGGGCCAAGAGCCGCCGGCTCAAGGCACGGGAGAACCTCGGCCTGGTGATTATCGATTACCTTCAGCTCATGAGCAGCGTGGACCGCGCGGAAAACCGCCAGCAGGAGATCTCATCGATTTCGCGGGGGCTGAAAGCCATTGCCAAGGAACTCAGCGTGCCGGTCGTGGCCCTGTCCCAGCTTTCCCGCGCCGTTGAGCAGCGCGGCGGCGACCACCGCCCGCAGCTCTCCGACCTTCGGGAGTCGGGGGCCATAGAGCAGGATGCCGACGTGGTCATGTTCGTGTTCCGCGAGTACAACTACCAGCGTGACAACGAATCGCTGAAATACCTGGCGGAGATTATCGTCGGAAAGCAGCGCAACGGTCCGACCGGCGCGGTGAAGCTCTCGTTCATGCCCGAATATACGCAGTTCGACAATCTCGATGAAATCCATTTCGAGGAGCCCGCGGAGTTTTGATCTCCCCGTTGCGCATACCTGTCGCGGCGCTTGAGAAAACCGGGCGGCTCGGGTTCGGCCTGCGCAACGCCGCCTACGTGTTTTTCGCGCACGTGCTGTACATATCAGAGCTCGCCTACAAGACCGTTGTCCGCGCGCCGCTTCTGTTCAAAAATGTCTCGCTGTCTATCGAGCAGATGTACATCATCGGGCTCGAGTCCCTCGGGCTCGTCGCGGTCACGTCGGTATTTGTCGGCGGCGAAGCCGTGGTGCAGGCGACCTACCAGTTCAGCGGCTACGTGACGCTCCGGTACCTGGGCATGGTCGTATGCAAGGCGCTGATCACCGAGCTGTGCCCGGTTATCACGGCGCTCGTGGTATCGTCGCGCATATCAACGGCCATCGCGGCCGAGATCGGCTCCATGAAAGCCACCGAGCAGCTCGACGCCATGGCCTGTCTCAGCCTCGACCCCATCCGCTATCTGATCGTGCCGAAAACCATCGCCTGCGTGTGCATGATGCCCGTGCTCGTGATCTTCTCCGAGCTGGTCGCATTCACCGCATCCATTATCACGGCGCTTCTGTTTACCGATGTCTCCCTCACGACCTACCTGCTCAGCCTCCGCATGTTCTTCTTCCCCAAGGACCTGTTTATCGGCGTGGCCAAGACCATGGTGTTCGGCATGGTGATTGCAATGACCGGCGCGCATTTCGGTTTTCAGTCGACCAAGGGCGCGGAAGGCGTCGGCGAGGCGACCACCAAGGCGGTCATGACCGCGGCGGTGTTGATTCTGGTGTTTGACTTCGTGATTGCGTTTCTCGTATTGTGAAACTGCACGGCGCGGCCCGCGGGCGGGAACCCCACGGAAGAGATACTTCGGACGGTCTCCTGATCGACAGCAGGCACTCGCGCCTTCCGCCGCCCAATCCAGTATATTTAGTACCATGGACATCCAGGATGCCTTGCGGCCGCGCCCGCCCGACCAGCGGCCCGCCCATTCGAACAACAAGACCAAGCTCAAGATAGAGCACCTGCGAAAGCATTTCGGCGCGGTGCTGGTCCTCGATGATGTCAACCTCGACGTGAAGAGCGGCGAGATCATGTGCGTGATCGGCCAGTCCGGCCACGGCAAGAGTGTCATTCTCAAGCATATCATGGGACTCATGATCCCCGACGGCGGCCGGATTGCCCTCGACGGCGCCACGTATTCCACGCCGACAAGCAAACCCGTCGATTTCGAGGAGCCCCGCAGGAAACTCGGCATGCTGTTTCAGGGCGCGGCTTTGTTCGACTCCAAGAATGTCGGCGAGAACATCGCGTTCCCCCTGCGCGAACATACCGATCTCAGCGAAAATGAAATTCGCGACGTGGTCGCCGAGGGGCTCGAAATGGTGGGCCTGCAGGGCATCGAAGAAAAAATGCCCTCGGAGTTGTCCGGCGGAATGCGGAGCCGTGTCGGCCTGGCGCGCGCCATCTCCATGAAACCCGAAGTCATGCTCTACGACGAGCCCACCTCCGCGCTCGACCCGATCATGGGCGATAAAATCAACGACCTCATCCTCGACCTGCGCAGGAAACTCGGCATGACCAGCATCGTGGTGACCCATGACATGTCATCGGCATACAAAATCGCCGATCATATCGCCATGATCTACCAGGGACGAATCATCTATGCGGGCACGCCAGGCGAAATCCGCGCATCCCGTGACCCCTACGTGCAGCAGTTCATTCGCGGCCAGCGCAAGCTGCACTATGCGGTCGAAGATGAAAAAGTCTACGAGGCGCCGGTCGACATCAACAAGCTTCGCCCCGCCTACCGCCCGGGCCAGCACCGCGGATAGCACAGGTGGCAAAAAAAGCCAAGACGTTCTTCGTCTGCAACAACTGCGGCCAGGAGTTCACCAAGTGGCAGGGGCGGTGTCATAGCTGCGGTGAATGGAAAACCGTGGTTGAGTTCAAGCAGCCCGCCCGCCGGGCATCCCCGCGTCCCGCGGGCGCGGGGGCCGGGCCGGTGCACCTGTCAAGCTGCCGGCCCGAACAGGCCGGGCGTATCACCACCGGTTTCCCGGAGATGGACCGCGTGCTGGGCGGCGGCCTGGTGGCCGGCGGGGTGCTCCTTCTCGGCGGCGATCCCGGCATCGGCAAGTCGACCCTGCTGCTGCAGTTGTGCGCGAAAGTGGCATCGGCCGCGCGCGCGGTGCTGTACGTTTCCGGCGAGGAATCCGCCGAACAGATAGGGTTGCGGGCCCGGCGCCTCGAAGCGTCGCGCGCCGAGGTGCAGATTCTCACCGAGACCGGCCTGGAACCGGCGCTTCATGCCATGCGCGCGCTCTCGCCCGCCGTGGCCGTCGTGGACTCCATTCAAACCATGTTTACCGAAGAACTCGAGAGCGCGCCCGGCTCGGTTTCCCAGGTGCGCGAGTGCGGCGCCATGCTGCTCAGGTTTGCAAAAGAGAACGGGTGCATTGTCTTTCTGGTCGGGCACGTCACCAAAGAAGGGGCCATTGCCGGGCCCCGTATCCTCGAGCACATGGTCGACACGGTGCTGTATTTCGAAGGCGACACCAATTACCAGTACCGCCTGCTGCGGGCCGTGAAAAACCGGTTCGGGCCGTCGGGAGAGCTGGCACTGTTCTCCATGCACGACAAGGGCCTTGCGGAAGTCGCCGACTGCGCGGACTTCTTCGTGCTCAACCGCGACAATCCCCAGGTGGGCTCGGCTTTCGTGCCCGTGCGCGAAGGAAGCCGTATTCTGGCGGTGGAGCTTCAAGCGCTTGTCAACCAATCGCACTTCGGCATGCCCCAGCGCGTGGCATCGGGCATCAATCAGAAGAAGCTCGCGCTGGTGCTCGCGGTACTCGAACGTTACGGCGGGCTCGCCCTCGGCGACCATGATATCTTTTTCAACGTGGCCGGCGGGCTTACGATTCACGAGCCGGCCGCGGACCTGGGCATTGCCGCCGCCGTGCTGTCGTCGTTTCGCAACGCCCCGCTCCGGACCGGGCTCGCCCTTGTCGGTGAAGTCGGCCTCGGGGGCGAGATCAGGCCCGTAAACGGCATGAGCGCGCGGCTCAAGGAGCTGGCATCAATGGGGTTCTCGCACTGCGTGGTGCCCGAGCCGTCGCCTCGCGCCGAGTGGGCATCGCATGCTCCCCCGCTCGAACTCCTGCCGCTCAAGCACATTCGGAGCATCGGCGGGCTCATCCTGGATTGACTATGCCGGCCTTGCCGGACGCGCAGGAATTGCCGGCGCCCGGCATCTCACCCCTAGC
>WJMI01000328.1 GCA_014728015.1 Chitinivibrionales bacterium | reverse complement strand
TAGCGACACTGCCACTCTACAACTTCACCTTCATACCGTTCATTCTTTTCACCACGGTAACGCTCCTCGGCATTCATATCACCAAATTGAAGCAGACGACCGGCATCGAGAAGAAAATCCTGAAGTTTCATTTGATCGGTCTGACAATACTGTGCGCATCCGGCCTCCTCGATCTGATAATCGCCGCGACCATCGGCATGAGCAAGCTCCCCATCGACAGCTTTACCATACTCGGCACGCTGAGTTTCGGAATCATGGCTTCGTGGATTTTCACCGAGAAATTCCTCGTGCTCCTCCAAGACCGTCAATCCGCCTACGACAAACTCGAGACCGCCTATACCGAGCTTGAAGAGACATCGGCACTGAAACAAATCGGCGAATCGACCGCTATCATCAATCATGAGATCAAGAACTACATGTCTTCGATCTCGGGACTGGCCGAGCTCGTCGGCTCGCGGGAGACGTTGACCGGGAAGGGCAGGGAACGCGTCAGGCAGATAGTGGATACTGCCAGGAACCTGGCCAAATTCAGCGAAGACATTCTTTCCCTTTCGCGCATGCGGGTGACAAAGGACAAAACGCTGCTCAACATCGAGCAGGTGATTCAGAACTGCATCAACAACGCCTTCGGGGCACACAAGGACTCGTTTACCGTGGAGTCCACCGAAGGCGGGACAATGATGCATGGCGACTGGGGCAAGCTGGATCATCTGTTTGTCAACCTGTTCAGAAACGCCGTCGAGGCCGCCTCGGATGAAGCCCTGCGCATCGCCGTGAGGTTCGTGAAAGGCCGCGGTGTGCTGGTTATCGTAATCGAAGACAACGGCGTGGGGTGCACCGAGGAGCAGACGAAGGGACTTTTCAAGGCGTTCTATACCACAAAGAAAGGCACGCGGCACGGGACCGGCCTGGGTATGTCCATCGCGCGCACGATTGTCGAGAGCCATGGCGGACGAATCAGCGCGTACTCCAAAAACCTGCAGGATACAGGCGAACACGGGCTGAGAATCGAAATGGCGTTTCCGCTGTATGACGAACCCGAAGACACCGGCAGCGACACGAAAGACCCGGTTGTGCTTCTCAAGGATGGTATCGAGGGGCTTGATGCAGTGATTCGTGTCCTGCAGAACGTGCGGATGAATCCGTATGTCATGCAGCAGGCTGACGAGCTTGCCACGCGGCCCGAAACCGGCGACTCGCTGTGCGTTCTCGGCAATGCGGACAACATCGCCCGGGTATCGCGATTCGCTTCCCGCAACAACAGACTGTTCGTCCTGTCGCATCATAAAGGCTCGCTGTACGCGCTCCGCGCAGGCGCGAACGAACTGCCCGCCCATTTCTCCGAGGAATTCGTTCTGTCCCGGCTGGTCGAGTCCCACCCACAATAGACCGCAATGCTTGTCTCGGTTTTCAACGAATATTCGCGTCTTCAACACACGTTCCTCGGTATTGTGTCCGAGGTCCATCTCGCGCGTGCCGGGGAGATCTTCCCGGCGGAAACCACCCCCTGGTGGATGGTGGTTCTCGACCGCCTGTTCTGCCGCGCTTTTGCCGGTGCCCGTATCCCGCGCGCATTCCTCGGCGGCTTTTCCCGGGAGATCGCGTCCCTCGAACATACCCTTCTGGAACACGGCGTCAAGCTCTCCCGTCCGCAACGGGTCACTCCCCTTCCCGGAGAGCCCGCGGGCCTGAGCCAGATGTTTGCGCGGGACCCGGTGATTGTCGTTGGCGACACCGTCATTGCGGGCCGCCAGAGACTCCCCGCGCTGCGCAAGGAAATCCGTGGATTCCAGCAGGCTCTCGACAGGCTTGGTGCGGATGGCCGCCGGGTCATCCGTGTGCCCGACCGCGGTGATATCTACCTGGAGGGAGGAGACGTGCTTGTCGACCTTCCATATGTGTACGTCGGCACAGGGCCCCTTGCCAGCAACATGAACGGCGCCTCGTGGCTCCACGAGCAGCTCGGGGCGGATGTGCACGTGGTTCCAGTGCCGATTGTCAAACCCGGGATCTTCCATCTGGACACCTGCCTTACCCTTGTCGGCCCCCGGCTGGGGATCATCTGCCGTGATTCCCTTGCAGAGCCCCTTCCCGCGCCGCTGAGAGACCATGCGTTTATCGAAATCGATGAGCGCACGCGAAGACAAATCGGGCTCAACGTTCTCGTGCTTGACCGACGGACCGTTGTGTTGCAGCGACGTCACAAGGCCCTTCGACAGGCGTTGGAGCGGAAAGGATTCACCACCGTCCCGCTCGATTTCAACTGGCACGCCCTGGCCGGAGGCGCGTTCCGCTGCGCCACGCACCCGCTTGTTCGCGCCGGCTGATGCTTATCCGGCAACTACGCTGAGCGCGGCCAGGCCTGACCCGAACACCAGCAGGTCCGATTCGCACAGGAAATCCAGGACCGCTCTGGAATGGCCCGGGTTCCTGTAGTACATCGTATAGGCAAACGGGTACAGTGCCACTGCAGCAACAAAAACGAAATGCGGAATGCTCTGGAGTCCCAGGAGCGTGAGAACGCCGGCGAACGCCATCCACAGGACGCTGACAGTCACCATGATAACATACGAGTCCTGCACGCCCCAGAGAACAGGGACCGTCTTGTTGCCGGCGATTCGGTCACCGCTTTCGTCACGGATATCGCAAAACAGGGTATTGTTGAATGTCGAGACCGTCAGCGCGCCCGCGAGAACAAAAACGTCGAGTCCCCCCGGGAGCGTATAGCCGGCGAACAGCATGGGGATTGCGAAAATCGCACTTCCCCAGAGAGTAGACACGATGATATTCTTCGCGAGGGGCAGCTCCTTGATGCGATAGAATGTAAGCCCGGTCTTCTTCCGGTACCACGGGATGAGCTTGTACGAATACAGAATGCCCAGTGCAATGAGAAGCACGTGATACGTGCGCAGCTTCTCCAGCGCGGCAAGAGCAAGAAACGCGAGGACAACCGCCGCGATCGCGGCGCGGTAGATCAACGTCCGGCGGGAGAAGAACAGGTAC
>WJMI01000327.1 GCA_014728015.1 Chitinivibrionales bacterium | reverse complement strand
GGCTTGGCTTGATACGCAGAAGGAAGGACGGCAACCGGGTATACTTCCGGGCGGAAACTGAGAATCCGCTCTTCAAGGATATCAGCCGTCTCGTTCTAAAGACTGCGGGCCTTGCGGATGTAATTCGCGAAGCACTTGAGGGGGTGGATGTCGATTTCGCGTTCGTGTTTGGCTCGGTTGCTTCGGGCACACAGAAGCCAGTCAGCGATATTGACCTTTTTGTCATTGGAAGAATACGCCTTCGCGCTCTTTCAAAACTGCTGAAGACGCCATGTGAGGCGCTTGGAAGAGAAATCAACGCGCACATCATGACTGCCGAGGAATTCGCGAAGAGGAAAAGACAGAAAGAACACTTCGTGTCAAGTATTCATGCATCACCAAAGCTCATGGTTATTGGAGAAGAAGATGACCTTGCAGAACTGGGCTGATAACGGATGGCTACGGGCTCACAAGACGAGCCCCCAGGAGATCAAGAATCTCCTCGGCATTGTTGAGCGAGACACGAAAGACTCCAGGGACAAGGGGCTCTCAGCCGATTGGCGATTTGGCATCGCGTACAACGCAGCACTCAAGCTTTGCACAATTCTCATGTATGCAGAGGGATTCAGGCCGGAAAAGGCCCTCGCCCATTACAGAACTCTGAGGGCATTGCCGCTCATTCTCGGGTCGGAACGGGACGATGAGGCGGATTACCTGGACAGGTGCCGAACGAAACGCAATACGGTTGAATATGACTATGTGGGTGGAGCTACTGATTCAGACGCAGAGGAACTCATCGCGTTCACTGAGGAGCTTGAGAAGGACGTACGTTCATGGTTGAAGGAAAAGCATCCGGAACTCCTTTGACGTAATCACCCCGCCCCAATCGGGTCATGGCCAGAGCATTCAACCACCAACAGGCACAGCACGCCATTCTCCGTCGGCAAGCCGTCATGTCGAACGGCGTGCGGGTGCGCCGAAACGTTGGTTAACATGTTTGCCCGATTGAAGAGTACTGATGATTCGCGCGTGTTCAGGAAGGACTATCATATTTAAAGAAGCCGATATCCATTCCTTTTGAAGGAGGAGCGCATGTCCAAGTACAGCGGGATCGAATCACCTTTTATCAAGAAGAAGTTGTCGGTGACATCATTCAGAAACCGCTCATATATTGATGCCCTGATATCACTTCGCCGATCGATTCTGAAGCCTCCCTCGTCGGGCGTGAGCGGCATGGGTCAGGTCGGGTACTACCAGTATGCTGCCCGATACCCGTATGAGTTTGTGGAGCTGGTGCTGGAATGTGACAGGCCCGACCAGCTGAAGGCGCTTGAGCCGGAACACGAGGACCTTCTCCGCAAGACGCTCAAGAAGCATTATCCCGGGCACTACAGGGCATATCTGAAGGAGGCAAAGGAGAGGGAACAGGAAGAGCTCGAAGAAAAAAGGGCTGAAGCGGCAGAGCGGCGAAAAGAGAAGAAAGACTGGCTGAAGGCGGGAGGAAAGGCATAGACCGGCAACTGTGCTGAAAATGCACTCTTTACCGGCCGATGACCGCAATAGATGGTGACGCTTTCATTCTAAAGGGGGCCACGCGTGAAAAGAGCATTGCCTACTGTAAACAAATAGAATACATGCGTTCAATAAAGGGAAAAAGGTGTAATGCAAAGTACGAGAATCAGCAAATTGATACTTTCGGGAGAATCCATTGGGTTCTTTTTGCTTGTTTGCCTTATTTGGCTTGATGAGCTTTATGACTTTCCTCACAAACTATTGGGACAGAAACCCGCTCTTCCCAATATTCCGGAAGCTTTGCTGGAATCAGGCGTCGTGATTGTGCTTGGAATAGCGGTAATAACGTTAACGGCGAAGCTACTGAAAAAAATAAAGATTCTGGAAGGGTTTTTGTCGATTTGCTCTTTTTGTAAAAGAATCAGGCATGACGGGAAATGGACACCCATCGAATCATACGTTCATGAACGCTCAATGGCTGACTTCACCCACGGTCTTTGTCCTGATTGTGCAAAAGAACATTACGGAATGGAAATAGAAAATGAAGATTAACCTGCTTTCCAGGATATTCTACAAGGAATGAACCGCACAACAAATGTGAGAGGCCGGACTGAGGCGCTGCGGCGCCAAACGCGAAACAAGGCCCCTTGACACACCCGCCGGCATGAGGTATTATTGACCCCGCGTCCAGCCCGCTGACCCGGGAGTCAGAATGCAAAACCCAAGGTCGATCCGCGAAAAGACCGTGCGAGATGCCAAGGCCGGCCTCATTCTTGATGCCGCGTTGCAGGTGTTCTCGCAAAAGGGTTTCCACGATGCACGGCTCGAGGATATTGCGGCGGCAGCGGGGTTTTCCAAGGCATCTCTTTACAATTACTACGAAGACAAGGATGCCATGTTCCTCAGTCTGGCTGTCCGCGAATACCAGCGCGTGGCCGACCGTCTGGAGAAACTCCCGGTTGGCGAGGGAACGTTCGAGGAAAATATCAAGGCCACTCTCAGCATGATATTCTCTGTTTTCGGCGAGCATTTCTCTTTTTTGCTGACGCTTTCGAATTTCAGGATGATGAATATCCTCAGCCTGGGCAAGCTCGAAGGGCATCACGAACAACGGCTTGAGGACCTTCACCAGTCCTTTTTCCTGGTGGAAGAGCATTTCAGGAAGCTGGTGGCAACTGCGAGGGACAAGGGAGAGACACAGAGCGAGCTTTCCGACGATGTCCTTGCCGGATTTCTCGGCTCCATGATTCGCGGCGTGCTGTTCGACTGGAAACTCAAGGGGACCATGGGTGATGCCGAAGAGGAAACGCGCCGCGTGCTGGTTTTTCTGAAGAAGGGGATGGACTTTGCGCAGAGGTCGTGAGTGATGCATAACGCGCGAAGTTTTCTGCGTGACTGCATGCGCCTGGCGTGTGTTGCGGCCGCGCTCTGCGCTGCAGGCGGGAGCGCCAAGACATACACGCTCAAGGACCTTCACCTGGCGGCCATAGACAACTCCGAGGAGCTGAAGGTTGTCAAGGAGGAGATCGAAAAGGCGGATGCCCAGATAGACGAGGCACGAAGCGGCGCGTTTCCCACGTTGGATTTCAATACCAACTACCAGTACAGCTTCGCGCAGTATGTGCCCTACGGCTCCGATGACCTTGGCATGGACACGGCGGGCATGGGGGCGCGGCTGGATGCACTCTACGACGGTTTCGCGCAGGCGCTCCCCGAGCCGTACGCAACGGATATCCAGGTCCTCGGTCCGGCCATCACCCAGGGCACGCTGGCCGAAATCGGGCAAACCTTCAGTGAGATGATAGACTTCGAGCTTCCGCCGCATACGTTGACGTTTGGTCTGTCCCTGCAGCAGCCGATTTTTGCCCAGGGCAAGGTGACCACCGGCCTGCGAATAGCCAGGCATTACCAGGCAGGACTGTTGTGCAAATACGAGGCTGCCGAGGAAAAGGTATGCGCCGAGATAACCAAGCTGTTCTATGGCGCGCTCCTTGCCGGGCGCAATGTTGAGATACAACAGGAGGCGGTCGCCCTGGCCACCGAAACGCATCGTCTTACCAGGGTCCGGTTCTCGGTGGGAAGGGCCAGCGAGCTCGACACGCTGGTCTCACGGCTCGCGCTCGAGAAATCGCAAATAGATTACCGCGATGCGCAGACACGGAAACGAGTCACCTTTGATGCGCTTATCAAGGCAAGCGGTGTCATGGACAATATCGAAAGCATGCAGCTCGAAGGGGATTTTCCCGAAGATGACTACCGTATCGAGCTTGAAGAGGCCTTGTCGCGTACCCGCACCGGCAATAAAAAACTCGTTCAGCTCCAATCCGGCCAGGAGATTCAGGAACAGCTCGTGCGGCTGGCCAAGACCGACTACCTTCCCATGGTCTACTGCGGCGCATCCGTGAGCAAGATTTCGCAGTTCGACGAATTCAGTGATATCCAGTGGTACGACGATCAGAAGGTGTTTGCCGGACTCACGCTGAACCTGTTCAGCGGGCTCAAGCGCACGCACAAACTGCGGCAGGCCCGGGCCGACCAGCGTTCGTTCGAGCAGACCAGGCAGCAGGCCACCGAAGGACTCGAGCTGGCCACGCGAAGCGCATGGGAAAACGTGGAAACATCGCGCGAGAAACTCACTCAGACAAAGGCGGTGCTCTCGCTGGCCAGGAAGGGATACGATATATCGAAAAAAGCCTATGAAGTCGGCCAGATTACGCTCCTGGATTTCCAGAAGAGCGAGCTTGAGCTGAACGGCGCGAAGATGGCCCTGAATGCAGCGAAATTCGCATTTCACAGTGCTGTCCTGGACCTGAAGGTCTTGATGGGCGAATATTCCGGGGAAGCATATACAAGCAATTGATCCGCGGAGGCATGATGATCGGTGGCGGCTTAGTAAAACGTGGTGTACCGGCGGTTTTTGCCGCGGCGCTGCTGGGCCTTTCGGCCGGGTGCGGCGAGAAGCAGGAGCCGGGGAAAAGCATTGCCGAGATACAGAAAGAGGAAGGCGTTCCTGTCCGGGTGATGACTGTTGAGCCGGGGCCGTTGCGCAGTGTGGAACGGGCGGGGGGCACTATCGAGGGCGGTTCGCAGGCGGTCTTGTCGGGAGGCGTGCCTGGAACGCTGATCGGCATGTATGCCAGGGTCGGCCGGAAGGTGAAAAAAGGCGCGCTTCTGGCACAGATAGAACCTGATTACGGTTCGAGCTTTGATGCGGCCAAGGCGGCCTACGAGAGTGCCGAGAAATCGCGGGAGCGAGTGGCGGCGCTTGCCAAAGAGGGCGGCGTGTCGCAGGAGGTTGTCGAGCAGGTGGAAGTGGCCGCCAAAGGGGCCAAGCTGAATCTCGAAAAGGCGAAGAAGAGCGAGCGGATCTACGCCCCGTTCCCGGGGACGATCATCGAAGTCATGCAGACGAAGAACAGCAAGGTCGGCCCCGGCCAGGCGCTTGTCAAGATTGCCAATCTCAATAATGTCCGCGTCACCCTCGATATCAACGAATCGCTCATCGACCGGTTCGCCGTCGAACAAAGGGCATTTGTCGTGGCGGGGGATGACACATTGTATGGCACGGTGGAAAAAGTGCCTATCGGCGCTGATGAAGCGGGCCACATGTTCCCGATAGATGTCGTGTTTCCGAATACAACATCGGCCCTCAAGCCGGGCATGTTCGTGACCGTGTATGTGATAACGGTTGACTTGCCGGATGCCCTGTCGGTGCCGGCAGAAGTCGTGCTGCATGATGAAGAGGGCCCGTATGTCTATGTCGTTGACGGAGATGCCGCCCGGAAAGCCCGCCTGGAGCTCGGCGTGCATGGCGACGGGCGCGTGCGCGTTGCCGGCGGGCTCCAAGAGGGAGCGAAGGTGGTTGTTCAGGGGGCCAGCCAGCTCGGCGACGGTACCAATGTGAACGTAGTTCAATAGCATTCGGTTTCCCGCCCATCGCACGGCGGGAGCGCAGGCAGCAGGAAAACAGCGCATGTACCTCACGAAAATCAGCATTCGCAAGCCGCTCATGATGGTCATGGTCGTCGTGGCCCTGCTCCTGTTCGGCATTGTCGCATACACGCGGCTTCCCATCGATCTCATGCCCGAGATGGACCTTCCCTATGTAACAGTGCAGGCGATCTATCCGGGGGCCGGCCCCGAGGAAATGGAAACATCGGTAGTCAAGCCAATCGAAGACCAGATGACGACCATTTCCGGGCTCAAGAACATGACTTCCTACTGCTTCGAATCGGTCGCGTTCATCCTTCTGGAATTCAACATTGATATCGATGCCGATTTGGCCGCGATTGACGTCAAGGACAAGATTGATGCCATTCTGTTCGATCTGCCGGACGATCTGCAGAAGCCGGTTATCGGGAAATTCGATCCCAGCGCGGAGCCCATTGTCGATCTCGCCCTGTCGGGCCCGATAGCGCCCGAAAAGCTGCGGCAAATAGGAGAGAAGGACATCAAGGACCGGCTGGTCAAGATCAGCGGTGTGGGAACCATCAATATCGTGGGCGGCCGCGAGCGCGAGATTCACGTCAATCTGCATCGCGAGAAGCTGGAAGCCCACGGGCTGTCCATATTCAATGTGTTCCCGGTTATCGCCGCGCAGAGCGCGAATTTTCCTGCCGGCCATATCACGGGCATGTTTAAAGAACAGACGGTCCGCGTGCAGGGCGAGTTCGAGAGCGTGGATGATATCCGGAACCTCCAGATTCCCGCCATGGCCGGCGGCCGGGATCCCGTGT
>WJMI01000326.1 GCA_014728015.1 Chitinivibrionales bacterium | reverse complement strand
GTCTGCTTGAGTTCTTCGTAGGCGCGGTGTTTGGTGTCCTGCGATACAATGCCATAGAAAAGAACGTACGCCAGAAACGCCACGGCCAGGGCCAGTATCAACACCGTAATGGCCGAGCGGGTGAGCCGGTAGTACATGCCGGCCACCGCCAGCATGAAGCATCGCGCCGGCCCCAAACGTACCTGCTCCTTGACAACTATCGGTTTCACGCATCCCCTTTGGGCACAGGCGCTCCGGCCACGACAACAAGGCCGCGCCGCGTCAGCAGTTTGAGAAATTCGGTCACCCCGACCCGCGCCTCATGGAACCCCAGACCGTGCCTGGCGGCAAATGCATCGACAATCGATTCCACGCTGCGATGCCCGTCGCACGCCTCCCATACTTCCCGGCCGAGCAGATCCAGCCCAAACCCGTGCTCCCGCCGCACCGTGAACAACCAGCAAAACGGCGGGCCGGTGAACCATCGTTCCCGGCGCGGTACGCGCAAAATCAGTTCATGTTCGCCGCGCGTGTCGCTTCGTACCGCCTGGTTGCGCAGCGGGACGGCCCGAAGCATTTCCTCGAGAGGCAGCGGCGTATCCGGATTCACGTTCTTCGACATTATGACTGCTTTCCGTTTCCCGCGCAGCAGCGGACACGAAACTCCGCCGGAGCGGCGGGAGTGCGCCCCGCTCCCACGGCCATCACCTGGAACACGGCATTGTCGGCGGGGCAATACCAGGCCAGGTCTGTCCGCCGCCGGCGCCGTCCGAGTATCCATCCGGGTCGAAACCGCCGTTCTTTTCCGGAAAAAGCGCACCCCTCGTGCGCGCCGACATCGGTAAGCCCGATCCGCCCCGTGCTGTCATCGATCCGCCCGCGCAGGTATGCGTCGATATGGCCGTCAAACCAGGCTTCGGTCAGGCCGCGGCGCGTGACCGAAGCTTTCTGGCTTCCCCGCTGGAACACAAAAGACGTATATGCCGGCAGTGCTTTGGCCTCCGTGAGATGCCACGACGGCGGAGACTGGACATCAAGCGAAAACAGCCTCCAGCGGGACCCTGCGCGGCGCCCATTCATCGTGCGAAAGCCTTCCAACACGCGTTTCTCTACGGCATCGTCGCACGGGCCGGGCCATGAGAGCGCCACATCGATCCACCGGCCAAGGTTTCTGTCGTGCATACCTGCCCGCGTGAGGTCCGCGCCGTCGTGTGTACGGCGATAGCATTCGAAGCGCTTTACACGGTAACGCTCGCTGATCGCGCATGAGCCGCCGCATGTCGCCCGGTCGCTCGCCGCGAAATCCCTGAACACCTGGTCTCGGTCGGGGGGCATCGGGCACTCAGTCCAGGAGACCTGCATGCGCTGGCACCGCCTGTCCACGAACACGAGACTGCCCCGCGATGCGTTTACCGAATGCCGTACGACTTCCCAGTCATCCGGCGTGACGAGGTGCATACCGAGCCATTCGACTGTTCGCGTGTTCATATGCTCCTCAGCTCGGGAACAGCCGGTAGCTGGTCGGCACCAGGTTCGTGACGAAATGATAGATGGTTCCCACGATTGCCCAGCCAATCGCGCCAAACATCTCTCCCGCGATTACGCCGATCATGAACGGTTTGACTATACGGTACCCCTTGGCGCCCGACATCTTCACAACCGCGGCCTTGATAATCCAGCCGAACAAAAACGACATGCAGAAATACGAGCCGGGGAACGTTCCCCAGATAAGGAAAACCACGGGATGCAGCGGCCACCACGGAAGGCGCAGCCTGAACAGGCTGCACGCGATTACCAGAAGAAGCCCGCCCAGCGCCCATCCGAAAAGCTTCCCGTCGGGGTGCATTGCCGCCAGGCGCTGTGCGCCGCCGAGAGATACCGACTCGGAAAGTTCGTTGTAGGCCGCGAGCTCGGTAATGCCCTGGGAGAGGCGCGAAAAGGCCATGCTGGGCATGGAACGCGTTGCCCAGCCGTCCCAGTGATTGATGCCGTAGTTGTATTGGTACATCAATGTCGCGCACAGCGCTACGATGAAACCCGCCACGACCACCACGGAAAGCAGCGTGGCAGTTCGCGGGGGCGGCGCTTTCTTGTCGGAGCCCGTGACCATGTGCATGGCATTGGCAATAAACGGCATCACGGCCTCCCGCGGATCCGCCGCCAGGATCATGCAGGCCATTGCCATGACCACATACGCGGTCGGGCCAACGGCGCGCATGCCGAACAATGCCACGATGATGCCGACAGGAAGCCAGAAGGG
>WJMI01000325.1 GCA_014728015.1 Chitinivibrionales bacterium | reverse complement strand
GCTTCGAGCTCAGCAGGGGGAACAGCAGGTATTCTTCCTTTGTCCGGTGTGTCCCGTCGGCATACTGCCGTATGAAATCAACGGCAGCGCGCAGGAACGACAGGTCAACAACAGACTCGTTTCTCAGCCGCTCCAGAAAATCGGCCATGAGATCGACCATCCGGTGAATCAGCTTGTGCTCGGCCTCGAGAACACGAATCGCTTCCATTTTTCCCTCCAACTGAATGCCCGGCCGGGAACCATCGTATGAAAGCAAGCAGCATGCCAGCAGCCGGCAAGCCATTGGTCCGGCACAGGTTGCCTCCAGGCGACTCTCCTTCGCATTTTCGGGAAAACACATTTGCAGAGCTAGGAACAACGCAGGGAAGACAACCGGCCCATGCCCGATGCGCTGGCACTAAAGGGCATTTATTTTGGCGCAGAGTTTGCATGGACCATCGCACAGGCGATACAGACGATAAGGCATATTCTTGCATGCATTTCTCGAAAGCGACGGGCACCCATGAATTCGAGTGGCACAAGGAGAATACTTCTTGTCGATGACGAAGATGCCATATTACTGGCATTCAGCAAAGTCTTGAGCGGGCCCACGGTGGAGATCGACAGCGCATCCACGCTCGAAGATGCGAAACGGCTGCTGGGAGAGCGCGTCTATGCCGCGGTGATTGCCGACCTGCGTATGAGCGGCGCGGCGATCATGGATGGCTTCGTGGTGATAAGCGAGGCAAAGAAGCGCAATCCTGCCACCAAAATCATTGTCATCACCGCCTACGGGGGAAACCATACCAAAGACAAGGTTTTTAGTCTGGGCGCGGACATGTATCTTGAAAAACCCGTATCACCCGGGAATGTGAAAGAGATTCTCGAGTCCATGGGAGTCTATCGTCCGGACAGCCCGGAAAACAGGTCCGCAGAGTCAACCGATGAGCAGCGACGCTCAGAATAGCCGCTCAGGCAAAGGAGAAACGATATGGTTACGGCCCTGGTACTTCTGACAGTGAAGCGTCATGCGGTCAATGAAGTAGCCGAGAAGCTTACCGCGCTCGACGGTATCAGCGAGGTGTACTCCATTGCCGGCGAATACGACCTTGCCGCCCTGGTACGCGTGGACACCAACGAAAAGCTCGCTGACGTGGTCACCAATCACATGCTGCAGGTCGAGGGCATTATTAAGTCGCAGACATTCATTGCGTTCAAGGTCTACTCCCGGCACGACCTGGAGCGCCTGTTCTCTATTGGCCAGCCTGCCTGATTTCATGCAGCGGCAGGCGGACGAGCGCCGTGACTCCTGGCGGCGGCTCATTGTTCCGAAGCGAGACTTCACCGCCGTGGAGCTGCACGATATGCCGTACAATGCTCAGGCCCAACCCGGTCCCGTGCTTCCGTGTGGTGAAAAACGGGTCGAAGATGGTGGCAAGATGCTCCGGGGCGATACCGCTGCCGCGATCTTCCACCACGATTCCGACACGGTTTCCTTCGGGCGCAACGGCGCGAATGAGTACCGGAGAGTCCTTTTGGCTGTGGCTGCAGGCATTCTCTATCAGGTTGAACAAGGCCTGCTGCATTTTCGCGGTGTCGACATTGACTGTCCAGCGGTCCGCCTCCGGATGCACGTCTAGCTGGACACTATGCCCCGACTGCTGAGACGATTTCCGCCACATATCGACGCTTCCCTCGACGAGCTCGCGAACCGAAAGCGGCCGCATTGCCGCTGTATTGACGGGCCTACCCAGCTCCAGGAGGTCGGACATGAGGGTGGAAAGCCTGTTTCCCTGGTTGCGGATGTGCTCCAGGTAGGGCTGATATTCAGGATTATCGCCGATATCCTGAAACAGCGCCTCGATGATTGCCAGGATGGCATTGAGCGGATTGCGCACCTCGTGCGCCACGCCTGATGTCAACTGCCCGAGACGCTTCAACTGCTCGGACTGGCGCAGTTCTCTCTCCATGCGCACGCGCATGAGCTCGCGCGACACATAGCGCGCGAAAATCTCGACAAGATGCACTTCTTCCGGCTCGAACTCGCGCCCTTCCTTGTCCATGACGCAAATCGCGCCCAGTGCGGGGACGTCGTGCGCGCGTATGGGGATGCCGAGATATGAAGAAAAACTGTATCGCGCGAAACAGGATTGGCTGGGGTAATTCCTCTCATTCATGTTGGCGATGCTGAGCACCTGTGAAGCGTTCACTATCTGCTCGCACGGCGATCCGTGGGGACAGAGAGGGGAGTCGTGACGTACGGCGCCGCGCTCGAAAAGCGAGGCAATCCGCATTCTGTTTCCTTCCTGCAGCACTACTGCCACAAACGGCGCCGCCAGTATATCCGCGAGGCTCGTTACAATCTGATCGTACGTGGCTTCCAGTGATGTGCCGAAGGTGGATGCTATGGCATATATTGCCTCGAGCGCCTGCTGCCGTTGCGTAAGCTCTTCCTGCACCTCTTCCTTTTCCTCGCTCATGCGCTCGAGCGACTCGATAGCATCCACCAGCATGTTCGCCTGTTTGTCTACTTTGTTTTCGAGTACCCCGGTGGCCTCACGCTGTCCCGTGATATCGCGCACGATTCCTATCATGCGCTCGGGGCTGCCGTCTGCATCGCGAACGACCGCCCCGACTTCGAGCATCCAGCGCTGGGTGCCGTCAGGCCGCACAATGCGGTGCTCCACGGAATACTCCGCGCCGGTCTGCAGCGAAGACTCAACGGCCGCGGTGATTCGCGCCCGGTCATCAGGATGAACCAGGTCCATGAATGCCTCGAACGTTCCCTGGAACTGACCCGGTTCCAAACCAAACAGGGGGCCCACGTGTTCGGACCAGTGCACATCGCCACTTTTGATATGCCATTCCCAGGTCCCGATATTCGCGGCGCGCTGCGCGAGCCGGTAGCGCTGCTCGCTTACTTTGAGCGCCTCCTGAATCTCCCTCGCCTCGCTGATATCACGTCCGTATACATTCAGGTAGCTTTGGCCGGGAACGGGCACGACCGCCAGAGAGCACCATTTGTCCCCGTAATTGACTTCCACCTCCTTCTGCGAGCCGGCCTTCACGGCATTTGCCAGGGGACGGCATGCGCTTTCGTCAAGCGGATCGCCCATCGCGCAGTCCCATTCCCGCAGGAGGGCCATGGCCGAATCATTGGCATACGAGAT
>WJMI01000324.1 GCA_014728015.1 Chitinivibrionales bacterium | reverse complement strand
CGGCGCGGCCGTGGCCGTGCCCATGTCCGAAGAAACCAAAAAGGTCTGTTTCGTCGACGATCTCGAACTGTCGCCCCTTGCTGTTGCGTATGCGCGCGCGCGCGGCGCGGATCGCATGTCCTCGTTCGGCGACTGGGCCGCGTTGAGCGAAACGGTCGATGCCGCCACGGCCCGGGTGCTGAAGCGCGAAGTAAGCGACGGCGTTATCGCGCCGGCCTACGAACCCGAAGCGCTCGAAATACTCAAACAAAAGCGCAGCGGCAAGTACAATGTCGTTTCTATCGACCGTGCGTATAACCCGCCCGACTTCGAGCGTCGCGAAGTGTTCGGCATCACGTTCGAGCAGCGGCGCAACAGCCGTGTCCCCGGATTCGACATGCTGGAGAACATTGTCACGGAGAAGAAAGACCTTCCGGACGGCGCGAAACGCGATCTCGTGGTCGCGCTTTGCGCCCTCAAGTATACGCAGTCAAACTCGGTCTGCTATGCGCACAACGGGCAGGTTGTCGGCGTGGGCGCGGGCCAGCAGTCCCGCGTACACTGCACCCGCCTTGCCGGCGCCAAGGCCGATCGCTGGTTCTTGCGCCACCATCCCGCCGTACTCGGGCTGGCCTTCAAGGACACGGTCAAGCGCCCCGAGCGCAACAATGCAATCGATCAGTACCTTGAAGACACGCTGACAGGGGCCGAGGAGGCGCAATGGCGGGAGAACTTCACCACCCTACCGCAACGGCTGTCCCCGGACGACAAGCGCGCGTGGCTCGACAACGTTAGCGGCGTGTCCCTCGCATCCGATGCGTTCTTCCCTTTCCGAGACAACATTGACCGCGCGAGTACCAGCGGCGTTTCATACATCGTGCAGCCGGGAGGCTCGGTCAGAGATGATGCGGTTATACAGGCGTGCAACGAATATGGCATGGTGATGGCGTTCTCGGGCGTGCGGCTGTTTCATCATTGAGACACGCACCCGAATGAAGGACGATGCGACTGGAGCGCTTCTGGCGCGGGGAGGAAATATGGTCGCTATCGCCCTGCAAAACTTGACACTTCGAGACTAAAAAGGTATTATATCAACAGAGCCGGCGAAGCGGCATGCACGGGCCGCGCGCCACATGACGGAGCGTATCAGTATCCATGGCAACCGAGCGGCCGCCGTTCTACTTCCTCGATCAATCGGTGAACCTGCTGATCGTCGATGACGATCCGGGGATACGGTCACTGGTTGTTGACGTGCTCAAGCCGGTGCGGCTGTACAATGTCTTCGAGGCGGCGAATGCCGCGGAGGCGGAGGAGCATCTCCAGTCGCCCGAGCGCATACACCTGTGCCTCTTGGATCTGGGTCTCGCCGACCTTGGAAACGACGAATTCCATCTGCTGCGAAACCACGGCGCCCGCGTATCGTTCGTGGTATTCACCGGGAGCACATCACCGGCCAAAGGATACGCAGCGCGCGAGCTCGGCGCAAAGGACATTATCGAGAAATCCCCCGCGTTCGACCGGCCCGCGTTCCTGAAACGGGTAAACCGTCTCGCACTGCTCAACGTAATCAACCCCCGCTACGGCGCGACCAAGGACACCTTGTCGCTGTCCACCGAAGTGCTCTTTGATAAGACACCGAAATACGTGTCCCAGTGGGCAATCCAGATGGGCATCACCGATCGCGAGCTTCGTCACATCTGGCGCAAGAACCTGGGCGCGAACGCCAAGATCATTCTGAGCATCCACCAGATATTCACCGCGGCGTTTACGTACTACGAAAAGCTTGCCGCCGCGGGCGAGGGCGCCCGGGTACGCATCCACAATCCGCAGGTATACCGGCGTCTCGAGGAATACTACCACCTGCACCGGAGCACGATCACCGATTTCATCGCCTACGGAAACATCGCAATGCTTCTGCCGGGAACCTGACCCGCGGGCTAGAGCTTCTTCTCTATCGCCTGCACCACGGTCTTGAGCGCCTTGATCCGGGCGTACCACTTGCAGTTCGCTTCCACCACGGTCCACGGGGCCAGCGGCGTGCTGGTGCGGTACAGCATTTCGTCGATGGCAAGCTTGTACGCATCCCATTTCTCCCGGTTGCGCCAGTCCTCATCGGTAATCTTCCAGCGTTTGTGCGGGTTGCGCTGGCGGGCCTTGAACCGCTCGAGCTGCGTGTCCTGGTCAATGTGCAGCCAGAACTTCACAAGGACCGTCCCGAAACCGACGAGCTGCGCCTCCATCTCGTTTATCTCCCGATAGGCGCGCCGCCATTCTTCCTCGGAGCAGAATCCTTCCACTCGCTCAACCAGGGTGCGCCCGTACCACGAGCGGTCGAAGATGGCGATATGGCCCGCCTTGGGAATATGCATCCAGAATCGCCACAAGTAGGAATGCGCCTTCTCGATATCGTTGGGCGCGGCTATCGGTATGACTTGGTACCCGCGGGGATCCATGCCCTGGACCAGGCGCTTGATGTTTCCGCCCTTACCCCCGGCATCGGAACCTTCGTAGACAATGATGACCGGAAGGCGCTTGAGATAGACTTCGTGTTCCAGCTCCATCATGCGGCGCTGGTATTTCTTCAATGAAGAGACATACTCGTCCTTGGTGATGGCCCCGGCAAGATCGATGCCGTCGAGAATAGAGGATGCGCTGTCATCGCGCCGGGCCGGCGCTTTCCGCTTCCTTGATGAGCGTTGTGCACGCTCGGCCGCGGCGCACGCGCGTTCCAGGGCATCGGCCACGGCGGTAAACACTTTGACCGTTGCAAAGCGCCAGTCGTGCGCCTCGACAATGGTCCAGGGCGCGAATGCCGTGTCGGTCCTGGCGAGGGCGTCTTCGGTGGCGGCCAGATACTTGTCATACTGCTTGTGATGCTTCCAGTCCTCTTTCGTAACTTTCCACGCGGTCGAGCGGTTGGCCGCGAGTTTCCGGAAACGTTTTTTCTGCTCCTTGGGCGATATATGAAGGAAAAACTTGAGGATGGCATTGCCGTCGTCCGCGAGCTGTCGCTCGAACGACACGATCTCATCGTACGCCTTCGACCAGATCTTCTTGGGAACAATCTTGTCGACCCGGCCCACCAGAACCCTGCCGTACCAGCTCCTGTCGAAAATGGCAATCGTACCGCGGGCGGGGGTCTTTGTCCAGAACCGCCAGAGAAACGGGCGCAGCCGCTCCTCCTCGTTCGGTGCGTTGATCGGATGCACCGTGAAACCACGAGGGTCGAGGGAAAGCAGCAGCTTGTTGATCTGGGTCCCCTTCCCGGCCGCATCCCAGCCTTCGAAGACGATAACGACCGGAATCCCGAGCCCGAGCGCGCGGCGCTGCAGCGTGCCGAGCTTCAGCTCGAGATCGGTCATCACTTTCTTGTACTCGTCCTTGGTGATCTTGCGCGACAAGTCAATTTCACGAAGCATAGGTGGTTCCTTGTGCCGAAAGGTAATACTGCGCGGCCCAGCAGAAATTATACCCTTTTCGGGACAGGCCTTGCCAGTTTTTCCACGGAAGCAAGGTGAGCAGGAGCGGGCGGCACACAGGTTTTGCGCGTCGAACGCGCGCCGGGTGTGGCTTGACATCAAACCGCATTATCATGTACATTACCAAAGCTAACTTGTTATCACTCGGCCAAATACAACGACCGATCATACCCGGGAACGTCATGAGGGCGGCATGGCTGGTTCTCGCTGCACAGCGTTCCCGCAGGGCTTGAACACATGGACTATCGGGTAATCAAGCTGAGCTCGGCTGACATCGAGGATGCTGATCCCTGCGATGTCTTTGATGCGCAACTGGCGAGCGCGCTTTCGGAGGGAGCTGGCGGCGTCGCGTTATGCCTGCGCCCGGAAATGGGCGCATGCGTAGAGCTGCTGGATTGGCTTTCCACATGGCGAAGGACATTCTCGGAACAGAAAAGCGACCTTGTCATTGTTGCCGATGATCCCACGCAACTGCAGTATCTTGAATTGTCGCATCCCGACGAGCACTTGAGCTACGTTGCTTCGTTGGAAGATCTCTGGCGCAGGTTCCCGGCATTTCGGCCGACACGGGTGCCGGGCGATCGCGGGCCACAACCTTCGCAGGAACCCGCGGCGGGGCGTCCGACAGCCCAAGATGCTCCGGTCGCCCCGGCGGCCGGCCTCAACACCCGGGAGACCCTCAAGTCAAGTTCCCGCGGGCCCGCGCCCGATCCCCGGCCGGCGCCGCAGGGACCCGCCCCGCCGGACCTGAAAATGCGCGACGCGGATACGGTCAAAATCGCGGGGGAATATGCCTGTCTGGGATGCGGGACCACGCGCATGTATGCCAAGGGCGATAGGGCGAGCAATTGCGCGAATCCCGAATGCGCAAATCCGTCGTCCGGATGGAAGCTCGTGTTCGAATTGTTCTGAGCATTCTCAAAGAATTTTCTGGTAGACCCGAATGATATGGGGCAATAAGAACGTACTGGCCATCGGCGGCGGCAAGGGCGGTGTTGGAAAGAGCAGCCTGGCGGCAAATCTTGGCGTGCTGCTCGCGCAGCGGGGCCATGCCGTGGTGCTCGTGGATGCCGACCTGGGCGCCGCCAACCTCCACACGATAACCGGCGTCACGTATCCCGAGAAGACCCTCGACGATTTCATTCAGGGCCGTCAGGGCAGCCTCGAGGACACACTGCTTGACACACCGCAGGCGGGCCTGCGGCTCCTCAGCTCGGCCAGTGACGTTCTGTCGATTGCGGCCCCCAACTACACCCAGCGCCAGAAGCTGCTGCGCGGGATCAAAAAGCTCGATGCCGATACGGTCATCTTCGATCTCGCGGCCGGGACCCACACCCGCGCCATCGATTTCTTCTCGCTGGCGCCGTACGGCATCATCCTGGTAGAGCCCACGCCAACGTCTCTGGAAAACGCCTATTCCTTTGTCAAAAACCTGATGCTGAGGCATCTGATGCGTGTGTTTTATCACGAAAAGGAAACTAGGGAGTTTATCAAGAACGCCACGGACCCGCAT
>WJMI01000323.1 GCA_014728015.1 Chitinivibrionales bacterium | reverse complement strand
GGACGAGCCGAGCGTTGTCCACACACTGCTGCTGTACTTCTTTACGGTACACGTGTATGCATTGTCGCCGTCTCTCTTGAGATAGGCAATATGCGGGATATTGTCACCGCCGATCATGCCTGACTCCATGTCAAACGCAAGGTTCCATACGCTGGAATCCACCGGGGACCCGCCGGCGAGCGACCAGGGCGTGGACGTGCCGCCCGTGTACACGTTCAGATAGTTCTTCGATGAGAGATCGATAAACGCGAGGTAGACCGAACTCGCGCTGATGGCTTCGATGCCGAGGCCCATGCAGTATGACCCGCTGCCGGCGTGCATGGCATCTCCGATTCGTGTCCAGCCGGTCGTGTACTTGACAACGGCGCTGTCCCACGCGCCCTCATTAACATACCCGACATATGGCGTCTCGTACGGCACGCACGACCCCCCGCCGCATCCCGTCTCCAACGTAAGCGCAAGCCCGGCGAGCGTGTTGCCGCTCTCCGATATCGGCTGCGTGCCGTATGCATCCCAGGCGGCGCCGTTCCATTCCTTGTCGTAGACCCTGCCCGCGGAATAGCCGTCCACATAGCATACATGAAGCTCCTCGGGCTGGCGCGGGTCGGACTCCACCGAAATCGATCTCGCCTCGTTGGTGGAAACGCCGGTCCCGCCCATCACTTCCCATTGATAGCCCACGGTCAGGACTACGGTGTCCACGCGCGCGTTTCCATCGTCATCGGTCACGCGGAGACGGCATGGATAGGACGGGATATAGTAATCCGGCATGGTGATATCAGTGTCACCGCTGGAGACGACCTTGAATGATCCGGTGTCGATTGCCCATTCCCACGAGGTGAATGTCCCGTACGTCTGCTGGGCAGTGCCGTGAAGAGACACGATGTCTCCCATCCGCACGCTGGTGTCGGCCCCCGCGTTCACGGCCGGAGCATCCAGCACCACGGTTACCGACACTGTGTCGTACACGATGTTGGCGTCATCATCGGTCGCGCGGAGCACGCACAGAAGAGATGCGTTTGCCGCGGGCGGCGCCACGAAGGACGTGTCCGCTCCCACGGGCTCGAACGTGCCGTCCGCGTCGACATCCCATGCCCATTCAACAATCGAACCGTGGGAGTCGGACCCCGTGCCGTGCAGATGTACCGAGTCGTTGACAGAGACGGTGGTATCGGCGCCGGCCGAGATTGCCGGAATTCCCTCGACAATAGTGACAACGGTCGTATCTACCGCCTGGTTCCCTTCATCGTCGGTGACACGCACGACGCATACGTATTCCTGGGGTGACATCGGCGCGATAATGGTCGTGTCCGCGGCCGCAGGAGCGAAGACGCCGGTCCCGCCGATTGCCCATTCCCACGACAGCACGGTCTGAATGCCCGGATCGGGACGAAGCCCGTCTTCAGTGAATGAATCAACAGCCGCGGCGTGAAGGTGGACATCATCCCCGATGCTCACCGTGGTGTCGGCACCGGCTTCGAGACGCGGCTTGGCGTTCTCCGCATCCATGGTGGGCATTGCCACGGATGCCGCGCCCTTGTCAAAAGCCATCGACTGATATGCAACAAGCCGGTCCTGATCGTCATAGATGCGCACCTCGGCGGTCCACACGGTTCCGTCTTCGGGCACGAAGATATTTCCGCTGTACGCCTTTGATACCGGCAGCCAGGTGAGATTTCTCACCACGGGATTGGTACTGTCGATGAGATCTCCGATAATCGTCGCCTCGATGCGATAGACTTCGCCGGTGTTGCCCGTGATCTGGCCGGTGATCTCCCGCTGGAGCACGTCCTGCCGGACGGCCCACAAAGTGTCGACCTGTGCTGTGTCCCCCGCGACAACCGTTACACTCTCCACGACATTCGAGTGATGGTTCACCGAGGCCGATATGCTGTACATTCCAAACGGCACATTCTCTATCAGGAAGGCTCCACCGGCGGTTGACGTGCCCGTGTAGCCGCCCGGTACGGTCCCCACGACCACGTTGGACAACGGCGTCCGCGTGACACTGTCCATGACTATGCCGGCCGCGCTTCCCGTGAAGCACGTTGGGTTCTTGCGCATGACCGCATCGATGCCGTCAACATCGGCGGAAAGCGCGACAACAACCGACGAGACCGATGTATCGAAATAGCAGCCGTGCGTGAATGACACGGTATATGTGGCAGGTATCACGTCGGGAATGGTGTAGTCACCGCCGGAGTCGGTTGTCGTTGTATATCCCCCGGAGTCGGCTGTGACGCTCACGCCGAGAATGCCCGCGGCAGATTCGGCATCGCGAACCGTTCCCGCGATGGTTCCCCTGAAGAACTCCGGCCTCGGGCGAAGATATGCATCGATGCCGGTAACGTCTTCGTCGATGGCAACCGCCACGCTGTCGACCGTTGTGTCGTAGTAGTGGGCGTGCGTGAACGTAATCGTGTATGTCCGCCCGGCCACATCGGGGATGCTGTATTCGCCGAGCGAATCGCTTGTCGACGTGTACCCGCCGGAGTCTGAGGTGACAGCGACCCCGGAAAGCACGGAGTCGGTTGCCGCATCGTACACCGTACCGGAGATGCTTCCCTTGAGCTGGAACTCCTCCTTGAGCTTTTCGTCCCCGGGGTCGGTGGCCTTCTTGGTGCAGAGGACCGCGGTGAGAAGAGCGAGGGCAATGAACGTGCCGCGCAGGGCAGAGCGTTTGACGTCCGCAATTCGAAGGTCAGAAAGCATAGACTACTCCTGCCTCGTAGTGAGTCAGCGCGTGCGCGCCGAAATACAGCTTGAACGCCTTGCGGGACTGCGCGCCCGCAATCGCCGCATCGACCAGGTTGAGCGCCCATACGCCCGCTGTGACTCCGCCGAAGATAACAGCTTTGCGCTTCTCCCGCTCGTATGCTTCGAACAGACTGTCGCTGTACGCGCTCTTCAGCGCATTGAATTCGGTCTGCGTGCATCCGGTTGGGCAGACGCTCTCCCGAAACACGGCTTCATCGTCCTGGCGTTTCATGGATTCGTTGAAATCCTCGTAGTCGCTGCCGCGGCCGGCGGCCTTTCCAATGAACACCCCCGTGACAACGCCTGCCGCGGCGAACGCCGCAATGCTGATCCCTCCCCGGACAGGATGCGACGTGTAGAACTGCCCCCACCCCGGAATGACCATACTTCTGAACAGCGAGGCAGTCACCTGTCCTTTCTCGGCAAAAAGCTCCCTGGCAAAACCCGTGAGCGCGCCCGGGTCAATAGGGATACTGGAGGCCGAGACTATGCGGCCGGTCTCTGCCTGGATAAGCCGCGCGTTCACCATGCCCTTGCCGAGCGCATCGGAGATGCTTCCCAGAAGCAAAAACTCTGCGGCGAGCGCCTTGCCGGCTTCGAGCGCCTTGCTCTCGTCGATAGCGCCTGACTGCGACAACGCGAGTTCCTCCATCACCTTCGAGAACTCGATCCTGTCGACAAGGTCCACCGATGGATTCCCCTGCATCATGGCCACGAGATATTCGGCGATTCCCCTGCCCACCTCCGGGCCGTGAGAGCCCCGGGACTCGAACGGCATGACCGCAAGCGTGTGTTTCCCGGAGAGACCTGCCTGTGACAGAAGCCTCCCGGCCAGCTCGCTGAGCGCGCTCTCGACAGCGCCTTCGGCGGCCGCGCACGCGCCGGCAAACAACACGGCAACAAAGACAGAGGCCCGATAGACGGCTGTCATACAATTCATAAGAGTCGTTCGTCTACCCCGAGAAGTTCGCTTCATAGTAGAGAATTTACAATTGGACGGTGCGTTCATACAGGCATATAACACGCACGGGAACCGCCCATCAAGAGAAATTAGCTTTCGGTTATGCAACAGTGGAACAAGAACGCTATCTTGAGATGCTGGCATAACTTTCTTGACGCGTTCGAGGGCCCGCGCACGTATGGGGAAATGCGAACCAATGTGGTCGCCGGCTCGTCAGCGGTTATAGGGGGATGTGTGGTCAATATCAGCGAATGACACGCAACGGGCATGCCGGGCGTTTTTGAGTTCTGAGGCGTAACCAAGCGCTAGAACACCCCGCTTCCCAGGTTCGCCCCAGCGACAATCCCGATATCTCCGTTTTGCAGCCTGGCTGAGACCTCGGGACCGACCAGGATTCTCCCCTTGAGGATACGAACCAGGAAACCCGCCACGGCCTGCCCGGTGATACCATTTGAATGCAGGGTCATACCGAGTCCTGTGTGGAGCACGGTCCTCTTGAACACCGGCCCCAGCCGCACATCGGCGTCGAAGTAGTTGAGGTAGGTTTCGAGCGGCTCGACATTCTCACCATTATACGTCTCTGCTATGTAGAGACGATTCGTCCATGCCGCGGACGCCGTAGCAAAGAAATGCGTGCGCAGGAACATGAGTGAGGCCCTGGGCGCCAGGATTATCTGATGAGACAGCCTGTCGATGTAGACGTCCGGCATGTCTTCCGACTCCGTCAGGTCTTCACTCATGTTGTTCAAGTAGTATTGCGCCGTGAGAGACAGGGACAGCAGGGACTTGAGATTGAAGCCCAGGTGGACTCGCGGGTTCAAGCGCATGAATATGGTAGAGCTATAATCGGTAGAGCGCGGCCCCAAGCTTGCGCTGACGCTGGGGACCAGCCAGAAGCCATTGTGTCCTCTTAGCACAAGCCTCTCCGACAGCAGCTCAAACGCATCGTTCTTTTTGAGCCTGACACGCGGCCGTTCGACTTCGCCCACCGTGCGGCGAAGGAATACCGGCTTGACCAAAGCAAGTTCTTTGCCCTTCTCTTCTGGCAGATAGTCCTCCATGACACTTCGGTCGAAACCGGAAGCAAGCACTCTTTCGTTCTCCGCCACAACAACTTCGCCGATTTCCGATCCCACAACCTGCACGCGGACGGTGCCTTCAAAAACATCCACGGCTGTGACCTTCTGTTCGGGCACAGGTTCGATGGCGCAGATTCCCTCGCGGATGGACACAACGCAGTCGCGACTGCGCATGACCACTCTTGACTTCTCCGCATCCTCTGCACCCAGGCTTGCCACAAGACTCCCTTCGAGCAGTTCCAGTTCGAGCGACTCATGGCCGTCGGAATCGGTCTCCGCCTTGAGGAGCGCAACCGAGGATTGGGGGGAAAGCAGGATTTGGAAACCATTGACGAACAGAATGCCTGCAGCCCGGTCAGGACCGGCAGTGGCGACATCGCCTTTGTCCAGCCAGGAGATGTCCGCGGCCAGAGTATCCTCGCCGCGCCGAATCACTGTGCCCGCGCCTTCGTAGACGATTCTGGCCGGAGAAGAGAAATCCTCCCGGGAATAGGTAATACCGGTAATGCTTTCGACAGCAATGTCGATGGCGCCGCTGTCTGTGTGCACGCGCACGCTATTGTCGTTCTCTCTGAGAATGCGGCAATAGGTTTTCGTCGTGTCGGAATGCCGGACCAAATCCACAGCATGCGCCATCCCCGCAAACAGGAGGACAAGCGCGAGAAGGCTGGGCACTGCAGCGCTACTCGGTGACCGTAACCGTAATCTCATCTTCTGCTGTCTGTCCATCTTTGGTAGTAATCTTCAAACGAGCGGTGTACGACCCCTTCTTCTTGTATGCGTATTGAACCACCCCGCTCCTGAGAGATCCGTAGTCGTACGTGCCATCACCATTGAAATCCCACTGATATTTTGTCACCTCTCCATCGGGGTCACTCCCCTCTCCCGCAAATTCGGACTCCTGGTTAACCTTCAGACTCAGGTCCTTGCCGGCCTCGGCTACGGGCTTGGCATTGAACACTTCTGCGACAACCGTGTCTGTGACCACGCTGCCGTCATCGCTTCTTACGCGAAAACGTGCGACGTGCTTCCCGGCTTTGCCATACGCATGAGTGG
>WJMI01000322.1 GCA_014728015.1 Chitinivibrionales bacterium | reverse complement strand
GAAGCGCCTTCAAGCCGTCATACAGCGCAAGCGCGATTCCCTGGAGGTTATGGCGGCCAGGGACGATGCCGATTCAGCCGAACTTGCCCAGCGCCGCTACGAGCTGGATTCCCTTGAACAGGCATTCAAGGAGAGAAAAGCCGAAATCCTCGCATCGCCTTCAATCTCGGAAACGCCGGGTGCGCGCGACACGGCATCCCCGCCGGAGCAAGGCTTTTCCGCACAGGATATCAGCGACATGAAAGTCGGCCCGGATACCTCGCGGCAGGTGATTGTTGTGGGCACACAGCCCGAGGCGCCGGGCGGGGAGCGCAAGCCGGACTCTCTTATCAGCAACCCTTTTCTCCAGTGGCTTGCCCGGAATTTTCTGTCATCGGAGGGAACGCGGGAGCAGATAACCACACTCGAGCTGGGCATGAATTTTTATCTTGCCGGCGAAGTCAAATTCTACGAGGAATATATCAGCAACGCGGGTTTCAGGTTCGGGTTCCTGTTTCCGTTTAAAACGCCCTATGTGGTTACGTACTACAAAGTCCGCGCGATGCTCCATCGCGCCCAGACCAGCGACAGCGATACGTCGAAGCAGACATACGTTACCGGCACGAACGAGATTCTTGTCGGGAAAAACTTTTTCGTGAAGAACCAGCCGTTCGAGTACATTCCGCTTCTCGGCATCGGATTCAACAATGGCATTATCGTGGAACGCGCTTTATATGCCGGTATTATCGGAAGGCAGGTGCACTACTTCTGGTTCTGGACCATTGGCGTCATGTTGAAACGGCATATCGACGTGAAAGGGCAGCGCATTGCGGTGGGCGGCTCGATCACCTACGAGAACGCCTTTGTCGTGGACCCCGTTGCCGAAGACCAGGGCATGAGACGGCGTCTGAGCATTGGTGCATTATTTTCGTATTGATCAGCGCAACAACCCCCGGCCGCTGCGTATCCTGTCGTTCGAGAACACTGCACGGAAGAAACGCCAAACAACATGCCGCCTGCCGGTCCTGTGAAGATCCTGCATATCATAACCCGCCTTGATCTCGGCGGTTCCGCCGAGAATACGCTTCTCACCGCGATCGGGCTGGCGAACAAGGGCCACGACCTCACAATTATCTGCGGCCGCAGCGACAATCCGCCGAGCAGCAACGAAAAGAAGGCGGTTGACGCGGGTGTCAAGATCATCCGTATGCGGAGCCTGGCGAGAAGGATTTCACCGGGACGGGATCTGGTCGCGTGCACGGTGCTGTGGTGGCATTTGATGACCCGGCGTTATCATATCGTGCACACGCACACGTCAAAGGCGGGCGTGGTCGGCCGCGTGGCAGCGCGCTTCGCGCCTGTCAGGCGCCTCGTGCATACGCCGCACGGCCATATCTTCTACGGGTACTTCTCCGCGTTTCTCACGGGATTTTTCGTCTGGGTTGAGTGGCTGCTCATACGATGGACCTCCGTGCAGATCACCCTGACGCACAAAGAAAAAGAGGACTATCTGCTGCACGGTATCGGCCCGGAGAGAAAGAACGTGCCGGTCTTCAGCGGCATCGAGCTGACGCGGTTCCTCGAGTGCCGTGCCGACGGCCTTGTGAAGCGCCGCGAGATGGGGCTTCGCGACAACGACTTTGTGGTAGGCACCGTCGCCCGTCTCGTGCCGGTCAAGAACCATATTCTCATTGTTCGCGCAGCGGATTTGCTGCGTGACCGAGTGCCCGAACTCCGATGCCTGTTCGTCGGGGACGGCGACCTGCGGGCGCCGCTCGAAGCGGAAGTCGCCCGGCTGGGTCTGCGGCCGCATTTCCACTTTGCCGGGTGGCGCGATGATATTGCCGAATTGCATGCCACGTTTGACGTGTTTGCCATGACCTCCAAGAACGAAGGCATGGGGCGCGCCTTTGTCGAGGCGCAGGCCTGCGGCGTGCCGGTGATCGGCACGCGGGTAGGCGGCGTGGGCGAGGTGCTGTCCGAAGGGTGGACGGGGTTTCTTATCGAGCCGGACAACGCGGCGGAGCTGGCCGACAAGCTCGCGTTTCTGCATACGAACCGCGATGCGCTCGCGCGGTTGGCCGCGAACTGCAAGGACTGGGTCCGCCCGCGCTTCAGCCATGACGTGATGGTTGACAAGATAGAGAAGATCTACCTGGAACTGCTTGAACCCAAGAGAAGAAGTGGAGTAGTGCGGTGAGGCGGCGGCGTGGTGATGCAATGATGCGATGATGCAATGGCGTATGACATTCATGCTCCAACGCACCGTTTTGTAAAACATACGAATGAAAATCGCCATCCACCAGCCACAATACATGCCCTGGGTGGGATACTTCCACAAGATGGCAAGCGTGGATGTGTTCGTGTTTCTCGATGATGTGCAATTCAAGAAGAACGAGTGGCAGCATAGAAACAGAATACGGAACGCGCAGGGATGGCAATGGCTGAGCGTTCCCACCAGCTACAAATTTCCGCAGCGTATACACGAGGTGCGGGTGAAAAGCGAGCTGGAATGGGAAAAGAAGCATTTGCGCTCGCTCGAGATGTGCTATGGCAAAGCACGGTTCTTTGACGAGTATATCGATGCGTTCCGGCGATACTACCTGGTCAAGCGCGAGACCATGAGCGCGGTCGCCATAGACTCCGTGTGTCTGTTGGCGGATCTCATGGGTATACAAACGCGACGTGAAGTATCTTCGAGCTACGCATTCGAGGGCGTATCGACCGGGCGGCTGGTCAGCATCTGCAGGCATTTCAACGCGGATACGTATCTT
>WJMI01000321.1 GCA_014728015.1 Chitinivibrionales bacterium | reverse complement strand
TCTCAAGAACATGTTCATGCTCGGGCTGCATGTCCTTTCTTTTCCCGGGCTTGTATTTTTCCTGCACAATCTTCGCGCAGGATGGCGCAAATGGCACCGTCCCTGGCGCAATTCGCGCCTGCGGTTCGGCGGCTGGCTGACTATCAAAGACTGGACCACCCAGATGAAGAAAGACTCATTCATGGAAAGCCTTCAGCAGGCCAAGCTCGACCTGCGGCAGCTCGAGGGCGTTTCATAACCTCGACCATTTTCATACGGAAAGCGAGACCGAAATGGCAGAAAAGGTATTCGTGAAAAACCTTCCCCATGACACGACCGAAGAGGTCCTCAAGGAGCATTTCTCGACGGCGGGCCAGGTCCTGTCAGTCAAAATTATCCGTGATCAGCGCGGAAGGTCCCGGTGTTTCGGTTTCGTCGAAGTAGAAGAACCGGATGCGGTGATTGAGGCGCTCGACGGCAAAGAGCTCGGGAAGCGGCCGCTCAAGGTAGCGCGGGCCCGGCCGCAGGTGATGCCGGGCGGGGGCCCCGGCGGACGCGGGCGTCGCGGAGGACCGCGGGACCGTCGCTGACCGGTATTCTGCGCGGGCCGTGATACAACAATCGCCCCGGCGCGTCAAGCGCGCCGGGGCGATTTGCATTGGCCCTGCCGGCCTGTGCCGCCTGTGTCGCTAGACGGCCAGCTCGAATTTCACGGCATCGGATTTCGCGGTGTCCAGAACAATCGGCGGATCGATCTTCTGCCCTTTTATGGTTTTGTAGAGAAGGATCACCGGGCGGGAAAGCTCGTCCGGATTGTCCCGGGCCACCACGCCCAGGTACTGTTTCAACCGCCCGCTGGGGGCTTCGGTGATGCGCACGCGGGTCCCGACAGGATACACGGGAATGATTGATACGAGGGCCTTGATGATCTCCCTGTTGAGGTACTCCCCGCCCAACCCGATAAGCTTCTTGATAGCAGTACGGGTGGATGAGACATCATCAATGCCGCCATCCCCTGATTCACCTCCGAGTGCGTGATAGGAATCCGCCACAGCCACTATTTCCGCAAACCGGTGTATGACATGTGTCTTGGAAATGTCCTTCACGGGAGGTGCGTTAGCTCCTTTTAAACCAAGGGGATAGCCGGAACCGTTCTGCAGCTCATGGTGTTGGAGCGCCACTATCGCGCTGGTAGGCGGGATCTGGGGGTTTTGAGCGAGTATCAGGTAGCCGTATACAGTGTGCTGGCGATACAGCGCTTTTTCTTCTTCGGTGAGCGGTTTGCTCTTGTTGAGCAGTCCCTTGGGAATTGCGATCAGGCCGAGGTGATAATTGAGCGCGCCCGTGGCAAGCTGCTTGATTTCTTCGTACGAGAACCTGGCTTTCCTGCCGATGCACAGCGCGGTGACCGTTACGTTGACCGCCCGCTCGAAAAATGAGCCGGATGCATCCTTGAGGGCGGCCATGTTGAGCACGATTTGCGGCTGATTCATTATCTGATCGATAATGGTCTCGAGCTGCCGGGCGATCGTGGGGCTCATGACAAACCTGTTCAGGTCCTTACGGTGCGAGAAAAGCATCTTGTGCATGTCATGACCGCGCTCTTCCCTGAATTTGCCCACGATCTGCTCGATTTTCTCGCCCGAGGCGGTCACCGAATCGGCAAGCGCGGCCTGATCGCGCTCGTTGACCACGCTGGAAGGCCGGACATCTTCAGTGCCCGGCTCCTGGATCAGAATCGAGCGGAACCCCATTTTCTTGAGCCGGTCGCGGTAGCGGCCGGAGACACGGTAGCCGGCGCCCAGCAGGAGCTTGCCCGAAGGCAGCATGATGGATTCGCCCAGGATCATATCATCGGTGACATCATCGAGATTGTATCGTACCATAGGCGCAAAAATACGTTTGTGACGGGTTTTCCGGCGTGTTTGCAGGCGCCGGCCCGCATCCCGGCGGCGCGGCGCACGGCGAAATCGACGCTGCAAATCGCTCTTGACCTCCTGTCAATTCGGTGGTATAATTGAATCACGATACCGGTCCTGTCTGTCCCCCGTCCGGACTTCCGCACACACACCTGCCGCTGTTCTCATTCTGGTTCATCGCCTGGTTTCGAGCGTTGCTCATGAAACAGAAGACACGGCCGCAGACAAGCTCATTTCTTGTGTCGCCATCCATGCCGTGGGAGCTCGAAGAGCTTCAGCGCAAGATACGCGTGCTTCGCATCACCAATGCGGTTGCGATTCCCTTCCTGGCCGTCTACGCGATTATCACCTACACCGAAGGCCATCTGTACAGGGCGGTCATCGACATATTCTGCTGCGCCGTGTTCGTTGTCAACGCGCTCGTGTTCTCCCGAATGCGCAGACCCCAGACGGCGTTATATACTCTCATAACGGTGATGGGGGGCTTCTTCCTGTTCCTGTACACCGAGGACACCAGCGCGGCGATGTGGTCGTTCGTTTTCCCGTGGTTGTGTTTTTTCCTCCTGGGAAACCGCGCTGCATTTGCCGTGATCGGGGTGTTCGGTGTCGCATGCGCGGCCTTCATGATATACCCGCTCGCGCCGCACATGGACTATCCGCTTGCCTTCAATGTCCGCTATGCCGGCGTATTCGCCATAACCACCATTTCAGCGTTCTATTTCAATAAAATGCGCCAGCAGGCCTATGACAGCCTTGGGCAGCGTACGCGGGACCTGCGGGAGAGCGAAGAGCGCTACCGTACGATGTTCGAGTCCGTGGTTGACGGTATTGCCATCATGGACATGGAGGGCAGACTGGTTGAAGTCAATCCGGCATTCTCGGTGATATACGGGTACGAACACGATGAGCTCATCGGTATGCACGCCTCCGCGCTTATCAGTGAAGAGCACCGGAACACGCTGAAGAATTTCGTTGCCACGGTGCGCGAGAACGGGGGTTTTTCCGCAGAGACGGTTGACCTGCGCAAGGACGGCTCCCGGATCAACGTGAAAGTGCGCGGGACGAGTATCCATGCCGGAGGAAACGACTACCTTCTGGCGGTTATCGAGGACGTTACCGGCGAGAAGGAGGCGCAGAAAGAGCGGGACCGTCTCCAGGAACAGCTTCGCCAGTCGGAGAAAATGCAGGCTATCGGGCAGTTGGCCGGCGGCGTGGCCCACGATTTCAACAACCAGCTTGCCGGCATCATGGGATATGCCGACATGCTGCACGAAAAGACCCGCGACAATCCTCTGCTGTTTCGCTATGCGGAGCGTATCCTGACCGGCGTCCAGCGCGCCGCCGATCTCACCGCGCAGCTTCTTGCCTACGCCCGCAAGGGAAACTACCGCACGGTGAAACTGGACATGCACGGGGTCATCGACGAGGTCGTAACGCTCCTCAAGCACAGCATTGACAAGAGAATTGACATTGTGCTCGAACTGAAAGCGCCGCGTCCTTTTGTCAACGGCGACCCCACGCAGCTGCAAAACGCGCTTCTCAACCTCGCGCTCAACGCGCGCGATGCCATGCCCGGCGGGGGCACACTGCGGTTCCGAACCGAAAACAGGATCGTGGGCAAGTCCGGCCGGGGGCCCAACGGCGCCGGTCTCGAACCCGGCCCCTACCTGCAAATCGAAGTCATCGACAACGGAGTAGGCATGGACAGCCAAACCCAGCGGCATGTCTTCGAGCCTTTTTTCACCACCAAGGAGCAGGGCAAGGGCACCGGCATGGGACTCGCCGCCGTGTACGGTACTCTGAAAAGCCACAACGGATGCGTGTCCGTGACAAGCGCCCCGGGAAGGGGCGCGCGGTTCTCCCTGCTGGTGCCGCTGGCCGAACGGAGCGGGCATGCCGCGCTCGCGGACGATCCCGCGCCGGGCCGGGCAGCCGCCGCCTCCATTCTCCTGGTTGAGGATGAGCCGGCGCTGGCTGAGATGGCTGCTGAAATGCTTGCGGATCTCGGCCACAAGGTCGTAACACGCGCGGACGGCAGGCAGGCGGTAGAGTATTATCAATCGCATTGGAAAGACGTCGACCTGGTGGTCCTCGACATGGTCATGCCCGAAAAAGGCGGCGCGGATACGTTCAAGGAAATGCGATTGGTCAATTCTGATGCCCGGATCCTCTTGTCGTCGGGGTACAGCGTCGACCAGGAAGCATCAAAGCTCCTGCTGCAGGGCGCGGCCGGCTTTGTGCAGAAGCCCTATTCCATGGCCGGCTTTGCCAGGGCTGTCGCCGATGCGCTCGCTGCATAATCCGCTCATCTGAAATGCTCGCGGCACCATCCCGCCCGATTACGTCCAGCCCGACCTGTTCACACGATTTGCCACGAACTCACGAAGAAATGTGAGAGAAGCAATGGCCCTGTCTATTGGAAATGCTGTTCAGCAGGAGTTTCCGCGTGCTCTCCAACCTTGCCTATCCCAATCACTTCGTGTCTTCACTTCGTGGCTGTGCATATCGTTCAAGCTAGTATATTATTGCATTCACCTGCTCGCGAAAGGAGCACGGCATGCCCGCGCCGCACTTTACCCGGAAAGTAATCGGTACTCTTGTCAACGACCAGTCGAATTTCAATACGTTTTCCGCGGTCGGCGATATCAACGGCAACGGCAAACCCGATATCGTCCTGTGCGGCCGCATGGGCAAAATGGTCTGGTTTGAAAACCCGGGCGGCGGCGATGCGTGGAAACAGCATGTGGTTGACGAGCCCGGCATGATGGAATGCGGAGGAAAGATATACGATATCACGGGCAACGGTCTCGGTGATATTGTCAACGGCGGTGACTGGCGGGTCAACAAGGTGTTCTGGTGGGAAAATCCGGGCGCCGGCGGCGGCCCGTGGAAAAAACGTGTCGTGTTGACCACCGGGAACGGCCAGTTTCATGATACCGCTATCGGCGACATCACCGGTGACGGCGTGGTTTCGCTGGTGGTGACCAACCAGCAGAACGGCACCGATATTTTTCGCGTGCCCGTTCCCCGGGATCCGTCACAGGAGCCATGGCCCGGTCTCGAGCGAATCGCGGGAAGAATGCGCGTGCCCAACGAACGGTTTCCCTTGCGGGAAGACCAGGATTTCCAGCCCGAGGAAGGGCTTGCAATCGGCGATGTTGACGGTGACGGGAAAAACGAACTGGTGTGCGGGACGCACTGGTACAAGTATGCGGGCGGCGCCTGGCAGTGCCACGCGTTCGCGCCTGAAACCTATCTCTCCACCAAGGTGCAGATAGGCGATATTGACGGCGACGGAAAAAATGAGATTGTTCTTTCCGAGGGCGACCCCTGTATTTACGGTAAAACCGAGGGCGGAACGGTCGCGTGGTTCAAGCCCGGCAACGACATCACCGCGCCCTGGGCGGAGCATATCCTCGAAAGCGGCCTTCTGGATGCGCACTCGCTCGGCATCGGTGATATCTGCGGCAACGGACGAGCGGACATTTTCGTTGGCGAAATCGGCATCGGGGACGGTTCCGGCGGCTACAAGAGTCGCGCGCCCCGCCTGCTTCTGTTCGAGAACGACGGCCGCGGCTCGTTTCTCCGTCATGTTATAGACGAAGGCACGGGCACGCACGATGCCGTACTCGCGGACATGCGCGGCACCGGCGCGCTCGATATCGTAGGAAAACCGCTTCACGGGAACGAGCGCTGGAACGTGCACGTGTGGTACAACGGCGGAGTGTAAACCAATAGCCTGTGCCATGGCAAAAGAGTACCTCTCTTCAGACGCAGATTCATCTCAGATCGATCCCTCGGCGCAGATTGGCGGGCAGACGCTGATTGCGGGGACAAACACCCGCATCGGGCCGGGCGCGGTGATTCACGACAGCTATATCGAGAACGCGGTGATCGAACAGGGCGCGCGCATCACCGACTCGGTGGTGATTGCCGATATGGAGCCGCTGGTCCGCGAGCGAAAAAACGATTTCACCGACCGGTGGTGCATTGACGGCGGCCCGACGGTTGTCCGCGAAGGCGCGCTGGTCGACCAGTGCTCGATACGCAACACGACAATCGGCGCGGGGAGTACGTGCATACGGTGCGCGCTGTCGGAATGCACGGTCGGCGAGTACAACTACTACCGCGAGGTGTTTGCCGAGTGGGCGTTTTCCGCGCACGCGGTCACGGTCGAGGGTCCCGCCGAATTTTCCAATCCGTGGATCGGGCACCACGCGCGGATCGACCGGTGCGCCTGCTTTGGCGGCATCCTGTCCAACGATTTCTACGTACTCGAAACGGACAGCGCCCGCGGCCTCGTGGTGAAAGAGACGATCGACCTTCCCCATGCCAGCCGCTACGGCCTCAATGTGATCGATTCGCTCAACTCCGGCCGGATCCGTCCGCTCGAGCACGGCCTGAAAACACTCGGCCGGCATGACACGCCGCGCGGCAGCCTGTCATGCTACCAGTCGACCATGCACGGCCCGTGCTGCTGGATAGCCGGCTGGACCAAAGTGGTCGGCAAGTCCGGGGCGCACTCCCCCGCCCCGGATGCGCTCGTGAAGGATACGCTTCGCACCTATGTCATGCCGTTCGCGCTTGCCGGCATGCGGGGCTCGTCGGTGATGGCCCAGGCCATGCCCGGCGAGCAGATGAATGCCTATCATTACAAAGAGCGCGTGCCCGGATGGGTCTTCACCTATGCGCCCGGCGCCGTATTTGCCATGGTGAAACGCGTGTTCGAAACCATGAACGATCGCGAGCCCGCCGATCGTATCGCGGCCCTGGCGCTCAAGAGCGCGCTCGCGCTCACACATTTCTACGCGGCCGAACGGACCATCGACCTGCGCGATACCACCCGGAGCTCGTCCAAAGGCTGGCGCGGGTGGCTGTCGCATTCTAAAAGCGTTCTCGAAAAGCATCTGGCATCCGGGCTGTGGGAATTCAAGAACGGCGAGCCGGTCAACTGGCAATGCGAACACGGCACGTGGATCCCGAAAGACCCTGAAGCGCTTCTGTCCATTGCATCCGATGCTCTAAAAAACCAGCATACCGAGGATGACCTTCTTCGCTGCGAGCAGGCCCCGCTCGAGCGGCGGTTCGGTGCTACGGCCGAGGAGCTTGCCCCCACGCGGCAGGAGGCATCGGTAAGCCCGGATGCAACGGTATCGAGCACGGCATGTATCGGGCCCGGCGTGCAGATTCGCGGTGCCTCGGTTGTCGGAGACGGCGCGTGGCTGTACCGGACGGTGGTACGCAACGGCACGGTCGGCAGGAACGCGCGCCTGTGGCGATCGCACGTGTACGAGAGCACGATCGGCGCGGACTCTCGCGCCGTCAATGCCGCGGTCGTGGGATCGGCCGTAGAGAGCAGGTGTACTTTGCGCGACTGCCGTGTCGAGATGTCTTCGGTGGCCGCGCAAACCGCGATTGCGCCGTATGCCCGCGTGCGCAACTGCCGCATCGGTGCGGGCTCGGATATCGGGACGGGCCTGTCAAACTGCGATATCGCTACGATCATTGTGGCCAAGCATATGCCCGGCGAGGTCGCATACGTGCGCGCCGGGGCGCTGGACATTCCTCTCGGCGATACGAACGTTTCGCTCTACGCCCCGCCCATGTTCGGCGGCGGCGTGCGCGTTCTCGGCGACAACGACCGGCCCATATACGTGGAATGCGCGTTTCTGGGATCGAACCTGGAAATCGAGCCGGGCGCGTACATCGGTTTCGGCTGTTTCGCGCAGGAGCGTTTGACATCGGTTGAGGGTCTGCCGCCGTTTACCGTGTCACCCGGTCCGGGACCGTCGGGCGACCAGATAGGCGCGGCCGCATCGCAGTTCGCGCATATCGTCTTGAGCCATTTCCTCGAATGGACCTATAAGCTCAACGGCCCGGACAAGGCGCCGGCCGTGGCGAAAATGATCACCTGTCAGCTCACGCGCGGGAAGGATGCCGTTACATGGGCGCTTGGGCAGCGCGCAGACGGATCCTGGGACAACAATTCTCCGTTCGCGCAGTTCAAGAGCCTGGAGCTCTACACCGACCGCCAGCTGCAGGAGGGGCTCAAAGCCTACGAGACACAGCTTGCCGATGATCGCTTTGGCATGGAATATGCCGATGGCGAGCTCCGGTTTACGGGCCACGGCGTGTGGCGGATTACCGACGGCATGGCGCGCTGGGTTGCCCAAGACAACCACTGATAAAAAGGAGACACTATGAATCCTGGAATCGAACTCATCCTCGGCAGGCGAAGCATCCGCAGGTATAAGAAAGAAAAGGTGGCTGGCCGTGATGTTCAGGCATTGCTCGAATCCGCCATGGCGGCGCCGTCGGCCCGTCAGAAAGACCCCTGGCGGTTCGTGGTGGTGGGTCAGGCCGATGTGCTTAACACTATCGCAGAAGGCCTTCCCAACGGCAAGATGCTCGCGGAGGCCCCCCTGGGACTGGTGGTATGCGGGGACCTTGCCGCGGCGAACAGCGGCGTCCTGAGCTATATGCTTCAGGACTGCACTGCCGCGATCGAAAACATCCTTATCGCGGTACACGCGCTGGGTCTCGGCGCATGCTGGCTGGGCGTGCATCCGCGCGAAGACCGCATGGCGCACTTGACAAAGGTGCTCGGCCTCCCGGAGGGAGTCATCCCGGTGTGCGTCATTGCCGTCGGGCATCCCGATGAGGAGAAGGAGCCGCGTACGCGGTATAATCCGGAGCTGGTGCACCATGAACGATGGTGACCGGCATGGCGGGTTGACTAGTCGAGGGTTGCTGTCAGGCGGGTGATTTTCCCCTCGCGCACGTGCAGCGCGGGATCCCCGATCACCGTATTTCCCTCAGTAGCGAGCTTCTTTCCGTCCTGATAGACCAGTTCATAGCGCGCCGGCTTCACTCCGTGCTCTCCGAACGTGTCGCATCGCCTGGGATTCAGATACGTGACAAGCCCGGTCCCCAGAAACAGCGCGGTAAAGGAGTTTTCCGGCAGGAAAAGCTCTTCGGCAGTGCCATCCGGACCGGTAACCGTGCGGGCCCCGGCTTCACGGGTAAACAGCCATTCCGGAATAACAG
>WJMI01000320.1 GCA_014728015.1 Chitinivibrionales bacterium | reverse complement strand
TAGGAACCCTCTCGCCCGGTACGGGCAGCCTGACATTTTCCGGCAATCCACAGACGTTTATGCCGCCCGCAGGCGCGCACCTGTTTCCGCCGATCGACGTTCAGTCGAGTGCCGTGGTCACGGTCAGCACGAACGATCTGACGGCCACATCGCTGACAGTCACAAACGGCAGCCTCGATGCGTCTGGTCTCGTAAATATGACTATAAATGGTGATCTCAGCATTGCTGCCGGATGCAGTTTCGTCGCACCAAGCGGCAATCTGTATGTGGGAGGAGGTTTCACGAATGCTGGAACCTTCACCAACAGCTCGGGACTTCTCGTGTTCGATGCAACGACGGCGGGCCATACGATTACAACCGGCGGATCGAGCTTATGGGACGTTACCTTCAATGACGGCGCGACCAGTGGCGGATGGACATTCAGCGACAATACCACCATCGGCGGCACGTTCACCATGACCAGCGGCGCGGTCGATCTGGGCGCAAGCCGGACCCATTCGGTAAACACGGTGACCACCGCTGGTGGGACGCTGGATTTCAACACGGCAATGCTTGATGCCACCGGCAATATCGACCTTTCCGGCCTTGCGTCGCTCAATGGGTCAACCGGCACCCTTCGTTTCTCCGCAGCAGGTGCACAGAGCCTCACCCCGCACACAGGGACCGTTCATCCGCAAATCGAAGTTCAAAGCGGCAGCACGGTCACGCCCTCAGCCGACCTCATGGCCAACGGGATTGCAGTCAACGGTGGGACGTTCGATGCAAGCCTACTGACAAACGTGGACCTGTATGCCGATTTGAGTGTCGCAAGCACCGGTACATTCACGGCGTCGGCCAACATGACGGTGGGCCAGAATTTCAGAATCTATTCGGGAAGCGTATTCAATAACAACTCGGGCACGATTACTCTCGACGGCACCAACACCAGTCGGGCCATTCAGCTCAGCGGGAACACATTCAATAACCTCATCGTAAACAGCCCGGGAGCTGGTTCATGGGTCCCCATGGATAATCTCACGACAGACGGAACGTTGGCGGTCAGTGGCGGGACTCTCGATTTGAGCACCTACACTCTCACCGTCACCGGCCTTCTGCAAATCAACGGCGGAACGCTCGACGCGTCCGGCGGGAGCATCGATGCAAACAGCAACCTCACATTGTCGTCGGGGACACTTGTTGCACCCTCCGGTACCATGACTGTCGGCGGTGCAGGCGGCACAGTCTGGAACCAGACCGGCGGCACATTCAGCCACAATGGTGGGAATGTGGAGCTTGACAACACTATGGGTTCCGGCATTGTAGCGAGTGACGGGTTTAACAATCTGTCCGTTAATGTGAGCGGAGGCGGAGCATATCTCAGCAGCAATGTATACGTAGCTAATAACTTGACGCATACGGCCGGTCCGTTAAGCATATCGGGCTACACTTTGAGTGTCGGTAATAACTTTACACTCAACGGCGGTGAATTCTCCGGCGGGAGCGGTGACCTCAGTATCACAGGGGATTGCTCGCTCAATTCAGGGAGTTTCACCGCGCCCGGAAGCGGCGATTCGTGGACCATAGGCGGCGGACTGTCCATCGGCACACTGGGCACGTGGAACAACAACAGCGGCACTATTACTCTGGACGGGACAACAGGCGGTTCCGTCGATATGGCGGGGCAATCATTCTTCAACATGACAGTGAACGGCAGCGGCGGCATCTGGACCTGCACCGGCCCCCTGAGCGGCGAACTTCTCACGGTCAGCAATGGCACTCTTGATCTCGGCACCGGACATACGCACGCGGTCCTGGACATATCCGCTGCCGGCGGTTTGGTGGAATTCAACACCGCAACTCTTCAGGTCGCGAATTCAGCGAATCTCAACGGCGCCAATGTCGGGGCCGGCACGGGTATCCTTGAGCTCAACGGTACCTCGCAGACCCTTACTCCGCCTGTGGGCCAGTATCTTCCTCATGTGAAATGCACCGGCGGCGGTGTTGTCGTGCAGACCAACGGCCTGAATGCAAACCAGCTCACCGTGACCACCGGTACGTGGGACTGGGGCGATGCGGGACTCGGACACATCATCAGTGGCGACATTGCCTGCCCGGGCGGTATCATGGACTTTGGAACATCAAACGTGTACGTGAACAGCAACTGCGACCTGAGCGGATTGACCAATATCACATATACGAATGCAGGGATCTCGTTCACTGGGACCGGCACCCAGGTATTTACGCCCAAGGCGGGCGTCACCCTCCCCGCTATCGATCACAGCAACACCGGCACACTCCAGCTTGCCGGTAACACACTGACGGCCCAGTCGTTTTCGCAATCAAGCGGCGTGCTCGATTTTAACGGCCAGAACCTGACCACGAGCGGCAATTTCTCAATCACCAACGGCACCTATTCTTCTGTTGTGAACCTCGGCGGCAGGACTATCACGGCGGGCGGCAATGCCACCTTCGATGGTACCAGCGGCGATTCGCTCAATCTCGACCCGGCAACGGAATGGTATATCTCTGTCACGGGCGATCTTACTGCTAACGATGCCAAAGTTGCCAACAGCAACGCCTCCGGCGGCTCCATGGGCATTTCCACCGGCAACTGCATCGATGGCGGCGGGAATACGAATTGGGATTTCACCGCGCCCAGCTCGGTGGTTACGTACCCTGTGGACGGCTCTTCGCTCAACGGGCTTTCCAGCATCACCGGTACTGCTGGCGACGGCAGTGGAGCGGGTATCGCATACGTAATGCTCCAACTCCGCCGGGACAGCGACAACTACTCCTGGAACGGGACGTCATGGGCTGCTAACGGCGTGTGGCTCTCGACATCGGGGTCCACGACGTGGAGTTTTGGCAGCGTTCCGTTCCTGCTCGACGGTGACTATACGATACTCACCCAGGCCTTCGATAACTCCGACAACGTGCAGACCTCATTCGGCACGGCGAGCTTCACCATCGAGACCGAAACACTCAAACCCACGCTCTCGACCCCGTCCTCCGGCGCGATTCTCGGGGCCGACATCGCAGTGGATTTCAGCCTGCCCGAGGCGGCCACCAGTGGTTCGGTCAAATTGACCTTTGTGGAAAGCGGCTCGTCCGATGATGCCAATGATCCGCATATCATCACGACCACGTTCAACGCCGCCGGCCAGCATTCGGTCACGCTGAACGGGTTTGACCTTTCGGATGCCGCAACGGGAGTGTCCTCAGTGAGGACCGATCCGGACGATATCCTGGTTGAAGGGGCCACCTATGACCTGATTCTGGAGTACAAGGATGCGGTCGGCAACGCGCAGGCCTATGACACTGCCTACAGCGTGCTGTTTCAGGATTACGACATCTGGCCGCCCCAGAACACTATCGACCCGACCCTGACCGTAGTCGGCGATTCCGCGGTACAGGTTGCATGGGAAATCGATTCGAATATGATAGGCGATGCGGAGTATGTGGTCGGGACCTATCGCCACGAAAGCGCGGATGCTGCCGACAGTGCCGCAATCCATAAAACATGGTATCCCTATAGTGACACCGTTTTTACCGTTGAAACCTCGATACAAGGTACCTGGTATTTCGGCGTTGCCCTGGCCGATACGGCGAAGAACGTGTCCGACTTCAAGTACGACACGCTCAGCATCGAAAACACCGCGCCGGTCATCCTGTCGGCCGACTCGACCGCCACGCTTGAGGATTCAATCTGGGCGCATGTCGTTCAGGTGTATGACGTAAACAATGACGAGATTACGCTGACACCGCTCGATAAGCCGGCGGCCATGACATTCTCCGCCTCGTCTTCGCTGCTGCGGTGGACGCCCGGCAACGACGATGTCGGAGCGCATACGGTGAACATTGCCGCTTCCGACGGGAACGGCGGGCATGATACGCTCTCTATGAAGCTGGTCGTGGTGAATACCAACGATGTGCCGGAGTTCGTCGAAGTGGACCTTCCTGATACGGTTTATGAGGACAGTGCGGTGACAGGGGCAGTCACCGCAAGCGACGTTGACCTTGGCGATTCGCTCGCGCTACAGCTCGGCCCCAAGTTCTCATGGTTGACTGCCTCGGCGGATGCAGCATCGGACCAGGGTGATTTCCTGTTCACGCTGGCCGGCGCTCCGGGCAATGCGGATACCGGGCTTATCATCGACTCGGTTACCATCAGAGACAAGAGCGGAGCAAAGGTCTCTGTGCCGGTGAGGATATATGTCGTTGATGTCAACGATCCCCCGGAGACCGAAATCAAGATGGCGCGGCGCGCGTTCGGCGCGGCCCGATTTACGGCCGTCGGTACCGACGACAACGATACGGTGCTAACCTATTATGCATATTTGCGCCTGGCAGGCGCGACGGCCGTATCGATGCAGGACAGCAACGCCGCCGGTCTATTCACGTTCGCGCCGCTTTCCGACGGGCGCTATGTGTTCGAATGCTACGCCATGGATGCCGAGGGGCTGAAGGACCCCACACCCGCGACTGACACATTCGACGTGCAGGGCGCGACCAGTCATACCTATGCGGACACGGGCTCGTGGTATATGCTGGGAATTCCTTCCGCGGGATATCCGGCCGGCGAGCTCAAGGCCGACGGGCATCTCTCTCAGTGGGACGAGTCCGCGCCGCGGCGCAATATCTACGGTTACTACGTGGATGATGCTGATATCGAGGAAATCAGCCGGGGCAAAGCCTACTGGCGCAAAGCCTCGAAGCCGCTCACGGTTGATATCGCGGATGCCGCCGGCAATGCCGAAGCGTGTTCCGTGGCCGTTGTCGCGGGTGAATTCGGGTGGAACCAGCTTTCCAGCCCGTTTCCGTATCCGATCAAGTGGTCGCGGCCGGGTGCGCTGTGGCGCTGGGATGCCGGGGAGCGCGATTATGTCGAAGTCATGGACAGTGCGCTGAATCCCTGGGAGGGCTACTGGTATCTGGCGGACTCGACAGACACGGTCGTGGTCGGGCCGTCGCCGTATTTCGCCAACAAGACCCTCGCGAAACGCGCCCGCACGTTTTTTGTCAACCAGTCGCACTGGCAGGTGCGGATGATTCTTACCAGCGGGCTCAACCGCGACAGGGACAACCTGATAGGGTTCGGCCCCAAGGCCCGGGACGGGCACGACATTTTCGATCGCGCGGAGCCGCCGCGCATCGGCGCGAACCCCTATGTGTTCATCGCACACCCGGAGTGGAAGCGCAATGTCACCGAATATGCCAGCGATATTCGCCGGACCTTCCACCACGATAAAAATGTCTTCCACATCGGTCTGGGACCGGTGTCCGCCGAAGCCGGCGCTGTGACGCTGCGGGCGGACGGGCTGCGGGACCTGTCCGATGTCTACTTCTTCATCGGCAACCAGCACGGGGTGGTTGAGATGACAGCCGACAGCGCATATCGGGTCGCGCCGTCCGACTCGGTCACGTATCGCACTGTCTTCGTATCGGCCGACAAGGACTTCCTGAAACGGCTGCCTCTGAAGTTCAGAGTGGCCAATCCATATCCCAACCCGTTCGGCGCGCGGGTGAATCTGAGCTACACGCTTCCGTACAGATGGCAGAGCAATGGTATGCTTAACGAGAAGCCTTATCACGTCCGTATGGAGATTTTCGATGCCCGGGGCCGCCTCGTGCGGAAGCTCGTGCGGGCCGACCAGCATCCGGGTCATTATCGGATTGTGTGGGACGGTACTGCTGTTGGGCGAAAAGTGGTCGCGAGCGGCGCCTATTTCTGCAGGCTGTCGGCAGGCAAGTATCAGGGCATTTCGCGCATGATGCTCTTGCGATAGCAGGGCGGGAGGATTAGGCTTGAGTACGTGCCGACATGATCGTACAATCATGAGAATGGCCGTAGCCCCGCACCGGCTCGTGTTCGCGGCGGGCGCCGCCGCTCACATCTTTTTCGGCGGGTTGGTGTGCCTGTCGCGGGCACAGGAAGAAACCGAGCGTGTACGGGTCAAGGCCGTGGTGGGAACCGCGGAGGTCCTGTCGCCGGACAGCACGACAAGGCGTCTGGTGCGCATCGGCATGCGGATTCCGCTCGGCTGGCACCTGCGGACCGGCAGCGAATCGCGGGTCGAGCTGGCATTTGAGAGCGGCACAGTGATGAGTATAGGCGAAGGCAGCGTGGTTACACTGTCCAATCAAATAGAAAAGAGCCCTGTCTCACCGTCAATGTCAATACAAAGAAAGGAACCGCTATGAGACCGAAACCCAGCTTCGGCTTTCCCGTCAGCCTCGTGCTGTCCGTGGTCCTGGCGGCCGCGGGCGCATCAGCCCAGCAGAGCGCGCAGGAGGAGCGAGTGCGCATCATGAGCGTGGTCGGCAAGGCCGAAGTCAAATCGGCAAAAAGCCCGAACTGGCGCCCTGCCAGGGTCAATATGCCGGTGAAAATGGGTTGGGACGTGCGCACGTACGTGGAATCCAGCATCGAGCTTCGGTACGAATCCGGGACCGTGATCAAGCTGGGGGAAAACAGCGTGGTGACGCTGTCCAAGGCATACAAGGAGACCAAGGATGCCGGCGGGGATGTCAAGATGAAGATTGCCACCGGCGAGGTATGGGGGAACGTCAAGAAACTGGTAAACAAGAAATCGAATTTCTCGTTCGAGACGCCTACGGCCGTTGCATCCATTCGCGGCACCATACCCCATTTCGTGAGCCAGCCGCGCCGCGATCTTATCGAATGCTTCGACGGCGCCATGGACGTAACCAACAAGGCTTCCGGAAAGACAGTCAGGCTCGAAGATAAGCAGGCGGCGGTCCTGGTACCGGGCGAGAATGATATCTCGGTGTCGACCGTGGAAGCCGAGAGCACGCCGTGGTCCGAAACAACTGAAGGCGATGCGGACATGTCGCTTTCGATCGGTTCTCCGGCAAGCGGCGAAATCCTCGAGGAATCACCCGTGACTGTCAAGGGCACGACCGAGCCGGGCGCCAAGGTGACCTGCGGGGAACAGAGCGCCACGGCGGGCAATGACGGCGCCTTCTCCTTGTCGGTCGATTTGACCGTCGGTACTAACGAAGTAACCGTGAAAGCCGAGTCCGAGGATCTTTCAAAGAGTACGACACTGATTCTGGAATACAAGCCGCAGCTCACGCTCTCGGTGAAAAACATCACCGACAACATGGAGGTCATGGCGCCGGAGCTTTCCGTTGAAGTAGAGGTAAGCGACGGGGCTGAGTTTTCTATTATGGTCAATAAGGAGGCCTCCGCAAGCCCGGTCAAGCTTGAACCCGGGAAAAACACGATCACAGTTACCGCCAGTGACCAATGGGACAACCAGCTCACCCAGGAATTCACGGTGAGGTACAAGGAGAGCGGCCAGCTTACACTTTCGGTCACGTCACCGGCCGAAGGGCAGAAGATTGACACCACCCTGATCAAGCTGCAGGGAACGACCGCTCGCGGGGCCTCGGTTACTGTCGACGGGACCCCGGTGACAGTGGTGAACGGGACTTTCTCGGATCAGATTCATATCCCTGATGAGCCCGGCGAGTTCACGCTGGAAATCCGGGCCGAGCTGGGCGGCCAGGAGACCGTGGTCGAGCGGACCGTCTCCTACGAACCCGTGCGCGAGGAGTTGACCCTGACCGTGAGCAGCCCCAGGGACGGCGAAGTTATGGAGCAGTCGCCGATTCGCGTAGCCGGCACGACTACCCCGAGCGCCAAGGTCACGGTCAACGGCCGTACAGCCACGGTATTTTCGGACGGCAGGTTCACGGCCGATCTGATGGTGACCGAACGGGAGGCGGGTGACCTGCAAATCGAGGTGGTGGCCGCCAATGAACAGGAGGACATGACCGCGTCGATCAACGTGCAGGTTGGCATCAAGTCTCCAAGCATTAACACGAGCATGCCGCAGGTCATTGTCGTCGGCCAGAACCAGCGAGCCTCCAAGAATGACGAGTTGACTATCCAGGTGCTGGATCGCACGCCCAACGATGAGATCACGCTGTCGGTCGAGCTGAACGGGGGCTCAGAGGACGAATATGCCATGGAGCCGAACAGCTATGAGCGCGTGAAGCTCGAGGAGGGCAAGAACACGTATCTCGTGAAGGCGCGCGACCTGGCCGGCAACGTGTCGGGCGTCGTCCGGGGCGAACGATACTACCTGCCCGGCCCGCTGGATATCGAGGTCAACACGCCGGATGAGAACCCGTATATCATCGACGACCTTCCGCCCATGCCCAGGGACGTCGGCGGGATTGAGACCGATATCGAGGTGGAAATCGAGGACCAGATCGGCGAAGTCCCCGAGACAATCCTGTACGTGCGGGTCCAGGGAAGCGGCCAGAACGTGCAGTTGAACAAGGAGCCCAACTATGTATATACGGGCAGGCTCCGCCTCAATCGCGGGACAAACCAGTTCGTGATAGAAGTAGAAGACATCGCCGGCAACAAGCAGCAGGAGATACTGCGGATTATTATAGAAGACTAGAACGGAGGAACAAGTCCGGATATCGAAAGAAGGAATTCGAAACACGGGATGATTGCACACCTGTGATCACCCGTGTTTCGAATGTGTGCTTCCACGGGCGGCCTACCCCACGCTGCCCTTGCTTTCTTCCCACAGCGCATCCATATCTTCGAGTGAGGCATCTTCGAGCTTTTTGCCGCTTCTCTGGTATTGCTCTTCGATATAGCGAAAACGGCGGGCGAACTTGTTGACCGTATGCCGGAGGGCCTCTTCGGCGCAGATGCCCTTGTGGCGCGCGACGTTCACCAGGGCGAATAGAATGTCCCCCAGCTCCTCTTCCGCGTGGGCCTGATTGTTGTGGGCCAGCGCCGCGCGGAACTCACCGAATTCCTCCTCTACCTTGTCCAGGACAGGGGTAATGTCTTTCCAGTCGAACCCGACGCGCGCGACCCGGCGCTGCATTTTTTCGGCGCGGAACAGGGCGGGAAGGTTGACCGGGATGCCGTCAACCAGATACTTTCGCGTGTCGCCCTTCTCCTGCTTCTTGATGAGTTCCCAGTTCGCAAGCACTTCCTTCGATGAGCGCGCCTCCGTGTCCCCGAACACGTGCGGGTGCCGCCTGATGATCTTCTCGCTGATTCCCCGGGCAACGTCCTCGATATCGAACCGCCCGGCTTCATCCGCCATCTGCGCCTGCAGCACCACTTGGAGAAGCAGGTCGCCGAGCTCTTCCCGCATCTTGTCGCTGTCATCCTCATCGACCGCCTCAAAGAATTCGTAAGTTTCATCGAGCAGGCACGACAGAATGCTGGCATGCGTCTGCTCGCGGTCCCACGGGCAGCCGTCAGGGGCCCGCAGCCGCCTCACGATGTCCACAAAGCGTTCAACCTGCTTACCCATGCCACGGTCCTTTCCCCTCGCGGATAATGACCGGCTCGCTGCCCGTAAGATCGATAATGGTCGAACCGGTCGGGTTCTCCAGCGCGCCCGCATCGAGCATGATATCCACCTCGTTGACGACCGCGGTGCGCACGGTCAGTGCATCGCCGCGCTGATGCCCCGGGAGCCGTATTGACGTGTTCGCGAGCGGTTCGTCGAGCATGCCCGTCAGCGCCAGGCACACGGGGTTGTCCGGGATCCGTATGCCGACCGTCTTCCGTTTGGGGCAGACCTTGCGGGGTACGAAATTGGTCGCGAGGAGAACAAATGTATACGGTCCCGGCAGATACCGTCGCATCAGCTTGAACTGCCAGTTTTCCATTCTGGCGTACCGGCTGACCTGATGAAAGTCGGAGCAGATATACGAAAACAGGCGTTTCTTGTCTTTTTGGAGAAGCGTGCCTATTCGGTTGACCGCTTTCGCGTTTGTCGCGCATGCGCCCATGCCGTATACGGTGTCGGTCGGGTAGACGCACACGCCGTTTTCGTTCTTGAGAATATTCGCGGCCTGTTCGAGGAGGCGCTGCTGGGGGTTTTGCGGGTGTATCTCGTAGTGTATCACAGATAGAGATTCTTTCCTCCTATTTGCGCAATACTCCAGCAATCCGCTCGAGCGCCTCGGTGACCGCGTCGACATTGTTGAATGCGCTGATGCGGATATATCCCCGGCCGCACCTCCCGAACCCGCTGCCCGGCGTGCATACCACACCGGCCTCGTTGAGCAGCCGGTCGAAGAATTCCCAGGAATCGGTGCCGGTCTTGATCCAGATGTACGGCGAGTTGTCGCCGCCCGCGCAGTCGTACCCCAGCAGCGTCATTTTGTCGCGGATGAGGGACGCGTTATGGAGGTAGTATGCGACAAGCTCGCGCACCTGCTCGCGCCCCGCATCAGAATATATTGCCTCAGCCGCCCGCTGGACAGGATAGGATACGCCGTTGAACTTGGTACAGTGCCGCCGATACCACAATGTATGCAGCGAGTGCCCCCCGCCGGCGGCATCAAAACCCATGCATTCCTTCGGCACAACGGTATATGCGCATCGCGTTCCCGTGAATCCCGCGGTCTTGGAAAAGCTTCGAAACTCGACCGCAACCTCGCGGGCGCCGTCAATCTGGTAGATGGTTCGCGGAAGCGACCGATCCCTGATAAATGCCTCATATGCCGCATCGAACAGAATGAGCGCCTTTTCCTTTCGTGCGTAGTCGACCCATTGTTTCAGACGGTCCGCCGTGGCGCATGCGCCGGTTGGATTGTTCGGGAAACACAGATAGATAAGGTCCACCGGCTCTGACGGCGGTTGCGGCACATACCCGTTTTCCTGTGTCGATTCGAGGTAGACCAGGCCCTCATAGCGCCCGTCGACATAATTCCCGGTTCGGCCGGCCATGACGTTGGTATCGACATATACCGGATACACCGGATCCGGCACCGCAATGCGCAGGTCCCGTGAGAAAATCTCCTGGAAATTGCCGGTGTCGCACTTGGCGCCGTCACTGACAAAAACCTCATCCGCAGAAACTTCCGCGCCGAGAGCCTGGAAATCGTGCCTGGCTATTTTTTCCCGAAGGAAATCATATCCCTGGTCGGGGCCATATCCTTTGAACGTGTGATCGGACGCCATTTCGTCAACCGCATGGTGGAATGCCTGGATACAGGCTGCCGGCAGCGCGCGTGTAACGTCGCCAATCCCGAGCTTGATTACTTTGGTATGAGGATTCTGCTTCTGAAATGCCGCCACCCGCTGTGCGATATCGGAAAACAGATATGAAGCCGCGAGTTTCTGGTAGTTCTCGTTGACACGTAGCATCCACAATCCTTCCGTTGGGCGGTTTTTGATGCCGAAACGAATGCAGTATGATAAATAATCGCGCGCTGTGCAGTCAAACGAATCGCATCCGGCCGTACCGGCCGGTACGGATCGCAATACCTGGCGGTACGCCTGCATCAGCAGTGCCGCTCTCATCGTGCCGAAAACGAGTTTGATTGCCTGATTCAACGATTGGCACGACTGTTGCACTCTCTGAGGGCCGAATTTCCTGATTAGTGGTGTTTCTTTCAACCATCATTCAAAGGAGGAGGCACATGCGCCTCACAAAGCTTACCATCCTGCTGCTGGCGGTCATACTCACCGCGGGAACATCCCTCGGCCTGGAGCGGCCGCGGCTTGACGATGACAGCGACAAATGCCGTCTGATCGTGGAAGTCATCGAGAGACACAAGCGGGCGATCGGGGAACTCCTTGACGAACTGTCCGAGCGCGCGCGCGCCCTGACCGATGCCGAGCGCAGCAGGCTCCAGGAGCGCATCCGGACAGGCGCCGAACAGGGAGAGCAGCTTGCCGATGCCGTGGAGCGCGTTCTGAACCAGACCGATCCCTCATGTGAAGAGCTGCGAAAGATCTCGGCACGGCTTTCGGAAGCGCTTCAGACTCTTCGCCGTCTTGACGGCGATATCCGCACGCGCCTTGCCACAAGGAAACGTGTCGGCGCGGCCATCCGGGTGACCGACCGCGCCCTGGTCAGAGCGGCCAGGCTCGCTCGTAAAACCGAGAACGGTGTTGATGCCTTCCCGGGCCTGCGACGGGCGTTCGAGCTTCAGGAAGGCTCGAAGCAGGAGCTGGCCGCGGGACGTCTCGAGCCCGCCATGAAAATGACCCTTCGGGCGCGCGATCTCATCGGCCGGACCATGCGCGCGGCGCTTGATTCCGCTGAAGTCGCCATGGTGCGGGAACGAGCGATGCGTTTCTGGAAACAGACCGACCGCATGATCCGCAGGATTGAGCGGCGTATCGACAACGATGACAATCCCAGGGCCGCGCGGCTTCTGAAAATGGCCAAGGATGAGCAGAACCGCGCGCGCGACCTTGCCGAAGAGCACCCCTATCGCGCGTTCCGTCACGCCAAGGCGGCACGGCGAATAGTCAATGAAATGCTCAGGTTCCACCGCCGCGCGCAGCACTGTGAAGACCGCGCGGAGCTGATCGGCGAGCGTCTGGAAGATGCGGAAGAGATGGTCGAGGAGTCGGGCAGCGAAAAAGCCGCGCAGATCCTCGACAAGGGCAAAAGCCACTATGAAAAAGGAGTGGAGCTCTGCGAGGCCGGCAACGCGGGGCAGGCAACCGCCCAGTTCGACATTGCCGCCAAGCTGACCGCCAAGGCCGTGGATGTCGCCAAGGGCAACACGCGACGCGACCACGCGCTCAAGAGAGAAATACACAAGACCGGCGTTATCGTCAAGCGTGCCGATGCAATGGCTGAGACCGGCGAGCAGAAAGAGAAAGTCGAGCGCGCCCGGGAGCTGGTGAAAGAAGCCGGCGACAATATCGACAAGCCGCAGGTCTGCCTCAAGCTTCTGGACAGGGCCACTGATCTCGCGTTCTCGGTGATTGCCGAGGCGGGACGTGCCGGCCAGGATGACGGCGAGGACCGGTAGCCGAACCGAAAACCGGGACCCTGTCCGGGCTGCCGTCTTGACAGGGCCCCCTGCTTCGAAAAACAACTCGAACATTTCACACGAATAGAAGGGAAATAACCATGAGACTGATCGTTTGGACCATGCTCGCAGGCATGGCACTCGTCTTCAGCGGGTGCAGACTTCTGTCCTCCGACCTGTTTGATGCCAAAGACGGCAACGCCGGGCTCGTTGCCACCGAAGTCGTCTCCATGGGCGAAGCTGTCGGGGAGTTGTGGGATGAAGGCGGGATGGCCAAGTCTCGCTCGTCTGCCGCGGAAACCGTGTACGTGGACATCGAGATACAGCCGTGGGCCTACGACAATGCCGCGAAGTGCTGGACCAGAAGCTCGCGTGCGCAGTTCGATAACGGAGATCGCGTTCGTGAAGACACTGTCTGGCTGTTCGGCCCGGCCGGCGATACCGTGAAAACGCCCTCATTCAGCACGGTGTCGAGCTATCGCCACGTGCGCTCGGTGCATGCCGAGGCGGACAATGCCTTTGATAACCGGCTCGACATGAATGTCGACATAAGAGTGCAGGGTGACGATACGCTGTTTGTCAAAAACGGAACTATCACGGGACACTACAACGGCACGCAGTACAGCACGACCACCATCACCGATCTCACCCGTCAGTGGCACCGCGGCAGGGTTCCGCACCTCGCGTTTCCCTCTTCCGGTACGGTTGCCATCGACCGGCCTCTTCGTACCATAGATGTAGAGTTTGAAGGCGACGGGGAGGGGAGCGGGACCGCCACCGCCACTGCCACGCGCAAGCGGGACGGGAAAACCACGGTGTATGTGATCAATGTGGAGCGGGGCACTGAAAGCGACGCGTAGAGGTGGTGTTTCTGCGGGCCCCTCGGGAGGCCCGGGGCGCAGGCAATGCAGCTGACTGGGACGTGACTCTTTGCCCACGCCACCGGAAAGCGCAGGCGAAAGCATCCGCTGCCTGCGCTTTCTGCTTCCCCGCGACAATCCCTTTCGCCGGATAATCTTCTCGGCAAGTATTTTTCACCAATGATACAACGAATCGCCGCGCCTCTTTGTGCTCTGCTTCTTGCCCCGCAGGCTCCGGCCGCGCAAGAAAGCGTTGTTGATTCACTGGCGTATGCCGAGAAACGCGGCGAGATCCTCGCGCTCGGCGAGCTGCCCGAGGAATACGCGATATACCTTGAGGCCGGTGAGGAGCTTGCGCGCGAGGGCATGCACGCCGAAGCCCATGATCTCCTGACGGATCTGTTCGCGGGGCTGCTGGATGAACCTGACGATACCGCCGGATACGAAGACGAATTCACTGCTCCCGCGCATGACATGCCCGCGTTGACAGATGTGCCGGATGATATCGCCGCCGGCACACCGGATATCGAGCCGGCCGATCCGCTTGAGTGGCAATTGAGCGCTGCGCTCTCCTATGATGTCTTTGACGACAACTACCTGGTTTCCACCACCGGCGATACGTTCGGTATCGACACGGCACTGGCGCTTGATGAAATCGATGATCAGCCGCTGAACGGCAACGCCCGCGTGGAGCTTGCGTGGAATACCGGTGTGCGCGCGGTGGAAACCATATCGCCGTATGTATATCTCTCAAATACCCGCGGAAGGCTGGGAGTGGAAACGGACGGTTCTTTTGTCCGGGACTGGGTCACCTACGAGCTTGCCGTGGAAGGCGAGAAGAAGCTTGGCGAGGACTACGGCGATTCCTCTGACCTGGCAAGGGCCGATGCCCGCCTGGAAATATCGAGCCGCCCGCTCGAGAAGATCATGTCGGCTCTGCTGCCTGTCGAGTTTGAAGGCGAGTATTATCGAACGCAGCGTTCCCAGTACACTTCGTTTGCCGGGGTGACCGCCAGCCCGACGCTTGAGCTTGAATCGAAAGATTTCCGGAAGCGGGCCGCCTTCTCCGGCGAGATCGAGTATCTCAGGTATCACGCGGCATTCGATGAAGATACCGAGATACGCTACGGTCCGCGCGTGGTGGCCGACCTGTGGGCAAACGCGTTTGATGCCGGAATCGACCTTTCGTACAACTGGGAACGCTATCCGCGTCGACATGATCCGAGACTGAGGCGCGGTCTCGACGGCGTGCTTCGTTTTTCGATCCGGCCGGTTGGCTGGCTTGAAGGACGCATCGATGCATCAGGCCTGCTTGAACGCGAATGCTACCTGGACGACAGCGTTGACGGGTACACGCATGTCACGCTCCTCGACAGCAGTGAATACACAGTAACGCCATTTGAGTACTATAGCGACACAACCCTTGTGTCTTCGTATACCCTTGACGGTTACGGGGGTGAGGCAACCGCCGCCCTGGAGTTTTTTCTCCCTCTGGGCTTCTCGATCATTCCCTCCATGTACTGCGAACAGAGGCGATATCCGAGAAAAAGCTCTGCCGGGGACTCGGTGTATTACTACTTACCGCTCTCGATTTCGGAATCGTATATGGCCTGCGAGCCGGAGGCAGGCATCGGATTCGAACAGGGGCCCGTGCAGGCCGGCGTGGCCATCGCGTACCGGATGGAGGACATTATTCACGAGACCTACCTGGAAGACAGCCGGTCGTATAAGCCGTCGGCGGAAATCCAATGGTCCATTTTGACCAATCTGACAATTGACGCCACCGGCGAATACGAACATCGTATCTTAGAAAGCGGTCTGCGGGAAAACAATATCTCCGCGTATCTCTCGGTTTCCGCACGGTTCTAGCCCATGAATCGATACACCTGGTCCGTACTCGCGCTTGTTGTTGCCGGCATGGTCGCCCTGGCCGCCGCGGCCCTGGGCCTGTTCTCTCAGAGCCTTGCGCGGCAGAGAGAACTCGCGCATGAACGGATGCAGTCGGTTGCCGCGTATTCTGCACGAAGGCTTGAACGCATCCTTTTGGGCCGGTTTGACAACACCGGTCCGGAACCGGTGACCTCGTGGCTGGAAGATCTTTCCGGCAGCGCCGGGTTCGAGCGAATCGTAATCGCCGACAGCCTCGGGCTCGTGCACTACAGCAGCCAGAACGTCATTCGGCGCGGTGACGATATCGGTCCGTATCTCATCGATACGGCGCGGTTCGCGGCGGCGGCGCATTCGGGAAACCCGCGGTTCACCGGGCGCGTGCGTATCGATGATACGCATTTCAAGTCGCTCTACTATCCCTTTGACCTCGGCGACATCCGCTATCTTGCCATTGTGGAGGCTGATGAGGAATACTTCGCCATGGCACGGCAGTTCCGGAATGCGGCCCTTGCATTTTCCGCGTTTCTACTCATGGTCGTTGTGGCGCTGGGGGCCGCCGTGACGGTAATCAGCAACCGGGCGCGGGAGGCCATGGCGCTTGCCAGGCGCAATGATGAACTCGCCTTCCTGGGCAAGGCCAGCAGCGAGCTGGCGCACGAGCTAAAAAACCCGATTGCTATCGTCAAGTCATCCGCCGACGTGCTTAGAAAGAAGTACGATCCGGAGAAAACACACAAGGCGTTCGACTTCCTGTCCGAGGAGATCATGCGGCTTTCAAACCTGGTCGGGGACATACTGAGCTTCTCCAGAGAGAAACGGCTTCGGCACGAGCCATTTTCAGCCCGTGAAGTGCTCGACTCATTTGTCGCATCCTTTGCGGAGGTTTCCCCCGGCGTATCAGTTTCGGCTACTGTGGATCCGGCGCTTCGACTGACAGGCGATCCCGAGGCATTCCGCCGGATCGCCGCCAACCTGGTGCGTAACGCCGCGGAGGCGCTTCAGGATGCAGGAACCGTGACCATCTCGCATCTCCAGGAAGGGAAACGCATGGCGCTCCGGTTCGAGGACAACGGCCCGGGTATTCCGCCTGCCCTGCGCGCGCGCCTGTTTGATCCGTTCGTATCGGGAAAGCGCGCGGGGAGCGGGCTGGGGCTGGCCATTGCCCGATCGCTGTGCGAG
>WJMI01000024.1 GCA_014728015.1 Chitinivibrionales bacterium | reverse complement strand
GGCATACTCGGTGCGCTTTATCTCCCGAAGCGTCAGCGACAGGATTTCCTCCAGCCGCGGCTCCACAATCGATGCCAGGACCGCCTTGGAAACCTCGCGCTGCTCGCGGCCGCCCACGCCCGGCACGCTCACGTACTCGTTGCCCCGCACCAGCGGTGAAAACGCGCACCCGTATGTCTTCTTGATCTCCTCGGCCTTCTCAATCGGCGTGCGAATGCCTATCGCAATGTCTTTGGTCACGTACTCGCCGCCCAGCCCCACCACGGCCGTATGACGGATACTGTCTTCGGAGTAAATCGCGATGTCGGTCGTGCCGCCGCCCATGTCCAGAAGCGCGACCCCCAGCTCCTTCTCGTCCTTCTCGAGCACGGCGTAGGCCGATGCCAGCGGCTGCAGCACCAGATCGATGACCTTCAGGCCGGCCTTGTCCACGCTCTTGTAAATGTTCTGCGCGCTGGTCACCGCGCCCGTGATGATATGCACCTGGGTTTCGAGCCGCACCCCGCACATGCCGATCGGGTCCTTGATTCCCTTCTGCTCGTCAACCACGTATTCCTGCGGTATCACGTGCAGAAGCTCGCGGCCGAGCGGAATCGACACGGCCTTGGCGGCATCGATCGCCCGCTCAACGTCCATGCTGGTGATCTCGTTGTTGTCTCCCTTGGTCGCCACCACGCCCTTGCTGTTGATGGCCCGGATATGATCGCCCGCGATGCCCACCCACGCCGCATCCACGTCGACCCCCGCCATCAGTTCGGCCTCTTCGACCGCTTTCTGAATGGAACGCACCGTCTTGTCGATATTCACCACCACGCCCTTGCGCAGCCCTTCCGACGGCGCCACGCCGACCCCGATGATTTTCATTTCGTCGTTGGCATCGAGCTCCGATACGATGCACGCGATCTTGGTTGTCCCGATGTCAAGGCCTACGTAGATGTTGTCGTTCATTCCGTCCCTCCGTGTGTGACCGCTCCGGTCCGTGTGCGCGCCTCCGCGCGGCGATACCGCTACCGGACGAACGCCAGGTTCGCGTAGCGAAGGCTGATTGTTTGGGCGGGCGCGCAGCCGTGCCGCTCGCGCGCGCGCAGAAGCCTGTGTAACTGTTCTATCCTCCGGCGGACATTGCCCGCATCGATTTCAACCACGGTCGCGCTCGCCTCCAGAACGAACTTCGCGTTGCCGGCGGCATCGAACTGCACCTGGGACAGCCGCGATGCTATCTCCGGCCGCGCCTCCCGCACGCCGTCAAGAAACGAATTCAGCACCGACAGGCTTCGCGCCGTCAGCCGCCGCGTGCCGTCTTCCATAATCGTGTCACGCAGACCCGACACGATCGGCGTGTTGGCATACTTGCCCGCAACCAGCGGCAGCAGCACGCCCTGGCGGTCCACCAGATGCACCCTGCCCAGATTGACCATGGCCCGCGGCCGGCGCTCCTGCACCACGATATCCACCGTGTTGGGCAGCCGGCGGCGCACCCGCACCTTTTCCACCGCGGGGTTCGCCGCGAGCCGCTCGATAACGCCGCCCACGTCCAGCTTCGCCAGATGCGTTCCCGGCGCCAGGTTGGCCAGCGACAGCACATCCGATGTGTCCAGAAGCGCGACACCGCACACCCTGATGTTCTCCAGCACGAACAGGTTCGAGGTATTCACCCACGCCGCCGCGCGGCGCGCGGCGAAAAAGGCGCCCGTCCCCAGCAGCGTTGCCAGAACCACCGCCTTGGCCGCGCCGCGCATCCGCGCCGCGCTATTCGCCGGGGGACGCGACAGTTTTTCCCGCCGCTCGCGCATCTTCTTGCGCCGGTTCGCGCCCACGCGCCTATTCATGCGAAAACCTTTCCAGAAGCTTTGGCCCGATATCACAGATGTCCCCGGCGCCCATCAGGACAATCCCGTCACCGGCGCGCGCCGTCGCCGTCACCGCATCCACGGCCTGTTCCTTTGTTTCCACGAACACCGCGCCGGGAGCGCGGCCCGCGCGCATCCGCTCGACTATCCCCCGTCCGCTCACGCCGGCAATCCCCTCCTCGCGCGCCTTGTATATCTCGGTCACCACCGCCACATCGGCCGCCGACAGGCTTTGCGCGAACGCATCCATGAAATCGCGCGTGCGCGTATACAAGTGCGGCTGAAACACCGCGATGATCCGGGCGAAACCCAGGCCGCGCGCCGCCGCGAGCGTCGCGGCAATCTCCGTCGGATGATGCGCGTAATCGTCAATCACGGTCATGCCCCGGCAGACCCCCACCGGCTCGAACCGGCGCCTGATGCCGGCGAACCCGGCCAGGCCCCCGCAGACCACGTCGAACGAGATGCCCATCTCGCAGCACACCGATACCGTGGCCAGCGAGTTGCGCACATTGTGCACGCCCGCCAGGGGAATCGATGCCTGCCCGAGTATCGCGCCGCGCCGCGCCACGGTAAACAGCGTGCGCCCCTGCGCTACGCGCAGGTCCCGCGCGATATAGTCGGCATCGTTTTCCGTCCCGTAGGTGATAACAGTCTTGTCAATACGCGACACTACGTCACGCGCGTGCCGGTCGTCACCGCACGCGACAATCCGGCCGCCGGCCGGTACGCCCCGCGCGTACTTCAGAAACGCGGATTTGATATCGTCGATGTCGCGGTAGCAGTCCAGATGGTCCGCCTCGATATTGGTGATCACCGCCGTTAACGGGTGCATGCTGAGAAACGAACGGTCATACTCGTCAGCCTCGGCGACCAGCAGGCCGCCCCGGCCGATCACCGCGTTGGACTCCCGCGCCCGCAGCGTGCCGCCCACCACGATTGTGGGGTCGAGGCCCGCGTGCGCAAGCACGTGGCCTATCAGCGATGTCGTCGTGGTTTTGCCGTGCGTCCCCGCCACCCCGATGCTCGTGTGCATGCGCATGAGTTCCCCCAGCATCTCGGCGCGGCGGGTGACCGCGATATCATGCCGCTCGGCATAGCGCCGCTCCGGGTTGCCGTGCCTCACCGCGCTCGAATACACCACCAGCGCCGCATCAGTCACCAGCGCCGGTTCGTGGCCGTACTGCACGCCGATGCCGAGCGACTCGAGCCGCTCGGTCAGGGCCGTGCGCCGCAGATCGCTGCCCGTCACCGCGTGCCCGTGACCATGGAGTATTTCCGCCAGCGCGCTCATGCCCGCGCCGCCGATACCCACGAAATGCACGCGTTCGGGATACACGCCTAGCATCGTGACTTCACCCCTTCCAGTACGCCCGATACGACCTGCGCCGCGGCATTCACCGGGCTGTTGTCCAGCGCCATACGGCACATGCGCTCATAGCTCTGACGGTCCGACAGCATGTACAGGATCGCATCCACCGCCTCGTCACCGCACCCGTCCTCCTGCGCGATACGCACGCCCCGCCCCTGCCCCTCGACCAGCCCGGCATTGTGCCACTGGTGGTTCTCGGATGCCCACGGAAGCGGGATCATTACGCACGGAAGGCCGAAATAGGCGACCTCGTTGATGGTCGATGCGCCGGCCCGGCACACGACCACGCTTGCGGCCGCATAGTACGGGTACAGATCATCAACCGACTCCATGACAAACGCGTTCGGGAACCCCGCCAGCGCGCTCTTGACATCAGCACACGATGCCGCCCCGGTCTGCCAGACGAGCTGTATGTCGTGCTCGAGAAGGCGCGCGGCCGGTTCGAGCAGGTGACGGTTCATGCTGTCCGCCCCCTGGCTCCCGCCGGAAATGAGTACGGTTTTTTGTGTTTTGTCAAAGCCCGCGGGGTAGGCAAAATCGGCGTACGTGCCGTTGATCCGGCGGACCGGCGTTCCGGTGATCCGGGTCGCCCCCTTGAGCCGGCGCTTGTGAACAAGCGGAAAACCCAGAAACGTGCATGCCGCCCCGCCGGCAAACAGGCGATTGACCAGGCCCGGAACCGTGTTCTGCTCCTGAAGGAAATACGGCGTGGAACGCATCCGGGCGGCGGCAAGCACCGGCGCGCTCACATAGCCGCCGAACGCCACCACGGCATCGATGCCGTTGTCCCTGAGAAATGATTTCATATCGCCAATCTCCCGCGCGAACGAAAACAGCGCGGTCACCGCCTCACTGCTGATCTCCCGCCGGATTCCGCGAACGTCCAGTATCCGCAGCGGAATGCCGTTCTTGTCGCACAGCTCCTGCTCCCTGTTGCGTGACGTTCCTATCCAGAAAAGCTCCACGCGCGGCACCCACCTGCGAAACTCCAGCGCCACCGCGAGCGCGGGAAAAATGTGCCCGCCGGTCCCCCCAGCCGCGATGGCCACCCTCATCCTCGTCTCCTCCGCCGCCCGGCCCGCCGCGCGCGCGCATCCGGACCGCGCCGCGCCGGCGCGAACCCCATGTGCCTGGTC
>WJMI01000319.1 GCA_014728015.1 Chitinivibrionales bacterium | reverse complement strand
GCGTGGGAAGCGGAGTGGTGTGGGACTCACAGCCCCGTATTGAATGGGATGAGTGCGGCACCAAGTGTGCCTTTCTGGTGGCGCGCCCCCCTGATTTTGAAATCTTTGAGACAATCCTGTTTGAGCGCGGCAGGCCCCGCTTCTGGCGCGAGCATATCGCGCGCATGCGGTCCTCGGCGGCATTCTTCGGCTATCCCTTTGCCACACGCGCAATTGAGCGCGAGCGCTTGCGCATCACCCGTGGTCTTGCCCGGGGCAACCGATACCGCGTGCGCCTGCTTGTTGCGCGCGACGGGAATATTCGGTGGGAATCCTCGATCCTGCCGGGGACCACGCCCACGGTGCGGGGCGCGCCAGTAAAGGACCTGCCCCGGGTGGTGATGGCGCGCAAGCCGGTCAACGAGAGCGAGCCGCTTCTCTTCCACAAAACCACCTGCCGCCCGTGGTACGAGTCCGCCATGGCTCACGCCCGCGCGGGTGCATACTACGACATGGTCTTCATGAACTCGCGCGGGCAGATCACCGAATGCTCCATGAATAATATCTTCATCGAGAAGCGCTCCATGCTGTACACGCCGCCGATAGACTGCGGGCTCCTGCCGGGCGTGCTCAGGAAGCGACTGCTTCGCGGTGGAAAATGCCGGGAGCGCATACTAAAGACAAGAGATCTGCTGAATGCGGATGCGGTCTATTGCGGGAATTCGGTCCGCGGGCTGGTGCGGGTTAAGCCTGATTTGCGATAGAAGGAGTGCTGCGTTGTTGGGGACGGTGGCAAAATAGTGAAACACCGCCTAGCGTCTTAAGTATATATTTTGCCACCGTCCCTCTTACCACGTCCTAAATGGCCGAATTGGGTTTAAATGGTGGGTGAGAGCATCCTTGATGTTCTGAGGTGATCCACATATACTTTAAGAGGGGAGAGAGTATAGCACCTTTCGGTGCAGAAAGTGGGGGAAACCATGGTGTACCTGGGCATCCGTGCTCTCGCGGGGGGAGTATGCAATTCTCATAACCTCGCGACTCATAAAAGCTCACCAAGCCGCGCTTCGAAATTCCTGTGGATCAGCGCGCTGGTTGCGCTCTTCGTTCCGCTGACAGCTCCCGCCAAGTCGCCTAACCTCAGCCTTTGTCCGGTGTACACGTGGAGCGTGGATTCCACGGCCGTTGATATTATCGTGAAAGACGGTCCCGCGCCGGTCACCATATCTAATCTCACTACCGACGGTATGCAGAAGGTCGTCGGCGTGATTTCTTCGGATTGGCAGGATATGCATAATACGCCTCACCCAATCACCGTTTACAACAGCTATGATTACACGGGCAACACATGGGGAGCGCACAACCTGCCGCGCTGCGACCCGAACTACGTCACCTCCCAGTTCTTCCACTACGAATTCGGCGGCGTGCATGACCAGATCAAGGCCGAAGGAAATGACGTTCAGATCCTGCAGGCCATCGTGTTCCGCGATGTCGACTCCGCGGTAAGCAACTACGGACAGGTTGCCCCGGTCAACGGAGTGTTCTTCAACGCGGACGAGTATGTCACCGGCTCCCAGAAGAGTGTGTACGACAACCGCGCGGGCCACGGGACCGAGTACTGGTGCAACTACAGGGAGCCGCCGCTGGGCACTGCCATACATATCCCCGCGGACGGGAAAAAGGACCTGGAAGTGACCATGGTGCTGTGTGACATCATGTGGTACAGCGGCAACCCGAACAGAAGAATTCTTCTTCGGGCGGTTGCGGGAAGCGAAACGCAGGAGTATGTTTTCCAGGCCACATCCGCGTTTACCGCGAAACATTATCTGCACGTGTTCACGTTCGAGGATGTTCCTGCAGGCGTGGCAAGCGTCACCGCCGAGGTCGATGAAGCCATCAACGCGTCCACCGGCACCCCATACGAAATGGAATCAGGCGTGCTGGGGCTTGTGAATGTCAAGGCCACGCATCGGGGAAGCCAGTTGACGAATCACTTCCGGTAGGGCGGTCACGAGGTATACTGCAGAAGGAAGCTTTCGATAAATCCGTCGATGTCACCGTCCAGCACGGCCTGCGTGTTGGACGTTTCTTTTCCGGTGCGCAGGTCTTTCACCATGTTGTACGGGTGCAGCACATAGGACCGGATCTGGCTGCCCCACTCGATTTTCTTCTTGTCGGGCTGCTTCTCCGCCTGCTTTTTCTCTTCCTCTTCCTTGTAGAACTGCTTCACGCGTGATTTAAGAATGCGCTGCGCGGTCGCCCGGTTTTTCATCTGCGATCGCTCGTTCTGGCACTGCACCACGATGCCGGTGGGAATATGGGTCATGCGGACCGCCGAATCGGTCTTGTTGACATGCTGGCCGCCGGCGCCGCTGGCGCGATAGGTATCCACCCGGATATCTTTCTCGTCGAGCTCGAGATCATCGGCCTCCGCCAGCACGGGATAAGCATGCACGGATGCGAACGATGTGTGGCGGCGGGCATTGGCATCGAACGGCGAGATACGCACCAGGCGGTGCACGCCGATCTCTGCTTTGAGATGCCCGTACGCATATTCGCCGCTGACCTCCATGGCCACGCTTTTCAGGCCTGCTTCTTCGCCGGGCTGGGCATCCAGCACGGTGTAGTCATACCCCTTGCGCTCCATCCAGCGCGTGTACATGCGAAACAGCATTTCGCACCAGTCGCAGCTCTCGGTGCCGCCGGCGCCGGAATGTATGCCCAGGATTGCCGGCGCGGCATCGTCTTCCCCGGAGAGCTTGCGAACAAACTCGAGGTGCTGCACCTCTTTTTCAACCTGGTCTATCTGCGCGGCGACTTCGGCAAGCGCGACCTCGTCGTTTTCTTCGATCGCGAGCTCGTGAAGGGTCTCGATATCTTCGCAAAGAACATGGGTCTTCTGCCAGCTTTCGACACCGCGTTTCAGGTCCTTGATCCGCTTGAGGACTTTCTGGGCGGACTCCTGATCGTTCCAGAAATCGGGCCCGGTAGTGGTCTTTTCGAGGCGGGCTATTTCGTCTTGCTTGTTTTCGACGTCAAAGATACCCCCTGAGGTTGTCGAGGCGCCCGCGGAGGTCTCTGAGTTTATCGGTGTCCACACTGACAGCCATGCGGCGTGCTCCTTGCATTGCGGATTGGATGAAAAATATAGTTCGTGTATGAGCTATGCCGCGAAGCTGAACCGGACAATACCCAATGTTAGGGCGGGCGGCGCGCACGCGAACCGACACGAGGTTGCGGACCCACTCTTTAACCTCTTGCGCACTCCGCGATTATATGCTATACCTGATAATCCACATCACACCACGAGTAGGGTGCTGTTAGCAAATCCTATACCACATATTGTGTCAACGCGTGTTCTTTTCGCTTGACTCGATATCCCTCCCGCAATATTTTTGCATCCGAATTGCCACCCCACGCGCGTATTCAAAAGAGAAATAAAACGCGGTACACTCGATAACCACGGGGGCTGTTCCCGTGGAAGAGGGGGTTTGGCGTTTCAGGGCACCTTTTGCGACACGTGAGGAGAAAAGGCATGGCACCCCAGATCACACCGCAGAACACGGCAAAGACGGTCAAGTCGGCGGTATTCCGGCAGAACGAAGAAGCGAGCGGCCCCAGGGAGGAAGGGTTGAAGGAACGCCTGACACGAAAGAAAGCCAAACTCAGCCGCAACGCCAGGACAGTCCTTGACAAGCGCTATCTCAAGAGAAACGACAATGGCGACGTCATCGAGACACCCGAAGACATGTTTTTCAGGGTCGCCGAGAACATCGCCGGCGGCGAGAAGATGCTTAGTCCGGATGCCAACCCGGATGTCTGGACCGAAAAGTTCTATAACACGATGGTCGAACTTGATTTTCTGCCCAACTCCCCCACGCTCATGAACGCGGGTCGCGAGCTCCAGCAGCTCGCCGCCTGTTTCGTGCTCCCCGTGGGCGACTCCATGGAAGAGATATTCACCAGTGTCATGCATACCGCCCTCATCCATAAAAGCGGCGGCGGCACCGGTTTCTCTTTCTCCCATATCCGCCCGAAAAACGATCGCGTGAAATCCACCAAGGGCATCTCCAGCGGGCCGCTAAGTTTCATGCGCGTGTTCGATATCGCCACCGAAACGGTCAAGCAGGGCGGCACGCGCCGCGGCGCCAACATGGGCATACTCGAGTGCACCCACCCCGAGGTTATGGACTTTATCGAGATGAAGGAAAAAGACGGGGTCATGTCCAATTTCAACATCTCGGTGGGCATCACCAACGAATTCATGGATGCGCTCAAACGAGACGAGGAATACCCCCTGCGCAACCCGCGTACCGGCGATGTAGTCGGCCGCATGAGCGCATCCAAGGTATTCAAGCGCGTTGTCGAACTCGCGTGGAAAAACGGCGAGCCGGGCATCGTGTTTCTCGACAAGGTCAACGCGTCCAACCCCACGCCGCATATCGGCAGGATCGAAAGCACCAACCCCTGCGGCGAGCAGCCGCTGCTTCCGTACGAATCGTGCAACCTCGGCTCAATCAACCTTGCCCATATGACAAAGACTGTCAACAAGGAGAAGAAGGTCGACTACGGCAAGCTTGCCGAGACCGTGCGTACCGCCGTGCGGTTTCTCGATGATGTTATCGAGGTCAACGACTACCCGCTTCCCGAAATCGCCCAGATGACCAAGAGCAACCGCAAGGTCGGCCTCGGGGTCATGGGGTTCGCCGACATGCTCGTCGAGTTCGGCATCGCCTACAACTCGCACGCCGCGGCGAGCCTGGCCGAAGAGCTCATGCTGTTTGTCGAAAAAGAAGCCAAGAAGGTCAGCGCGTTTCTCGCCAGCGAGCGAGGCGTATTCCCCAATTTCAAGGGCTCGGTATATGACAAGGAAGACGGTCTGCCGCTGCGCAACGCCACGGTCACCACGGTCGCGCCCACCGGGACCATCAGCATGATCGCCGGATGCTCCAGCGGGATCGAGCCGCTGTTCGCGATCGCCTACGAGAAGAACGTGCTTGACGGACAGCGACTTCTGGAAGTACACCCCGCGTTCGAGAAGATCGCCCGCGACGAGGGTTTCTACTCGGAAGAACTCATGAAAATCGTGGCCGAAACCGGCAGCCTGAGCAAGGTGTTCGGCATCCCCAAGCGCATCCGCGACGTGTTTGTCACGTCACACGATATCGAGCCCCGCTGGCATATCCAGATCCAGGCGGCATTCCAGAAGTACACCGACAACGCCGTCTCCAAAACGGTCAATTTCAGAAACAATGCCACGGTCAACGATGTCGAGGAAGTGTACCGCCTGGCCTACGATCTCAACTGCAAGGGCGTGACCGTGTACCGCGACGGGTCCCGCCAGAACCAGGTAATCACCGCGGGCTCGGCCGGCGCCGCGACCGCCGGCCTGCCGGTCACCCTCGAGTCCGGGCGCATCGCACCGCGCCCCCGTCCCAATGTCACGTTCGGCCGCACCTACAAAACAAAAACCGGCTGCGGCAACCTCTACGTTAACATCAACTCCGACGAGTACGGGTTCTGCGAGGTGTTCACGCAGATGGGCAAGTCGGGCGGATGCGCCGCGAGCAACGCAGAGGCCGTGGCCCGGCTTATCTCCATTTCACTTCGTGCAGGTGTCGATCCCAAGGCCGTGGTCGAGCAACTCCGCGGCATCCGCTGCCCGGTCCCCACATGGAACGAGGGCGAGATGATCCTCTCCTGCGCCGATGCCATCGCACGGGTGCTCGAAAAGGCGATCACCGAGTTCGAAGGGCTTCGCATGCCCAAGGCGGTCCCTGATGCCGAAATTGTCGACGCGACCTCGACGACCATGACCGCATCGTCAACCGGCCCGGTCACCAGCGCAAACACGGGCTACTGCCCGCAGTGCCCGGAGTGCGGGGGCATGATGGAACACGAAGGCGGGTGCGCTGTCTGCCGGTCGTGCGGGTATTCCAAGTGCGGTTGAGGGGCACCTCTGATCGTTCGTGTACCGACGATACATGAGGAAGGGCCTCTCCGGCACTATTTCCTCCCGCGGTCGGGTGCTCTATTCCCAGGGTCTTTTCTGTCAAGATTCGCTACGCCCCACGGGGCAACAGCATTGCATCCCGTTTGTGTTGGCCACGCATACGGCATCGGTCAAACTCGGGCCCGTGCCGAAAGCTGTTTCGTGCATCAGGACATCCGGAAACGAATCCGCTAGGGGACACTGGCTCCCCGCGGCGTAAGGCACCGATATAGATTTGATTTCGGCGGGAATGTTGATATCAAGGGCCCGAAAGCGGCGCGCAACTGTATCTTTGTCTATTTGCTCATAGACTCAGAGTAGCGATGTCCTCGTACCACATCGAAACGTTCGGATGCCAGATGAACGTGGCCGACTCGGACATGCTGGCCGGCCTGCTTGAGATGCGCGGGTTTACGCGGGCCGACCACAGCGACTCCGCGAACCTGCTCGTGGTCAACACCTGCAGCGTGCGCGAGCATGCCGAACGCAGGGCGCGCGCCCGCATTACCGAATACGCCAACCGTAAGGCATCCCGCAACCCGCGCCAGAGACTCTGGGTAATCGGATGCATGGCCGAACGCCTCGGCGACCGCCTGCGGGAGCACATACCCGGTATCGACAGGATCATCGGCGCCACTCGCGTCGAGCATCTCGCGCACGACCTCGACGCTCTGCTCGAAGAACTGCACGCCGATACCGGCCCGCGCGAACCCCAGGCGCCCGGGGTCACCGCGTTTCTCCCGGTCATGCGGGGATGCGACAACTATTGCAGCTACTGCGTGGTGCCGTTTGTCCGCGGGCGGGAGCATTCGGTGCCGTCCGGCGACGTGGTCACCCGCGCCCGGGACCTTGCCGCGCGGGGCGTTCGCGAGCTCACGCTGCTTGGTCAGAATGTCAATTCCTACCGTGACGGGGCCCTCGATTTCCCGGACCTTCTCACCCGCGTGCACGACATCGAGAGCATCCACAGACTGCGCTTCACTACCTCGCACCCCAAGGATTGCACCGAGAAGCTGATCCGTACTATGGCCTCGCTCAAAAAGGTCTGCAATCATGTGCACCTCCCGGTGCAGTCGGGCTCGACACGAGTCCTTGCGCGCATGAACCGGCGGTATACCCGCGAAGAGTATCGGGGCCGCATCGAAACTATCCGTGCGCATATGCCCGATGCCGATATCACCACCGATGTCATGGTCGGATTTCCGGGCGAGACCGAAGAGGATTTCAAACAGACCCTGTCACTGTTCGAAAACGTGCGGTTTACCGCTGCGTTCATGTTCGCCTATTCGGATCGGGAGAGAACCGCGGCGGCATCCATGGACGGCCGGGTGGCGGAGACGGTGAAGAAGCGCCGTCTTGAAGAGCTCATCTCGCTGCAGACCGGCATCACCAAAGAGCACTACGCCGCCATGGTCGGCAGGACGGTCAGCGTGCTGTTCACGCGGCGGCAGGACGGCCGCGACCGAGGGTGGATTGGCCAGGACCATGGCGCCAAACGCGTGCTCGTCCGTTGCGACGACCCGCTGGCAGGAACGATTTTACCCGTAACGGTTTCCAGAAGCAGCGGCATGACTCTGTGCGCGGAAAGGGTATCCCCATGAAAATCGCAAAATGGATAGTGTTCTTCCTGTTTTCGTTTGTTGTATCATGGGCAGTCATTTCGACCCTGTCCCAGGTCGCGTTCAGCATGGCCGCTCCCGCGCGTGTTCTGTTCTACAAAACACCCGAGTTTCCGATGTACGCCTACATTGTCGGCGCGTTTTTCCTGGGGCTGGTGCTCGGCCTGGCCCTTGCGGCGTATAACTTCATCTCGCTGAAATCGCAGTCAATCAAACAGGGCAATCGTATCCGGCGCCTTGAACAGGAAAACGAACAGATGAAAGCCCGCCGGGGCGACGATACCGGCGAAGAAGGTCCCGCCGAAGCGGAAATGCCTGCGGCCCTTGCCGATGCCAGCGACGAAGAACGCCTGCTCGACGACCACACGCCGCCGGCCGAAACGGACGACGCACCGGATCCCGATGCAAAGGTCTGACATGCTCGCCCGGGTGCTTGCCGCCGCACTTGTCGTATGCGCCCCGCTTGCGGGCGCCTGTGCCGGCGATGCCGATATCGGACTCGCATTCCTCGAGCAGGGCAAAGTGCGTGAAGCCGCCGAGTATTGCCGGCGTGCCTACCAAAGCGACAGCACCAAAGCGCTCAACGCGCTCGCGTACGCCACTACGCTGTGGAACGCCGATCGTGCCGCTGCGCTGTATCAGCGTGTCGCCGGAGATCAGAACGCGGATGCCACGCTGCGGGGCGAAGCGCTCATGCGGCTGGGCGGCATGCAGTATGCCCGCGGCGGGTACGAAACCGCCTACGATGCGTTCGACAAGGCCTGGCGCATGCACCCGAGCCCCGAGGCCGGCCGCTTTCTTGCCCGCGCGGCAATCAACAAGGGGGACCTGGTCAAGGCCGAAGCCCTGCTGGTGCCGGTGGCATCCGGTGACAACCGTGCGCAGGCATCGCATGCATCGTATCTGCTCGGCAATGTCCATTTCCTTGGGCAGGAATACGACAAGGCCCTCACGTCATATTCCCGCGCGGCGCGCATGGAAGATGCCGCCCACCGGGCGCCGTCGATTGCAGGCGCCGCGCTCTCGGCATCGATGCTCGAAAGGAAAAAGCTCGCACGGGGATACAGAGACGCCCTCGCCGCGCAATACGATTTCTACCTCGAATCCAGGCTGGTCGATTCCGTAGAAACGCCTCCTCTGGACTTCGAAGAACAGGACATCGCGGCACGGGCGGATTTCTCCGCAGCCGCGGAGAGCGCCGGCAGGGACGCTGCCTATACCCTGCAGGTAGGCGCGTTCGCATCCCTGGCCAACGCGCGCAAACTCTGGCGTACTCTTCGCAAAGACTTCGACAATGTCACCATATCCGCGCTCAGAAGGGAAGGCAAAACACTGCATCGTGTGCGGGTTGGATCGTTTGCCACGGAAGAACAGGCCCGGGAATTCGGCACGGCCCGCTTGCAGCCCGGCGGCATGACATACCGCGTGACAAGGAAATGATGCCATGACTGTTCCCGAATACGAACCGGTCATCGGGCTCGAGGTCCACGCCCAGCTCAAGACCAGTACCAAGATATTCTGCGGATGCGCATCGGTGTTCGGCGACCCGGCCAACACGCATGCCTGCCCGGTCTGTCTCGGCCTGCCCGGCGCGCTGCCGGTCCTCAACCGCCGCGCGGTCGACATGGCGATCTGCATGGGGAAAGCAGTCAACTGCACGATTCGCGACAAGTCAATCTTCGCCCGCAAAAACTACTTCTATCCCGACCTCCCCAAGGGCTACCAGATATCGCAATACGACATGCCCCTGTGCGAGCACGGATGGGTTGATGTCCGGGCACACGGCACCGCCAGGCGCATCGGGATAACGCGGATACATCTCGAAGAAGATGCTGGGAAGCTTATCCACGATCAGGATGCCGACTCCCTGTTCGATGCCAACCGGTGCGGCACACCCCTCATGGAGATTGTCAGCGAGCCGGACATCCGAAACGCGCGGGAAGCGTTTGCATATCTTGGCGCGCTGAAACGTATTCTCAGCTACCTGGATATCTGCGACTGCAACATGGAAGAAGGAAGTCTTCGGTGCGATGCGAACATCTCCCTGCGGCCGAAGGGTCAGGACATCTTCGGCACCAAGACCGAGCTGAAGAACATGAACTCGTTTCGAGGTGTGGAAAAGGCGCTCGAGCACGAGATAGTGCGCCAGACAGAGCTGCTTGACTCCGGTCAGGCGGTCACGCAACAGACATTCTTGTGGAATGCCCAGAAGAACCGTACCGAGCCAATGCGCACCAAGGAGAGCGCCCACGACTACCGGTATTTTCCCGAGCCCGACCTTACCCCGCTGGTGGTGACCTGCGAACGTGTCGAAGAGCTCGCACAAGCGCTGCCGGAATTGCCCCAGGCGCGGTTCGAACGGTTTACAAACGAATTCAGCTTAAGCACCGATCATGCCGACGTGCTGACCGAATCGCGCGCAGTGGCCGACTATTTCGAAAACACGGTACGAGAAGGCGCGGATGCGCGGGCAGCGGCCACCTGGGTCATGGGAGAAGTCCTTCGCATGCTCAAGGAAGGTCCTCGAGACCCGGCATTGCTGAAAGTGTCGCCCAAACGCCTGGCGGCCGTGCTCGCGCTGGTTGCCAGCCAAACCCTGTCAGCCAGTGCGGCGAAGCGGGTGCTCGGACATATCGAAGAGCGCGATTGTGAACCTGAGGATGCTGTCGAATCCCTGGGTCTTCGACAGATATCAGACACCGGCGCGCTCAAACGGGCTGTGCGCGAGGTTCTCGACAAGCACCCGGCCGAATGCGAACGGTACAAGGCGGGGGAAAAGAAGCTCCTCGGCTTTTTCGTGGGCCAGGCAATGAGAAGCACAAAAGGAAAGGGAAATCCAAGAGAGATCAACCGGATACTGAATGAGCTGTTGAATTAGAATTTAGAAACTACGAAACATACAAAAGTGACGAAAAATGCAGCCGTCGCGTACTGCTTTCGAGCGTTTCGTGCATTTCCGATGAAAGCTTTCATCCAAACAGAAATACCATGCGCCTGCAAACAACCATAGTTGCGGCCGCCGTGCTGCTTGTGATCGTTCCGGCGCGGGCCCAGACTGATTTTCCGGCCCTGGATATCACGCCGGACACGACTGTCGCCAGGGTCGACACGACCACCGACAGCCTTCCCGCGGCATCCGAGCTCGACCAGGATAAACAGCGCGGCCCGCAGAAGCTCAAGCTAATCCGGCGGACATACAACTACCGACAGCAGCTCGGTCTGGCCCTGGCCATGATGGGGTTCGTTGCGATAATATTCACCTCGGTGCAGAATTGGAACCCGGACTAGAACCAAGGGAATGGTGGGGTGATGCGGCAACACAATGCAATGAGACAAGGATGCAACAATCCGGGACGCGCCACACGGCATTACCGCATCATCGCGTTGCCCATTCTCCAAGTTGACAGCGTTTTTTTGGGGATATATTTTATCCCTCCACAAGCGGGAGTAGCTCAGTGGTAGAGCTCCACCTTGCCAAGGTGGCTGTCGCGAGTTCAAGTCTCGTCTCCCGCTCCATCGACAATACCGGTCCTTCTGGATCGTACTCCACAAGGCCTTGATTAATCAAGGCCTTATACATACCGGGGCGGCATAGCCAAGTGGTAAGGCAGAGGTCTGCAAAACCTTTATTCTCCAGTTCGAATCTGGATGCCGCCTCCAATAATTATCGCATTTCAATTAATTCCAGATTCAAAAGCATTTGGAGGGGGGAATACCTTCCCCCCTCGCTCCAACCCGCCCCTGCGGTGCGGCTTTGCGCTACCCGCACGAAGCATTCACCCCGGGGTTAAATCAGTGAAACAGAGCAGCGGGACCATTTTTCGTCGGCGAAACCGCATAGCAATAGCAAAATCACCAGCGTAACTCCGGGGTAACATGATGAATTCCAAAATCCAGATCGTTCAGGGAGACATCACCGGCTGCGAGGTCGATGCCATTGTCAACGCGGCAAATGCGTCGCTTTTGGGCGGGGGCGGTGTGGACGGCGCTATTCACCGGGCGGCAGGGCCCGGGCTCCTCGAAGAATGCCGGGTGCTCGGCGGCTGCCCCACCGGAGAGGCCAGAATCACGAAAGGATACAATCTCCCGGCCGGGCATGTGATCCATACGGTCGGCCCGGTCTGGCACGGCGGCTCGCGCAACGAAGACGAACTTCTGGCGAACTGCTATCGCAACAGCCTGCGGCTGGCCAAAGACAACGGCCTCAAATCGATTGCCTTCCCGGCAATCAGCACCGGCGTCTACCGCTTCCCGCTTGACCGCGCATGCGCAATAGCGCTG